>JBHWSH010000394.1:0-19641 GCA_043427135.1 Marmoricola sp. | reverse complement strand
GAACGCGGCCAGCCGCTCCAGCTGGGAGCGCTTCTCCGCCTCCGTCGCCCGGGCGAGCTCGACCGGGGGCGGCGAGGCGTCACCGGCGTCCGGGGCCAGGAAGGTGTTGACGCCGACGATCGGCAGGCTGCCGTCGTGCTTGCGGTGCTCGTAGAGCATCGACTCGTCCTGGATCCGCCCGCGCTGGTAGCCGGTCTCCATGGCGCCGAGCACTCCCCCGCGCTCGGCGAGCCGGTCGAACTCGGCCAGCACGGCCTCCTCGACGAGGTCGGTGAGCTCCTCGATCACGAAGGAGCCCTGCAGCGGGTTCTCGTTGCCGGCCAGCCCCCATTCCCGGTCGATGATCATCTGGATCGCCAGGGCGCGGCGCACCGACTGCTCGCTCGGCGTGGTCACCGCCTCGTCGAAGGCGTTGGTGTGCAGGCT
Source organism: Marmoricola sp. (assembly GCA_043427135.1). Taxonomy (GTDB): domain Bacteria; phylum Actinomycetota; class Actinomycetes; order Propionibacteriales; family Nocardioidaceae; genus Marmoricola_A. The sequence continues at coordinate 19,215 of JBHWSH010000394.1, read as the reverse complement.
GTTGGCGTTGTCGTAGACCGCGCAGAGCGCCTGCAGCGTCGTCCGGATGTCGTTGAAGTCCATCTCCTGCGCGTGCAGCGACCGGCCCGAGGTCTGCACGTGGTACTTGAGCATCTGCGACCGCTCGCCGGCGCCGTACCGCTCCTTCATGGCCACCGCCCAGATGCGCCGCGCCACCCGGCCGATCACCGAGTACTCCGCGTCCATCCCGTTGGAGAAGAAGAACGACAGGTTGGGCGCGAAGTCGTTCACGTCCATCCCCCGCGCGAGGTAGGACTCCACATAGGTGAAGCCGTTGGCGAGGGTGAAGGCGAGCTGGCTGATGGGGTTGGCCCCGGCCTCGGCGATGTGGTAGCCGGAGATCGACACCGAGTAGAAGTTGCGGACCTGGTGCTGGATGAACCATTCCTGGATGTCGGCCATCATCCGCAAGGAGAACTCGGTGGAGAACAGGCACGTGTTCTGGCCTTGGTCCTCCTTGAGGATGTCGGCCTGGACGGTGCCGCGGACGTTGGCCACGGCGTACGCCGCGAGCTCGTCGCGCTCGTCGGCTGACGGTTCGCGTCCCTCCCGTTCGCGGAACTTGTCGACCTGCTGGTCGATGACGGTGTTGAGGAAGAACGCCAAGATCGTCGGCGCCGGCCCGTTGATCGTCATCGACACCGACGTGGAGGGGGCGACCAGGTCGAACCCGTCGTAGAGGACCTTCATGTCCTCCAACGTGGCGACCGAGACCCCGGAGGTGCCGACCTTGCCGTAGATGTCGGGCCGCAGGTGCGGGTCACGCCCATACAGCGTCACCGAGTCGAACGCGGTCGACAGCCGCGTCGCGGGCTGGCCTTCGGAGAGCAGCTTGAAGCGGCGGTTGGTGCGGAACGGGTCACCTTCCCCGGCGAACATCCGTGCCGGGTCCTCGTTGTCGCGTTTGAAGGGGAACACTCCGGCGGTGAAGGGGAAGTAGCCCGGCAGGTTCTCCCGGCGCCAGAACCGCACGAGCTCGCCGTGGTCGGTGAAGTGGGGGAGCGCGACGCGGGGGATCTTGTTGCCCGACAGCGACTCCTTGGTCAACCGGGTGCGCAGCTCCTTGTCGCGCACCCGCACGACCTGCTCGTCACCGGAGTAGGACTCCACGACCGACGGCCAGCGCTCGATCTGCTGCCGCACCTCAGTCGGCAGAGTCGAGCGCGCGTCGGACAGGAGCCGGTCGAGGGTGGTTTCGAGAACCGCTGCTGGTGGTTGAGGAGCGAGCGAAGCGAGTGTCTCGAAACCACCGTCCACCGACAAGACCTCGTCGCGGACCAGTTCCAGACGCTGCACCCGAGATGCGGCGGCAGCGAGCTCCTCGGTGGTGCGGTGGTAGTCCCGCACGGTCTCGGCGATCTCTGCCAGATAGCGCACCCGCGCCGCAGGCACGATCTGCGCGGTGACGCTGGAGTGGCGTACGTCGACGCGGGGGAGCCGGCCAGCACCCACCGGGAGTCCCTGCGCGGAGAGCAGGTCGCGCAGATGCTGGAACAACGCGGTCACACCGTCGTCGTTGAACGTCGCCGCCGAAGTGCCGAACACCGGCATGTCCTGGGGCTGCTTGCCGAAGGCCTCCCGGTTGCGGACCAGCTGACGACCGACATCACGCATCGCGTCCATCGCGCCGCGACGCTCGAACTTGTTGATCGCCACCACGTCGGCGAAGTCGAGCATGTCGATCTTCTCCAACTGCGACGCGGCACCGAACTCCGGCGTCATCACATAGAGCGAGGCGTCGACGAACGGCACGATCCCGGCATCGCCCTGGCCGATGCCGGGGGTCTCCACGACGACCAGGTCGAAGCCGGCGGCCTTGAGCAGAGCGATCACGTCAGGCAGGTACGGCGGGACCTCGTGGCTGCCACGGGTGGCCAGGGACCGGAAGAAGGCCACCGGCTCGCCGTCGAGGCTGTGGATGGAGTTCATCCGGATGCGGTCACCGAGCAGGGCCCCGCCGCCCTTGCGGCGAGTCGGGTCGATCGCGACCACCGCGATCCTGAGCTTGTCCTCCTGGTCCACGCGGAAGCGGCGTACGAGCTCATCGGTGAGCGAGGACTTGCCAGAGCCGCCGGTGCCGGTGATGCCCAGGACCGGTATGTCGCGTCCTGCGGCAGCGGCACGCACCTCGGTCAGGAGCTCCTCGGGCAGCTGCCCGGTCTCGGCGCCGCTGATCGACCGAGCGATCGCCGCCCGGTCACCGGCGAGCACGGCGGCTGCGTCGACCCCGCGCTGCTGCCACGCGTCGAAGTCGCAGGCTTCGATGATCTGGTTGACCATCTTCACCAGACCGAGCCGCTGCCCGTCCTCAGGGGAGAAGATCATCACGCCGCTCTCGCGCAGTCGCGCGATCTCGGGGGCGACGATGACGCCCCCGCCGCCGCCGTACACCTTCACGTGACCGGCGCCGCGCTCGCGGAGCAGCTCGACGAGGTACTCGAAGTACTCGACGTGGCCACCCTGGTAGGACGACACCGCGACCCCTTGGGCGTCCTCCTCGATGACGGCCTCGACCACCTCGGCGACGGACCGGTTGTGACCCAGGTGGATCACCTCGGCGCCCTGGGACTGCAGGATCCGGCGCATGATGTTGATCGAGGCGTCGTGACCGTCGAAGAGGCTGGAGGCGGTCACGATCCGCACCGGGTGCGTCGGGACGTGCAGGTCGGTCATGGCGGTCCTTCGCGAGGCTGCTGCGGGACAGGTCGTCGAGATCCACTTTCCCTCATCGCAGCGCGCCGCGGCGCCTGGGGTCGGACGCCGGGTGGTTCACGCCAGAGGGATCTGCCAGACGTAGACCGTGCCTGTCGGGTCGTTGGCCCACAGGTCGACCCGGCCCCCGGCAAGCGCGGCACGGCGGCGCACCGCGCCGAGACCGCGCTCCTCGCTGTCCGCGGCGATGCCGGAGCCGTTGTCGGTGACGCGCACCCGCAAGTGGGACTCGGTGACCTGGACGTCCACCGAGGACTCGGTGGCTCCGCTGTGCCGGGCCACGTTGGACAGTGCCTCGCGGACGGCGTCGAGCAGCTGCTGTTGGGTCTTTGCGGCCAGCGGGTTGTCCACCGGTCCCATCAGCTCGACAGACGGCGTGAACCCGAGCCGCGGCACGAACTCCTTGACGAGGTCCCCGATCGCGGTGCGCAGCGAGATCTGCGGCCGGCTCTGCAGCGCGAAGATCGTGCTGCGGATGTCGCGGATGGTCTGGTCCAGGTCGCGCATGCTGGTGTCGAGCCGCTCACCCAGGGCTGGGTCCTCGGTCATCGAGCGCGTGGACTGCATGTAGAGCCCGGCGGCGAACAGCCGCTGGATCACCACGTCGTGCAGCTCGCGCGCGATCCGGTCGCGGTCGGAGACCACGGCCATCTCGGCGCGGTCCTGAAGCGCCTGGGTGCGGTCGATCGCGAGGCCGGCCTGCTCGGCGTACGACGTGAGCAGCTCCTGCTCCTCGATGGCGTCTTCGGGGTGCTGGTTGCGCGGGAACAACCCGAGCACGACCCCGGGTGTCGCGAGGTGCGCGCGGAGGGGAGCGTAGACGCCGACGAGATCCTGAATCGCCACCGTGCTCGGCTCGCCGCTCGTGGCGACCTGGCGGCAGATCGCCTCGAACGCAGCGTTCTCACGGTCGGTGACGGCGACCCCGGTGCCCGACCAGGCAGCCACCACCGGTGAACCGTCCTCCGGCACCTGGACCACCCCGACGAAACGAGCCGCGGACACCTCGAACATCGCGTCGCTGATGCGCTGGAACGCCTCAGAGAGGGTGATCGGCGGCAACAGCAGCTCGTTGAGTCGGCTGTAGACCTCCAGCCAACGGCGGCGCCGCTCACCGAGCGAGAACGCGCGGGCGTTCTCGATGACGATGCCCGCGACGGTGGCCAGGGAGGTCAGCTGCAGCACGTCCTGGCCGGTGAACCGGCGGCCGTCGCGCTTCTCGGTGACATAGAGATTGCCGAATGTCGCGCCGCGCACCTTGATAGGGACGCCGAGCAGCGTGCGCATCGCGGGATGGTTGGCGGGAAAGCCGAGCGAGTCCGGATGTGCAGAGATGTTGTCGAGTACGAGTGGCTCGTTCAGCGTGTGCCCCAGCACTCCCAGCCCGGTGGGCAGGGCACCGATCGCTTCATGGCCGGCCGGATCGATCCCGTGGGTGATGAAGTCCACGAGGTGCTCCCGATCCCCGCCGGCGCCCAGGACACCCAGGGCGCCGTACGACGACTGGGTGAGGCGGCACGCCGACTCCACGATGCGCTGCAGCACGCTGTGGGTGTCGAGGTTGGAGGAGATCGCGACGATCGCGTCGAGCAGGTCGTGCTCGGGCACGGACGTCATCGCGGACATGGGACGGCTTTCACGAAGCGCTGAATGCGGGGGTCTCTTCTGCTTGCGGGCTCTCCGCAGCGCTCAGGATGCGCGCGTCGTGGGTGAGAACGCGGCCGGTGAGGGAGTCCCAGCGCATCCGCAGGTAGAGGTTGCGGTTGCCGCCTGCCCACGCCTCGCCGGCACCGGCGCGCCGGATGGCCGCAAGCACGGTCGGGTCGATCTCGGCCCAGCTGCGGCCGCGCGCGACCACGCTCCAACCCAGCAGCCGCTCCCGGTCGAAGTGGTCGACCTCGAAGGCCAGCATCGCGTCGCGGCCGTAGGTGCCCAGGACGGAGTAGGAGGAGGTGCGCATGACCAGGGTGTTCTCGAAGACCGAGTAGTTCAAGGGGACGATGTGCGGGCCGTCCGGCGTGGACAGCGCGACGCGACCGACCACGCCGTTGCGCAGCAGTCGCTCACACTCCGGAGTGGTGAGGTCGCGGGGGTCCGGCACGTCGGCTCCTCGATGGATGGCAGTGCCCAGTCTGCGGTGACTGGGTCGTGACGACAGGGGCGATGGTCTCGGCCTTGCGCCCGATCTTTATGGGATCGCGCCGGAACCGCTCCTGTCCGGCCAAACCCGCGTGTCGGGACAAATGGGGACCTGTGGCCCGAAAACCATGATTCTGTCCCTCGTCGGCGGCTCCCCGTGGTGGAATGGCTGGTCTCGGCCTCCCGCCGTACGGCACCCGACCCGCGAGCGCTGTCTCGCGGTGCGATGATGAGAACGCGTTCCAGTTCTTGCCGTCAGAGAGGGGCCATCGATGGACTCCGCCGCCGTACCGGCGATCGACGGGTGGTTCACCACCGGTCCTGAGCCCGCGCTGCTGGCCTCCCGTTGCACTACGTGCGCCACCTACTTCTTCCCGCGGGTCGAGGGGTTCTGCAAGAACCCAGCCTGCTCGGGGGAGGACTTCGAGACCGTCGAGCTGTCCCGTCGTGGGTCCGTCTGGTCCTACACCGACGCGCAGTACCAGCCGCCGCCGCCGTACATCCCGGTGAGCGACCCGTTCGTGCCGTTCGCGATCGCTGCCGTCGAGCTCCCTGAAGGCCTGGTCGTCCTGGGACAGGTGGCCGAGGGGTACGGCGTGGCCGACCTGCACGTCGGAGCCGAGGTGGAGTTGGTCGTGGAGACGCTGCACACGGACGCCACCGGTGACCGCACGATCTGGCGCTGGAAGCCTGTCACCGCGGCGGTCGAGCGTGCCTGTCCTGAGGAGGGAGCGGAGCGACCGTCTCGAAGGGTCGAGACCAAGGAGGCCGACCAGTGAGCAGCAGCAGCAGCAAGGACGTCGCCGTCCTCGGCGTCGGGATGCACCCGTGGGGCAAGTGGGGCCGCTCCTTCGTCACCTACGGAGTCGCCGCCGCTCGTGCCGCACTCGCGGACGCGGCCGTCGACTGGCAGGACGTCGATCTCGTGGTGGGCGGCGAGACCGTGCGCAACGGCTACGGCGGCTACGTGGCCGGCGCGACGTTCGCTCAGGCGCTGGGCTGGAACGGCGCGCGCGTCGCCACGTCGTACGCCGCGTGCGCGACCGGCGCCCAGGCGCTGGACACCGCGCGCGCCCGCATCCTGGCGGGCATGGCAGACGTGGCGCTCGTAGTTGGCGCCGACACGACCCCCAAGGGATTCCTCGCACCCAACGCCGGGGAGCGCTGGGACGACCCGGACTGGCTGCGCTTCCGGCTGATGGGCATGACCAACCCGGCGTACTTCGCCCTCTATGCGCGCCGCCGGATGGATCTGTACGGCGCGACGTCGGAGGACTTCGCCAAGGTCAAGGTCAAGAACGCCGCCGCGGGCTTGCACAACCCGTACGCCCGCTACCGCAAGGCGGTCACCGTCGAAGAGGTGCTCGGCTCGGCGGTCGTCGCCGACCCGCTGCATCTGCTGGACATCTGCGCGACCTCCGACGGCGGGGCGGCGATCGTGTTGACGAGCATGGACTACGCCCGTCGCAAGGGGATCGCGGCACCGGTGCGCGTCCGCGCGATCTCGACGGTGACGCCGACCTTCCCGCAGACGATCATCGAGATGCCCAACTTCTCCACCGACTCGACCGCGACCGTGCCGGCGCCGGAGCTGACGTTCAAGGAGTCGATCGCGCACGCGGCGTACGAAGAGGCCGGTCTCGGCCCGGACGACCTGTCGCTGGCCGAGGTCTACGACCTCTCCACCGCGCTGGAGCTCGACTGGTACGAGAACATCGGCCTCTGTCCGCCGGGTGAGGCCGAGCGGCTGATCCGGGACGGCGACACCGCACTCGGCGGCCGGATCCCGGTCAACCCCTCGGGCGGACTCGCCTGCTTCGGCGAGGCCGTGCCGGCGCAGGCGATCGCGCAGGTCTGCGAGGTCGCCTGGCAGCTGCGCGGTCAGGCGGAGGGACGCCAGGTCGAGGGCGCGAAGGTCGGCATCACCGCCAACCAGGGCCTCTTCGGTCACGGATCCTCGGTCCTGCTCTCGGTGTGACCCGACTTGGCGGGTTCAGGACGTACGTCCTGCCGCAATCGGGCCTATGTGCTGGTGCCTTGGAGGCCTGGTCCCATGCCACACTTGAGACGTCGAAAGGCTGACTCCCACGGTCATTCGATGCAGCTGTCTCAGGCAAGTGCGCAATCCTCCCAGTCGCGCACGAGACTTACCGGGCCGGTCCAGGGGTGGACCGGCCCGAAGTCATTTCTGCGCCTTCGCGTCCGGGTTCCGGTCATCGGAGGCCCCGCCAGGCGCTAGCATTCCCGGGTATGCCGGGGGGCCCGATGAGCAGAGGACGATATGGACACCGTGCGCGTTTTCCTTCTCGACGACCACGAGGTCGTTCGGAGGGGATTGAAGGACCTCTTCGAGTCCGAGGAGGGCTTCGAGGTCGTCGGTGAGTCCGGCTCCGCCAAGGACGCGGAGGCGCGCATCCCCGCCCTGCGCCCCGACGTCGCCGTGCTCGACGGCCGGCTCCCCGACGGCTCCGGAGTCGACGTGTGCCGCGCGATCCGCTCGGTGGACCCGTCCATCCGGGCGATCATCCTGACCTCCTACGACGACGACGAGGCGCTCTTCGCCGCGATCATGGCCGGCGCTGCCGGCTACGTGCTCAAGCAGATCGTCGGCAACGACCTGCTCGACGTCGTCCGCAAGGTCGCCGACGGGCAGTCCCTGCTCGACCCGGCCGTGACCCAGCGCGTCCTGGACCGGCTGCGCGACGGCGGATCCTCCGAGCCGGCCGAGCTGCGCTCGCTGACGCCGCAGGAGCGTCGCATCCTCGAGCTGGTCGCCGAAGGACTCACCAACCGCCAGATCGGCGAGCAGCTGTTCCTCGCCGAGAAGACGGTCAAGAACTACGTCACCAGCATCCTGACCAAGCTCGGCCTCGAGCGCCGCACGCAGGCGGCGGTGCTGGCTTCCAAGCTCCTCAACTGACGCCGCTCGGCGGCAGTCAGAAGACCAGCAGCCACCCGAGCGCCGGCACCAGCGCCCCGAGCAGCAGCCAGGGCGTCTTCACGCTGCGCTGGTGGATCAGCAGTCCGGCAGCCACGGCCATGAAGCCGAAGGCGCCTGCGATCACGAGCAGCCCGATCTTCGACGAGCGCGGCTCGACGTACGCCGCCGCCAGCACCAGTCCGCCGGCCAGGTGGAGGATCGTGCTGACCGCCAGGGTCGACATCACCCACTTCTGCACCCGGGTCAGGCTGCGCTCCTCCGCCTGACGGTCGACCCGCACGGGCTGGCCGGGAGTCATCAGGTGGCGGCGGGGCTTGGGTCGGCGAGTTGCGGCGGACTCGGGACGGGACGGCAGGTCGTTCACGTCGCCGCGATCTTCTCGATGAGCGCGGTGGTCGAGATCGCAGGCGTCCGTGGGAGGTACTCCACCCGGCAGATGTCGGAGAACTCGTCGAACTTGCCGGCCCAGTCGTCGCCCATCACCAGCACCTGTGCGTCGTGCTCGAGGATGTAGTGCCGTTTGAGCTCGAGGCTCTCCTCCACGAACACCTCGTCGACGACCTCGAGCGCGCCGATGATCTCCATGCGCTCGGCCTGGGAGAAGACCGGCTCGCGGTTCTTCTTGCGCACGTTGAGCGCGTCGGCGGAGACCCCGACGACCAGGCGGTCGCCGAAGGCGGCAGCGCGTTGCAGCACCCGCAGGTGACCGACGTGGAAGACGTCGAAGGTGCCGAAGGTGATCACCGTCGTCATACCTCGATCCTCCCATGCAGCCCTTGCAGCCCTTGCGGACCTAGGATCGCTCCCGGCCCATCCCGCCAGGAGGCGACCATGCTCACCGCCGGTGACCCGTTGCTCGACGTCGAACGTCGAGCGGCCCTGCGCCGCATGCGTTCGGTCGCGGTCGGTCTGCTGCTCTTCGCCGCAGTCGTCTACCTGGCGACACTGGGGGAGGACGGTTTCCTCGGCTTCGTCAATGCCGGCGCCGAGGCGTCCATGGTGGGCGCGATCGCGGACTGGTTCGCCGTCGTCGCGCTGTTCCGCCATCCGCTCGGGATCCCGGTGCCGCACACTGCGCTGATCCCCAAGCGCAAGGAGATGCTCGGGCGCGGCCTCGAGGAGTTCGTCGGGGAGAACTTCCTCCAGGAAGGCATCGTCCGCGGTCGCGTCCTGGACGCCCAGCCGGCGCTGAGACTGGGGGAGTGGCTGTGCCAGGAGCAGCACGCGACCCGCGTCGTGCACGAGGCCGTGGAGGTGCTGACCATCGGTGTGGCGCGCATCCGCGACGAGGACGTCGCGGCGTTCGTGCGCGAGGTGATGGTGCCGCGCTTCGTGGAGGAGCCGGTCAGTCCCGTGGCGGGCAGCCTGTTGCGCGAAGTAGTGGTCGACGGCGCACACCAGCCCGTGGTCGACTTGCTGTTGGACGAGGCCTACCGGTGGCTGGCGGCCAACAGCGAGACCTTCCACGACGTGGTGGCCGAGCGGGCCCCCTGGTGGGCGCCGGAGTCGGTCAACGAGCGGGTCATCAGCGTGCTGCGCAACCAGTTGTTGGACTGGATCGAGGACGTACGCCGCGACCCGAGACATCGCACGCGTGCCGCCCTGGACAAGCTCCTGGGCGACCTCGCCCACGACCTGCTGACCGACCCGGACACGATGGAGCGGATGGAGCGGCTCAAAGAGCGTTTCCTCTCCCATCCGCAGGTCACCGCCACCGCGATCTCGCTGTGGAGCGCGCTGCGCCGCTCGCTCCTCGACGGCTTGAGGGACACCGACGGCGCCCTGACCCGACGCGCCGTCCACGAGGTGATGAACTTCGGGCAGACGCTCACCCTCGACGCGGAGCTGCGTGGCCGGCTCGACGAGCGGGCGGCGTCGACCGTGGTCTTCTTCGTCGAGCGCTACGGTCGAGAGCTGACCCAGGTGATCACCCAGACCATCGACCAATGGGACGGCGAGGAGGCCTCGCGCAAGATCGAGCTGCACGTCGGCAAGGACCTGCAGTTCATCCGGATCAACGGCACCCTGGTCGGCGGGCTCGTGGGGGTCATCATCCACGCGGTGGCGTTGGTCGCTGCATGAGCGCAGGACGCGCGGACACAGCAGGAGGTACGCCGATGCGCGAGGTCGCGATCCGCGAGGGCACCATCCGACTCGGCCAGCTGCTCAAGCTCGCCGACCTGGTCGACACCGGCGCTGACGCCAAGGTGGTCCTCGACCAGCACCTCGTGCGGGTCAACGGCGTCGTCGAGACCCGCCGGGGTCGCCAGCTCGCGCGCGGAGACGTGGTCGAGCTCGGCGACCAGCAGGTCCGGATCGGCTGAACGGCCTCAGCGCACCTCGAGCAGGTCGACCACGAAGATGAGGGTCTCGCCGGGGCCGATGGCGCCGCCGGCGCCGCGGTCGCCGTACGCCAGGTGCGGCGGGATGACGAGCTGACGGCGACCGCCGACCTTCATGCCCTGCACGCCGGTGTCCCAACCGGAGATGACCTGGCCGACCCCGAGCCGGAACTGGAGCGGGGCGCCGCGGTTGTAGGAGGCGTCGAACTCCTCGCCGGACGAGTGCGCGACGCCGACGTAGTGCACGCGCACCGTCTTGCCGGCCACGGCCTCGGTGCCGTCGCCCACGGTGACGTCGGTGATTTCCAGGTCCGCTGGCGGCGGTCCGGCGGGAAAGTCGATTTCTGGCTTTTCCATCGCGTAGCCCTTCTGGGTGGAAGAATCCTGTATGTCCGATTCGTCGGGTCGACGCGCGGCTCCGGGCTCACCTTACGGCGCCGCTGCAGCGCCCTGATCCACGCCCCGGAGGGCACCGATGCAGCTGCGCACCGTGCTGACGGCCCCCGTGGTCCTCGCGGCGGCCCTCGGTCTGGTCGGCGTCGCCCCTGTCGCGGTGGCGGCCCCTGCACGAACCGCAGCCCCCGCGATCGCGCCCGCGGCCGCGGACCCGGTCGAGGTGTTCTGCGAGGAGCCGCTGCTTCCGGCTGCCCGACCGGCGTGGAAGCTCGCCCGCAACAACCCCACCAAGCTGGCGCAGGTCGCGCGCACCACCGGACGCAGCGTGGGCCGGATGGCCGAGATGGCCCAGGACCGATCGGTGTGGCTGGACACCTGCGGCGTGCAGTTCTACGTCGACGACAGCGCCGGACACGACGACGCTCCTCCGGAGCCCACGGTGGCCCGCGCCGACGTGCCCGCCGACGTGCTCGACCTGTCCTCGCGGCCGGGTGCGGCACGCACCATCTACCTCGACTTCGACGGTGAGACCGTCCGCGACACCCTGTGGAACCGCGAGCTCGGCCAGTCGGCGATCACCATGGCGCCCTTCTCGATCACCGCGCCGGCCACGACCGACTTCACCGCCGAGGAGCGCCAGGCGATCTACGAGGCCTGGACTGTGGTCGCGGAGGACTTCGCGCCGTTCGACGTCAACGTCACCACCCGCGACCCCGGCGTCGAGGCTATGCACCGGTCGTCCCCGTCCGACGAGGTCTACGGCACCCGGGCGCTGATCGCCAGCCGCGGTCTCCTCGACACGCTCTGCCAGGGCTGCGGCGGCATCGCCGTCCTCGACGTCTTCGACCGGGTCGGCCGCGACCACGACTTCACCCAGCCAGCGCTGGTGTTCCCCGGAGCGCTGTCGCACCGCGGTGCGTGGATCGGCGAGGTGGCCAGCCACGAGGTAGGACACAACTTCGGCCTCTCCCACGACGGCAACCGGTTCTCGGAGTACTACGACGGGCACGGCTCGTGGGGCCCTGTGATGGGCTCGGCGTTCAGCCGCCCGCTCTCTCAGTGGTCGCGCGGGGAGTACGCCGGCGCTTCGATGGTCGAGGACGACCTCGCCCTGATCTCGCGGCACGCCCCCTTCCGGCTCGACGACCACGGCGACGTCTCGGCCCCCACCGAGCTGTCCGCGGGAGTTCCGGCGTACGGCGTGGTGGAGCGCGCGAGCGACCAGGATGCCTTCAGCTTCACCGCCGCGGGCGGGGTGCGGCTGCACGCCGCCCCGACGTCGCCGTTCCCGAACCTCGACCTCGAGCTGGCCGTCTACGACGAGTCCGGAGCCAAGGTGGCGTCGGTCAACCCGCCGATCACGATCTCGCGCGGCGTCGCCCGGGGGTACGACGCGCTGTGGCAGGTCACTTTGCCGGACACGCCGGCGCGTTACACCGCGGTCATCGACGGGGTCGGACACGGCGACCCGGCGACAACCGGCTACAGCGACTACGGATCGTTGGGGGCGTACGTCGTGCGCCTGGACAGTGCGACCGCGGTCGATCCGACCGACCCGGTGCCGCCGGTCGCCGAGCAGCCCGTGAACCCGCCGGACGGAAGCATCATCGGCGGCGGGCTGGTCACCACCCCCGTCGCGCGGGCGCTGCGGTTGCCGGTCGCCAAGCGGCTGACGGCGCTGGCCGGCTACCGCTACAAGGTGAAGTTCACCGCCGTCGGCGGGACGGGCGACTACCGCTGGCGAGTCAAGGGCAAGCTGCCCCGCGGGCTACGGACAGGGGCGCGCGACGACGGCCGCTCCTTCACCATCGTCGGCAAGCCGCGCAAACCGCAGCGGACCAGGATCACCCTGGTGGTGCGCGACGAGGGCGGCCAGAAGGTGACGGGCAGCTACAAGCTGCGGATCCGCCGCTGACCGACGCCAGGGTGCCGGCTCAGGTTTGGTGGACGTAGCTGTCGAGCTGGTCGCGCTCGAACTGCAGGGCGCTGATCTTGTGCTTGACGATGTCGCCGATGCTGACGATGCCGCAGAGCCGCTCGTCCTCGACCACCGGCACGTGTCGGACGCGGCGCTCGGTCATCAGGTTCATCACGTCGTCGAGCGGGTCGGCTTCGGTGCAGGTGTGGACCACGTCGGTCATGATCGCCGAGACCATGGCCTCCAGCACCTGCGGCTCCCGATGGAGGTGGCGGACGATGTCGCGTTCGCTGACGATGCCCTCCATCCGGCCTCCGTCCGCGCTGACCACCAGCGCGCCGACGTTGTGCTCGGCGAGCAGGGCGACCAACTCTCGGACTGAGGCGTCCGGCCGGACGGTGACCACGTCGCGGCTGGGCTTGGCGGCGATGACGTCGTGGATACGCATCGGCGTACCTCCTGGAGCTCCTCGGGTGAGTGCGAGGCTAGACCAACCGTGGCTTCCGCGACAGGGTCGAGCGCGGGGCGAGGGTCAGTCGCGAGGGCGTCGACGGGAGTCGAGGTCCCACACGTTCGACTGCGAACGGGCGTGCGGGGCGGGGTCCGGGTCGGACCGCTCGGGGCCGATGCCGCCGAGGAATCCGAGTACGGCGTCGTGCAGGAGGCCGTTGCTGGCCAGGGCGTTGCCTCCGGTGGGGCCGTCGCGACCGTCGAGGGAGGAGAACCTGCCACCGGCCTCACGCACGATCACGTCGAGCGCGGCCATGTCGTAGAGCTCCAGCTCGGGTTCGGCAGCGAAGTCCACGGCCCCCTCGGCGACGAGCATGTAGCTCCAGAAGTCCCCATAGGCGCGGGTGCGCCACGACGCGCGCGTCAGAGCCAGGAAGTCCTCGAGCATGCCGCGCTGCTCCCAGCCGTCGAGGGAGGAGTACGACATCGACGCGTGCTCGAGGCGGGACACGTCGGAGACCCGGCACGGTTGGGACTTGAACAGCGAGCGGCCGGTGAACGCGCCGCCGTCCTTCATCGCCCACCAGCGGCGGTTGAGCATAGGTGCCGAGACGACGCCTACGACGACCTCGTCCTCCACCATCAGCGAGATCAGCGTCGCCCACACCGGGACGCCGCGGACGAAGTTCTTGGTGCCGTCGATCGGGTCGACGACCCAGCGCCGCTGGCTGAAGCCCGTGGTGCCCTCCTCCTCCCCGAGCACGGCATCACGAGGGCGTGCCCGGGAGAGCGTGCGACGGATGCCCTCCTCCACGGCGCGGTCGGCGTCGGTGACCGGGGTGAGGTCCGGCTTGGTGTCGACGCGCAGGTCCAGCGCCTGAAACCGACTGGTGCTCAGCGAGTCGGCGTCGTCGGCGAGGACGTGTGCCAGTCGCAGGTCGTCGGTGAAGGAGGTCGCCATAGCGCTCAGGGTACGCAGCCGAAGGCCCCCGATCGGTGAGCCAGCCGGTTAGGTTGACCGCCATGGAGAGCTGGGAGCTGGCGGGGTTGCCGCTGCACCCCCTGGTCGTGCACGGCGCGGTGGTGCTGACGCCGTTGGCGGTGGTCATCGCCCTGTGCGCCGTGCTGTGGCCGTCGAGCCGATGGCTGACCCGTTGGCTCGCGGTCGGGACTGCCGTGTTCGCCACCGTCGTCGCGTGGCTCGCGACGCAGAGCGGTGAGGCGTTGCTGGAGGCACGACCGTTCCTGGAGTCCTCCGACTCGCCGGTCCGCGACCTGGTCCGCGCCCACGAGGAACGCGGAGAGCAACTCCTCTGGATCCTGGTCGCGTTCACTGTGGCCGTCGCCCTCGCCGCGTGGACGCTCCCTGCCCGCTCGCCACTGGCATCTGGCCGCGGAACCCACCGCGGCGTGCCGCAGCGCTGGCTGCAGCTGCTCGCCGTACTCGCGGTGGTGACGCTGGGCGTCCTGGCGGTGGTCTGGGTCGTCCTGACCGGGGACGCCGGCGCGCGTGCGGTCTGGGAGGTCTGAGCCTGGTTTCAGTACGCAGTCTCGCGGCTGCTGAGCAGGCGGCGGTACGACGTCACGCGGGCAGGGTCGAGGTCGTCGTCGGCCACGGCCTCGTCGAGACCGCACTCCGGCTCCTCGGCAGTGTGGGTGCATCCACGTGGGCAGCGCAGCGCGGCGTTCTCCAGGTCGGGGAAGGCTCGGATGAGATGCCCGGGCTCGATGTGGGCCAGACCGAAGGACCTGATGCCGGGTGTGTCGACGATCCACCCGCTGTCGTCGGGCAGTCGGAGCATCACTGCCGAGACCGAGGTGTGGCGGCCGCGGCCGGTCACGTCGTTGACCACGCCCGTGGCGCGGCCGGCGTCGGGGACGAGAGCGTTGACGAGCGTGGACTTGCCGACGCCGCTGTGCCCGAGCAAGACGCTGGTGCGACCGCGCAGCAGGTCGGTGATCGGTGACACGTCGGCGCCCCGCTGCGTGACGACGTACCGGACGTCGAGGGGCCGATAGGTCTCCACCAACGCGTCCGGGGCGGCGAGATCCGCCTTGGTGAGACAGAGCAGCGGCTCGATGCCGGCGTCGTACGCCGCGGCAAGCGCCCGGTCGACCAGACCGGTCCGCGGCTCGGGGTCGGCCAGGGCGACCACGATGACGAGCTGGTCGGCGTTGGCCACCAGCACCCGCTCGACGGGGTCGTCGTCGTCGGCCGTCCGTCGCAGCACGGTGGTGCGCTCGGCGACCTCGACGATGCGCGCCAGGGACCCGTCGTCCCCCGAGACGTCGCCGACGATGCGGACCCGATCGCCGACCACGACGCCCTTGCGGCCCAGCGGCCGTGACTTCATCGCCATCACGGGCGTGCCGTCGTCGAGCCGACAGGTGAAACGGCCTCGGTCCACGGTCACCACGACGCCGTCCACCGCGTCGTCGTATGTCGGGCGGTCCTTGGTCCTGGGGCGCGTGTGCCGCCGCGGCCGGTCGAAGTCCTCGTGCTCGAGGTGGTCGAAGCGACGGTCTCGGCGTGTCATCTGGTCAGGCCCCGCCGGTGCCGCGCACGAGCGCTGTCCAGGCGTCGGCGAAACCGGGGTAGGTCTTCGCGGTGGTGCCGACGTCCTTGACGAGCACGCCAGGGACGACGAGCCCCAGGATGACCGCAGCGTGCGCCATCCGATGGTCGGCGTAGGTCCGGAACGTGCCGCCGTGCAGCGCGGCCGGCCGGATCTCCAGCCCGTCGGGGAGCTCTACGACGTCACCGCCCAGCGAGCGCAGCTCGGCAGCCAGCGCGGTGATCCGGTCGGTCTCGTGACCCCGGATGTGAGCGACGCCGTAGAGACGTGACGGGGTGGTGGCGACCGCAGCCAGTGCCGCGACAGCGGGCGTGAGCTCGCCGACGTCGTGCAGGTCGAGCTCGACACCGAGCAGGGGACCGCTCCGCCCGACGGTGAGTCCTTCGGCCGACCAGGTAACGTCGGCGCCCATCGCGGCGAGGATCTCGCGCAGCGCGTCGCCGGCCTGCGTCGTACGCCGCGGCCATCCCCGCACGGTCACCGAACCGCGGGTGAGGACCCCGGCGGCGAGGAACGGTGCGGCATTGGAGAGGTCGGGCTCGATGTCCACGTCGACAGCGCGGACCGGTCCGGGCGCCACCCGCCACATGTCCGGGGTGTGGTCGTCGACCTCCACGCCGTGCTCGCGCAGCGCGGCCACCGTCATGTCGATGTGCGGCATCGACGGAACCGGAGAGCCGCGGTGCACGACCTCGATGCCCTCGTCGTAGCGGGCGCCGGCGAGCAGGAGCGCGGACACGAACTGACTGGACGCGCTGGCGTCGACGACCACGCGGCCGCCACGCACCCGGCCGCGTCCGCGCACGGTGAAGGGCAGTGCCCCTCGGCCACCGTCGTCGACCTCGATGCCCAAAGAGCGCAATGCGTCGAGGATGGCGCGCATCGGGCGGGTCCGTGCGTGCGGATCGCCGTCGAAGGTGACTTCCGCGTCGGTCAGCGCGGCCACCGGAGGCACGAAGCGCATCACGGTCCCCGCCAGGCCGCAGTCGATGTGCGCTCGACCTTCGTGCGTGCCCGGCCGCACCACCCAGTCGTCGCCGTCGGTGTCGACCCGTGCACCGATCGCGGTCAGGGCTCGGGCCATCAGTTCGGTGTCGCGAGAGCGCAGCGCACCACGCACGGTGGAGGTGCCACCGGCCAGGCCCGCCAGGATGAGCGCACGATTGGTCAGCGACTTCGACCCCGGCAGCCGTAGCGTGGCGTGGACCGGCGTCGCAGGCGTCGGCGCGGGCCAGAGTGGAAGCGCTTCGTGTGCGGCAGCGCTTGGGGTCGAGGTCATCGAGGGCAGCCTACCGACGCCCCGCCGATCACCTCAGAACGTGACGGCAGCGCTGTTGTTGCCCATCTGGGGGTCGTCCTGGCCAGGGCTGGTCACGGTGAACGCGACGCGAACCGGAATCCCGGCAGGCAGATCGGAGACGTCGAAGCCGAAGGTGCCGTTGAACGTGGCGCCGGGCGCCTGACACGTCACCACGAGTCCGCTCGCCGAGCAGCGGTCCGGCACGGCGACCAGGCGCACCCGTGCGTCGCCGACGTCGATCGCGAACCGCAGTGGGGTCGGCTCCTTCCCGGCAGGGTGCATGCCGGCGACCTGCGCATGCAGGCGTTGCACGTCCCTCACGACGGGACCGGTCCGCAGAGACAGCCGCAGGTCCGGGTCGGCGGCAGGCGGCGTGGGCTTCGGCTGCGGCTTGGGGTCGGGATGCCGCGGCGGGTCAGGCGTGGCGGGCGGTGGGGGATCATTCGGTTTGGGCTTGCCCGGCGCGCCGTCGTCACCCGGTGGGCCAGGTTGGCTGGGCTGACCGGAGGGCGGCGTACCCGGTGGTTGCTCGAGGCCCGGGGTAGTGCTGTCCGGAGCCGCAGCGTCAGGTGCGCCGGAAGTCTGATCGGCAGTGCCCGGGCGGGTGTCGACCAAGGTGTCACCCGCATCGGTTTCGACCGGTCCGAGTGCTCCGGAGGCACCAGCACCCCGGTCGGACCCAGCCGGACCACCGGCGCTCTTGCCGTCGGCGCCCGCCCGGCCGACGCCGGACGACGGCGACGCGTGGTCACGGGTCGGGGGCGCGTCGAGCCCGGCCTCGTCCACGACCGCGGACTGCTGCTGCTCCGCCGCGACGACGGCCTCCTCGTTGCCCCCGCTGATCACGACGGCGAAGGTGGTCACCGCAGCCACGGTCGCGGCAGCGGCACCTGCTCCCACCGTTGCCGTATTCGCGGTGACGACGTCCTTGACCCGGCCCAGCATGAAGCCGACGCCGGCGAGTCCGCCCGTCGCGCTCACGCCCCCGGCGGAGAGGTAGCCGGCAGCCAGACCGCCGAGCACGATGGGGGCGAGGACGCCGCGCAGGTTGCTGTTGACATCGCTGAGTTCCAGGCACGTGGCGGCGCAACTGCGGCACTCGTCGAGATGGCTGCGCACCTTGTCGGTGTCCCGCTTGGACAGGCCCGAGCGGACGTAGGCACCCAGGCGCTCCGCGACCCAACCGCAGGTCTCCCCGACGCCGTCGCGCTGCCGGACCTCGGCGAGGTGGGCGGTCAGGAAAGCCTGACGGAGGCCCTCCCGAGCCCGGTAGGCCAGCGCGGAGACCGAGTTGGGGCTCATCCCGAGCAGCGGAGCGACCTCGGCGGGCTTCTGCCCCTCGACCTCGAGATGCCACAGCACGAGCTGCCAACGTTCCGGCAGGGAGGCGAACGCCTGCGCCGCTGCGCCGCTCTCGAACTTCTCCACCGCGGTGTCTTGGAACGGCACGCCGCGATCGAAAGGAGTCAGGTCGTCGGTCGTGGTGACCCGGGACTGGCGGCGAATGCGGTCCACGTGCAGGCGGCGTACGGCGGTCAACAGGTAGGCGCGGAAGGCGAGGTCGGGGCCTCCCCCGTCCTGGAGGACGGCCATCACCTTGGCGAACGCCTCCGACACGAGGTCCTCGGAGTCGGGACCGCGGACGAGCTGCTTGGCCAGTCGGCGGGCTGCGTCGACATGGCGGGCGAAGAGCTCGCCGTAGGCGCTCGTGTCCCCGGCGCGGACCAGAGAGATCAGTTCCGCGTCGCTGGGCACCTCGAGGTGGGATAGCAGCTCTGCCATGGTCAGGAGACGTCTACCTGCTCGATTCGTGACGCCGGGTGCGTCATCACGTGTGATGGACCGTACCCCGCTGCGCGGAGGTGTTGCTTCGAGACGGAGAATTCGGGCCAATTCGGTCTGCGAACCGCGTCATAGCGGCCTACGGCACGCGTCTCATCCCCGACAGCACCCGCCACCGCACTGGGAGGGCGGTGCACGACCGAAGGGGAGGACGCCGATGCGTACGACGTTCGCCAGACCCGGACGTCTGGGTGCTGCCCTGGCCGGACGTCCGGGGCGCGACCTGACCGAAGCTCAGCGGAAGCGGCTGCCGCAGGGCTTCGACGTAGTCGGGGAGGCCCTGGCGTCCGGCGCGAGCCCGGAAGCCGCCTGTGCGGTGGTGGGTGACTCGCTGGCGCGAGACGGCATGTCCTTGGGAGAGGGACTGTCGGCGCTGCGAGAGACGTATGCCGTCATGGGAGCCGGCGACCCGGACGTCAAAGTGGTCGAGGCGCTGAGCGTGGCCTGGGGAGAGGCCACGCTCGGCTACTTCCACGAGGTGTCGTGCGAGGACCCGCTGACCGGCATGGCGAGCGCTCCTCACCTGCGAGCGCGCTTGGTCGAGCTCTACCGGGAGGCCGAGAGCAGGGGAGGAGTCT
>JBHWSH010000393.1:0-3383 GCA_043427135.1 Marmoricola sp. | reverse complement strand
CTCTGGCCGGGGTCTCGGTCTTGGCGTCGGACTCGGCGGCGGCTGCCTTCTTGGCCGGCTTCTTCGCTGCCGACTTGGCAGCGGCAGCGGCGCGCAGCTCCTCGCCGTACTTCTCGGTGAACCTCTTCTGGACGGGGGGCTCGATCGTCGACGACGCCGACTTCACGAACTCGCCCATCTCCTTGAGCTTGGCCAGAACGACCTTGCTCTCGACTCCGAGCTCTTTGGCGAGCTCGTGGACTCGGACCTTAGCCACGCTTTTCCTCCTGGTCCGAGTCGAGGATTCGTCTCAGACCTACTTGTTGGTGTGCACGCTCATCGCGAAGTACTCATCGAGTGCTCATGAGCTGCTGCTCCATCTTCTGTCGGTCGGTAACGGATCGGGGCGGCGTCAGTTCGACGCTGCCCCCTGGCGCACGAACTGCTCGAGCTCGGCGGCGTCCAGCGCCACACCGGGGACCCGGGGGGCCCTGGTGAACGCCCGACGGCGCACCGCCTGCTCGAGACACTGCACGGTCGGGTGGAGGTGGGCCCCCCGCCCCGGCGCTCGTCCCTTCGGGTCCGGGACGAGGCGTACGACGCTCTCCCGGTCCTCCGCGACGACGCGCAGCAGCTCGGCTCTGGCAGCACGCTGTCGACAACCCACACATGTGCGCACGGGTGATCGGATCGGTGATGCCACAGGAGAGTCTATCGTGCCGGCGTCCCAGCTTCTAACCGAGCGGCTCCGAGTCGGCCTCGTCGGAACGGATGTCGATGCGCCAGCCGGTCAGCCGCGCAGCCAGTCGGGCGTTCTGCCCCTCCTTGCCGATCGCGAGCGACAGCTGATAGTCGGGTACGACGACGCGGGCAGACCTGGCGGCTTCGTCGACGATCTCGACGCTGGAGACCCGGGCCGGCGACAGCGCGTGCGCGACCATGCGGGCGGGATCCTCCGACCAGTCGACGATGTCGATCTTCTCGCCGTGCAGCTCGTGCATGACGTTGCGCACCCGTTGGCCCATGGGCCCGATGCAGGCGCCCTTGGCGTTGACGCCGGGCACGGTCGACTTGACCGCGATCTTGGTGCGGTGACCAGCCTCGCGTGCGATGGCGCAGATCTCCACGGTGCCGTCGGCGATCTCCGGCACCTCCAGCGCGAAGAGCTTCTTGACCAGGTTGGGGTGGCTGCGCGAGAGGTGCACCTGCGGGCCACGCATGCCGCGGCGTACGGACACGACCAGGGCCTTGATGCGCTCCCCGTGCTTGTAGCGCTCGCCCGGCACGCGCTCGGTGGCGGGGATCAGAGCCTCCAGGCGGCCCAGGTCGACGAGCACGTCCTGGGGGTCCCGGCCCTGCTGGATGACACCGGAGACGATGTCGCCCTCGCGACCGGAGAACTCGCCGAACTTCACGTCGTCCTCGGCGTCGCGCAGCCGCTGCAGGATCACCTGCTTGGCCGTCGTCGCTGCAATGCGGCCGAAGTCCTCGGGGGTGTCCTCGAACTCCCGCAGCACCTCGCCGTCCTCGCCGACCTCGGCCGCGAGGACGGTCACCCGCCCGGACTTGCGGTCCAGCTCGACGCGCGCCTTGGGCTGCGCACCCGGCGTCTTCTGGTACGCCGTGAGGAGGGCCTGCTCCAGCGCATCGACGAGGATGTCGAGGCTGATCTCCTTCTCGCGCTCCAGCGCCCGGAGCAGGGTCATGTCGATGTCCACGGAATCAGTCCTCCTTGCGATTGAACTCGACCTGGATGCGGGCGTTCGCGACGTCGTCGATCGCGACGGTGCGTGCGGCCCCGTCGACGTCCAACTGCGCCACGGTCTCGTCGGAGTCGACGATCCGGCCGGTCACGGAGTCACCCCCGCGCAGGGACACCTTGACCAGACGGCCCTGGTTGCGCCGCCAGTGCCGCGGCAGGGTGAGCGGACGATCGACACCCGGCGAGGTCACCTCGAGGGTGTAGGGCTGCTCCCCCATGACGTCGCTGTCGTCGATGACGCGGGAGACCTCCTTGGTGGCGGTCGCGACGTCGTCGAGGGTGATGCCGCCGTCGCGGTCGACGGCCACGCGCAGCACGCGCCGCCTGCCGGCGGGGGTGATCTCGACCGCCTCGAGGTCGAAGCCGAGCTGCAGCAGGGGTTCGGTCAGCTCCTCGACGAGCCGCTCCCGGGTCTGATCGATCGCCACCGGTTCCTCCTGCTGTGCTGTTGTCGGACTGCGGACGGGAGCGGGCAAGAAGCGTCGTCGCCGTCGTTCTCGGACCCTATCCGACGCGCCCTCGACGGCGGCTGGAGCAGCCGGACGGGGGCGCGGGAGGGCTACCCTTCGATCCATGACGGTTCGGCGGGATCACCGGCGACGGGGTGCACCGGTGCGCGGCGTCGCCGCGACGCTGGTGGCGGGGTTCGTCTGCTCTGCCTTGCCAGCGTGCAGTGGTGGGGCCGATGAAGCAGCTCCGCCGACGCCCATTGCGACGAGCGCGTCGCCTTCGCCCACCGCGACCTCGCCGACACCGACCGCCACGTCGTCCACCGAGCTGCCATCGCCATCCGCCACGCTGCCACCACGCCCACCGGCCAGCAACGACGCCGCGAGCCGCAAGACGTTCGCCAGGTTCGTCATCGACAGCTGGGGTCATGCTCTGGCCACCAGCGACGCCGAGGCGGTGACACGGCTCAGCCCGCGAGGCCAGCAGTGCCAGGGCTGCAAGCAGCTCGCCGCCGAGATGGAGCGACGCGCCGAGGAGGGGTGGTCGGTGGACTTCACCGGCGTGACCGTCCACTCCATCAAGGTGCGGCCGGGTGACGCGGCGCGGGTCTGGGTCGCGGAGGCCCGGATCTCGATCCCGGAGACTCGCTCCTACTTCGACGACGGCACCTACCGCAACGACAACGACGCCCGTCGCAACGTCCGGTTCGCGGTCACGATGCGGCTGGACGGCAAGCGCTACTCGCTGCTCGCCTTCAGCCTCGGATGAGGCAGTGAGCCCGTCCTCCGCCGCGCTGAGCCGTCGCGGGCTCGGCCTGCTCACTTTCGCGGCCGTCGCAGCGACCGCTGGATGCAGCCAGCAAGACGCCGAGCCCGCCGCACTGCCGCCCGACCCGGTGGTGGACCCCGACAGGGAGATCACCGCCGCAGCGTGGTCCGACGAGGACAGGGCGGTGCGTCTCCTCGAGGCAGTGCTCGACCGGCATCCCGGGTTGCGCGGACGGCTGCAGCAGACCCTCGTGCAGCACCGTGCCCACGCGCAGGTGCTCCTCCCGGCAGCTGACGCGGACCGTGCCCTTGCCCCCCTCCCACCGGTCGCGCCGCGCCCCCGCACCGCGCTCGCCGCAGTCGTCGACGTCGAACTGCTGCTGATCGACGCACACTCCCGGCGGGCGCTTCGGGCTGCGAGCGGG
>JBHWSH010000392.1:0-7033 GCA_043427135.1 Marmoricola sp. | reverse complement strand
GCTCCGGCCGCTCCTCAACCACCAAGATCCGTGCGGTCCGGCCGCTCCTCAACCACCGTGATCGCGGGGAAGGGTACGCCGGTGTTGGCGTGGCAGCGGTAGCCGTTGGGGACCTTGGCGAGGTATTGCTGGTGCACGTCCTCGGCGTAGTAGTACGTCGGCGCCGGGGCGATCTCGGTGGTGATGGGTCCGAGGCCGCGGCGCTCCAGCTCCGCGGCGTACACCTCGGTCATGCGCTGCGCGACCTCGACCTGCTCGGGGGTGGTGGTGTAGATCGCGGAGCGGTACTGGCTGCCGATGTCGTTGCCCTGCCGCATGCCCTGCGTCGGATCGTGCACCTCGAAGAAGGTCTTCACCAGGTCGGCGTAGGACACCACGGTCGGGTCGAAGACGATCCGCACGGCCTCGGTGTGACCGGTCATGCCGGTGCAGACCTCTTCGTACGACGGGTGCGGGGTGTGGCCGCCGGCGTAGCCGACCGAGGTGGACCACACGCCTGGCGTCTGCCAGTAGATCTCCTCGGCGCCCCAGAAGCAGCCGAGCCCGAAGATCGCGACCTCGAGCCCTTCGGGCACCTCGTCGGTGACCAGCGGAGCGTCGAGCACCAGGTGCCGCTCGGGCAGGGCGAACCACGGCTCGGCCCGTCCGGGCAGTGCCTGGTCGGGCGTCGGCAGGGGCGCGGCCTTGCGCGAGAACAGCATGGGTCTCCTCGAGAAGTCGTCGCCTCCATTCTCCCGGACCGGGCAAACGCCCGGCAGCGCGGCGTACGGGCGGCCGACGTAGGGTTGACGAGGTGAGCGACCAGACCTCTCTCGACCACAGCAAGCTCGGTTTCGAGTCCCGCGCCATCCACGCCGGCTCGCACCCCGACCCCACCACGGGCGCGGTGATTCCGCCGATCTACGCCACCAGCACCTACAAGCAGGACGGCGTCGGCGGGCTGCGCAACGGCTACGAGTACTCCCGCAGCGGCAACCCCACCCGGGCAGCGCTCGAGGAGTGCATCGCGGCGCTCGAGGACGGCTCGCACGGGTTCGCCTTCGCCAGCGGACTGGCTGCCGAGGACACCCTGCTGCGGTCGGTCTGCAAGCCCGGCGACCACGTGGTCATCCCCGACGATGCGTACGGCGGCACCTACCGTCTGATCGACAAGGTCGAGAAGGCGTGGGGCTTGCAGCACACCCCCGCCCAGGTCGCCGACCCCGGGGCCGTCGCGGCCGCGATCCGGCCGGGGGAGACCAAGGTCGTGTGGGTCGAGACGCCCACGAACCCCCTGCTCAACATCGCCGACATCGCGGCACTGGCCGACATCGCGCACGGCGCGGGTGCGCTGCTCGTCGTCGACAACACCTTCGCCTCGCCCTACTTGCAGCAGCCGCTGACCCTCGGCGCGGACGTCGTGGTGCACTCCACGACCAAGTACGCCGGCGGTCACTCCGACGTCGTCGGGGGGGCGCTGGTCGTCCGCGACGGCGACCTGGCCGACAAGATCCTCTTTCATCAGAACGCCATCGGCGGTGTCGGCGGTCCCTTCGACTCCTGGCTGGTGTTGCGCGGGCTCAAGACGCTCGCGCTGCGCATGGAGCGGCACTGCGACAACGCCGAGGCCGTCGTCGCCTTCTTGCAGGACCACCCGGCCGTCTCCGAGGTCTTCTACCCGGGCCTCTCCTCCCACCCCGGTCACGACGTCGCCTCGCGCCAGATGAAGCGGTACGGCGGCATCGTGTCTTTCCGCGTCGCCGCGGGGGAGCAACGGGCCGTCGACGTGTGCGGAGCAACCCGCCTGTGGACCTTGGGTGAGTCGCTCGGCGGCGTCGAGTCGCTCATCGAGCATCCCGGCCGGATGACTCACGCCTCGGTGGCCGGCACCGAGCTCGAGGTGCCCTCGGACCTGATCCGGCTCTCCGTCGGCATCGAGACGATCGAGGACCTGCTGGACGATCTCGACCAGGCTCTCCAGGACTGAGACGCACAACACCTAGGCTGTCGGGGTGACCGAGGAGCAGGCGCCTGAGACGCCCCGGCGGCCCAACGGCATGGCGCGGCGAGTGCGCTCGGTGCTGGACCGTCGACGTCGGCGCTCCGACGAAGAGTTCGAGCGCCGCATCTCCTCCCAGCTCGCAAAGCACTGGGCGCAGACCCGCCACGACCGCCGCGAGAGCGATGACGACGGACCCGCCATCAAGGCCGGCCCGTCGAACTTCGCGCGCGCCCAGGTGCCGTACGGCGTCGACCTCGCTGCCGCGTGGGCCTGGCGTTTCATCGTCATCGCCGTCGCCGGCTACTTCATCGCCAAGGCGCTGGCGCAGTTCTCGTTCCTGACGATGCCGGTGGTCATCGCGCTGTTCGTGACCGCGCTGGTCATCCCGATGGTGGACGTGTTCAGCAGATGGCTGCCGCGCGGGGTGGTGGCGCTGTTCGCCGTGATCGGTGTCCTTGGCGTGATCGCGGCGATGCTCACTCTCGCCACTCAGCAGGTGATCGAGGGCGCCAACGACCTCGCCGACCAGGTCATCACCGGTCTCGACCAGGTGCAGACCTGGCTCAAGGAAGGTCCTCTCGGCGCCAGCGAGCAGCAGATCGAAGATGCCATCGACGAGCTGCAGGGCATCGTCCTGACGTCCACCGACCAGCTCGTGAGCACGGCGACCTCGGTCGGCACCGCGATCGGCAACATCGTCGCGGCGTTCTTCCTCGTGCTCTTCGCCAGCTTCTTCTTCCTCGCCGACGGTGCACGCATCTGGGCCTGGGTCGTGCGGCTGTTTCCGCGTGCCGCCCGCGAGCGCGCGGACTCCTCCGGCCGCGCCGCGTGGACCTCGCTGACGCAGTTCGTCAGGGCGACGGTTCTGGTCGCGTTCGTCGATGCAGTCGGCATCGCGATCGCGGCGGCGATCCTCGACGTGCCCTTCGTCTTCGCCATCGGGATGCTGGTCTTCCTCGGCGGTTTCGTGCCGTTCGTCGGTGCCTTCGTCTCCGGCCTGGTCGCCACTCTCGTCGCGTTGGTCGACCAGGGCCCGGTGGTCGCCCTGATCATGTTGGCCTGCGTCGTGGGCGTGCAGCAGTTGGAGAGCAACGTGCTCCAACCGTTCCTGATGGGGCGGATGGTCTCCCTGCACCCGCTCGGGGTCCTGCTCTCCATCGGTGCCGGCATCTATCTGGCGGGCATCGCCGGAGCGCTCGTCGCCGTACCACTGGTGGCTTCGGTCAACGCGGTCGCGGTGCACCTCTCACGGCTACCACCCGTGGGGCCGGAGGAGGGAGCGCTCCCGCCCGATCCGCCGCCGGATCAGGGGGCGGTCGAGCCCGCCTGAGGTCGCGAAGCCAACGGGATCTCGCGCAGGAAGATCCCGATCGCGAGTGCCCCGATCACCAAGGGGAACGCCGTCACGAACATGTCCTGGAGGGCGCTGTCGAAGGCGCCCACGACCAGCCCCTGGGTGGTCTCCGGCAGCGCCTGCACCTTCTGCACGTCGTTGGCGATGTCCTTGAACCCCTCCGCCGGCAGCGTCCCCGCGGGCGCTTGGGCAGCCGCCTCGGTGAGGTGCACCGCCAGCCGGCTGGTCATGACCGCGCCGAAGAGCGCCGTGCCGAACGACCCGCCCATCTGGCGGAAGAACTGCACCGAGCTCGTGGCCACGCCCATGTCGGAGCGGTCGACACTGTTCTGCACCGCGACCACCATGACCTGCATGGTGAAGCCGAGTCCGGCGCCCATCACGAACATCGCCAGACCGGTGAACCAGTACGGCGTGTCCGGGTTGAGCTGCAGGAACAGCACCAATGCGATCAGTACGACGACGGCGCCGATGGTCGGGTACCACTTGTAGCGGCCGGTGCGCGACATCACCTGGCCGCTGCCGATCGAGGTGGTGAAGATGCCGGCGACCATCGGGAGCATGCCGAGCCCGGACTCGGTGGGGCTCATGCCCATCACCAGCTGCAGGTAGACCGGGATGAAGACCATCACGCCGAACATCGCGGCACCGATGAGGAACCCGAAGCCGTTGGCGACCGAGAAGATCGAGTTGCGGAACAGCCGCATCGGGATGATCGGCTCGGCGGCGCGTTGCTCGACATACACGAAGAAGACCGCCAGGGCGACGCCGGCGACGAGGAGCGCGACTGCGGTGCCGGAGCCCCAACCTTCCTGCGGACCCGCCCAAGCGGTGTAGAGCAGCAGGCAGGTGACGCTCGCGACGATGACCGAGGCGCCGAGGTAGTCGATCGTGTGGTCGCGGCGGACGTGGTGCAGCTTGAGCGCCATGCTCGTGACAACCAGGGCGACGGCGCCGATCGGCACGTTGATGAAGAAGATCCACTCCCAGCCGGGGCCGTCGGCGAAGAAGCCGCCGAGCACGGGGCCTAGGACACTGGAGACGCCGAAGACGGCGGCGATGAAACCCTGGTAGCGCGGACGCTCGCGTGGAGGTACGACGTCGCCGATCGTCGCCATCGCCAGCGCCATCAGGCCGCCGCCGCCGAGGCCCTGGATGGCGCGGAAGGCGATGAGCTGCTCCATCGACTGGGAGAACCCCGAGAGCAGAGAACCGACCAGGAACGTCACGATCGCAAGCTGGAACAGGGGACGTCGCCCGTACAGGTCGGACAACTTGCCCCACAGCGGCGTCGAGGCCGTGGAGGTCAGCAGGTAGGAGGTGACCACCCAGGACAAGTGCTCCAGGCCGCCGAGGTCGCTGGTGATCCGTGGCAGGGCTGTCGCCACGATGCTCTGGTCGAGAGCGGCCAGGAACATGCCGGTCATCAGGCCGCTGAAGACCACCAGGATCTGGCGGTGGGAGAGGTACTCCGGCTGTTGCTGGGGCTGCGTCGTGGTCATCGCGAGGCCTCGACTCTCGTGGTCGCAGTCGGGGTCTGGTCGGCGTCGAGATCCGCGAGGAGGCGTGTCATGAGCGACGCGAGCTGTGCGCGCTCGGCCTCCGGCCAGGAGCTGAGCGTCTCGCGCAGGATGGCGCGGCGCTGGGCGCCCATCTGCTCGATGACGTCGTGAGCGGCCGGCAACAGCTCGACGAGACGGACCCGGCCATCGCTGGGGTCCGGGGTGCTGCGGGCCAGGCCGCGCTCCTCGAGGTGGCGGACGTGGCGGCTCACCGTCGAGGTGTCGAGCTGGACGGCTTCCGCGAGCTCGGTGTGCCGCAGCGGTTGCAGCTGATCGATGGCGCGCAGCACCGGCAGCAGGGTGTGGTCGACGGGGTCGCCGGGCAGACGCCGACGCATCCGGATGCTGAGGCGCAGCAGCACCGCCATGAAGACGTCTTCGACGCCGCTTTCCTCGAGTCGTTGCATCCGACAAGTATCAGTCAGGAGCGGCGTCGTACCAAACGCACGTCCCGGCCCGCGTTCTACAGTGACGAGGTGACCACCGGACCCTCAGCGGAGGACGTACGCCGAGCGGCCGACCTGCTGCGCGACGTCGCGATCCGCACGCCCATGGAGGAGTCGCGCTGGCTCTCGCGCATCGTCGGCGGTCCCGTACTTCTCAAGGCGGAGAACCTCCAGCGGGCCGGATCCTTCAAGATCCGCGGCGCCTACGTGCGCATGTCCGGCCTGAGCCCCGAGGAACGGGCCCGAGGCGTCGTCGCGGCCAGTGCCGGCAACCACGCGCAGGGTGTCGCCCTGGCCGCGCAGCTGCTCGGCCTCAAAGCGGTGGTGTTCATGCCGCACGGGGCGCCGATCCCCAAGGAGAAGGCCACCCGCGGCTACGGAGCGGAAGTCCGCTTCCACGGCGCCACGATCGACGAGTCGCTGACGGCGGCCCTCGCGTACGCCGAGGAGACCGGAGCGGCGCTCATCCACCCCTTCGACCACGCCGACATCGTCGCCGGACAAGCGACCTGCGGACTGGAGATCGTCGAGCAGGCTCCGCATGTGCGTACCGTCGTCGTCCCCACCGGCGGCGGCGGCCTGCTGGCCGGCATCGCCACCGTGCTCAAGCGTCACGACCCGACCATCCGCGTGGTCGGCGTCCAGGCGAAGGGCGCCGCGGCGTACCTCGAGTCCCTGCGGGCAGGCAGCCCCCAGGCCCTTGCGGAGATGTCGACGATGGCCGACGGCATCGCGGTCGGCCGCCCGGGGGACGTCTGTTTCGCCGCCGTGCGCGAGCACGTCGACGACGTGATCACCGTCCACGAAGAGGCGATGTCCCAGGCGCTGCTCATGCTCGTCGAGCGAGCCAAGCTCGTCGTCGAGCCCGCCGGTGCCGCCGCGGTGGCCGCGCTCATGCACCACCCGGACGAGTTCGAGACGCCCGCCGTGGCGGTGCTGTCGGGCGGCAACATCGACCCGCTGCTGCTGATGAACGTCATCCGGCACGGCATGGCCTCGGCCGGCCGCTACCTGATCTTCCGGGTGAGTGTCCCGGACCGCCCGGGTGGCCTGGCCGGGCTGCTCGCGGCGCTGGCCGAGGCGCAGGCCAACGTCCTGGACGTGGTGCACCAGAGGACCTCCGCCCACCTGCACCTCGGCGAGGTCGAGGTCGCACTCCAACTCGAGACGCGTGGCCCCCAGCATGCCGAGAGCGTGCTCGGGCTGCTCGCCGAGCGGGGGTACGCCGTACGGCAGTGAGCCTCGGAGGCTCAGGCGTTGTAGGGGACGCAGTCGATGACCTCGACCTGCAGCTGCTTGCCGTTCGGGGCCTCGAAGTCGACCTTGTCGCCGCGCTTGTGGCCGATCAACGCCGTGCCGAGCGGCGACTGCGGCGAGTAGACCTGGATGCTGGAGTCGGCCTCCATCATCTCGCGGGCGCCCAGCAGGAACACCTCGTCGTCGTCGTCACCGGCGAAGCGGATCGTCACCTTCATGCCGGGCTCGACCACGCCGTCGTCGGGGGGCGTCTCGCCGACCTGGGCCTTGCGGAGCATGTCCTCGAGCTGGCGGATCCGTGCCTCAGCCTTGCCCTGCTCCTCGCGCGCCGCGTGGTAGCCGCCGTTCTCCTTGAGGTCGCCCTCCTCGCGGGCCTGCTCGATCCGGTCGATGATCTCGGCGCGGCCCGGACCGGAGCGCTCGTCGAGACTCG
>JBHWSH010000391.1:0-11386 GCA_043427135.1 Marmoricola sp. | reverse complement strand
CCCTGCGGGGATGAACCTCTCGGCGACGTCGGCCAGGTCTCACGGCGCCGGCTCGCGACCGAAGCCACCGGGCACCTCGCCACCCTCCCGCTGCGCCTGACGCGCACGGCGGCCCACCTGATCGGCGCCGGGGCCCGGCTGGGTACGGCGAGCCTGCGGCGGCGTACCTCCGGCGCCTCCCTGCCGCTGACCGCCCCGCGGACCTCGTTCAACGGGCGCATCTCCGACCGGCGGGCGTTCGCCTACGGCAGCGTCGATCTGGCCCCAGTGCGAGCGATGGCGCGAGCGGAGAACGCCACCGTCAACGACGTCGTGCTCATGCTGCTCGCCGGCGCGCTCCGGCGCTATCTCACTGCCCACGACGAGTTGCCCGCCCGCAGCCTGACGGCCGTCGTCCCGGTCGGAGTGGCCGCGGCGGCTGGAGCCAGCCAGGACGCCGGCAACGCGTGGGAGGCCATGTTCACGTCGCTGGCCACCGACCTCGCCGACCCCGTCGAACGGCTGCACGCGATCTCGCGATCCACTGCCGCCGGCAAGAGCGCGCAGGGTGCGTTGGGGCACGACGTGTGGAGCGACCTGCTCGACGTTCCTCCCCTGCTGGTGGGCCTGATCGCGCGCGGGTACGCCGGCATGGGCCTCTCCCGCGTCCACCCCACCGTGGTCAACCTGATCGTCTCCAACGTGCGAGGAGCCCCCGTGCCCCTGTACCTCGCGGGGGCACGGCTGGAGGGCCTCTTCCCGATGGGACCGATCGCGGACGGGATGGGGCTCAACGTGACGCTGCTCGGCGGCGCGCACACCCTCGACTTCGGGTTCACCACATGCCCGGACCTGGTGCCCGACCCGTGGGAGCTGGTCCAGGCGCTGCAGGTCGAGGCGGCCGAGCTTCCGGAGCCCGACCCAGCCCCCTCGGCCTGATCGGCTAGGCCGAGGGGTCCTGCAGACCGAGGAGCTCCAGCGCCCGCCTCATCGTGGCGGGGTAGTCGACCTTGCTGACCGGTGTGCGGGGCACGGCATCGACGAACAGCACCTCCTTGGGCGCCTTGTAACCGGCGATGTGCTCGCGCACGTGCCGGTCGAGGTCCTCGACGGTGACGTCGGCGCCGTCACGCAGTCGCACCAGCGCGGTGACCTGCTCGCCCCAACGCTCGTGCGGCGTGCCGACGACCGCGGCGTCGTACACATCGGGGTGCTCCATGAGCACGCCCTCGACCTCCTCGGGGTGCACCTTCTCCCCACCGGTGTTGATCGTCGTGGAGCCGCGACCCAGCATGGTGATGGTTCCATCCTCCTCGAGCCGGGCGGCGTCGCCGGGGATGGCCCAGCGCTTGCCGTCGAACTCCTTGAAGGTCCGTGCGGTCTTCTCGGGGTCGTTGAGGTAGCCCAGCGGGATGTGTCCGCTGCGTGCGAGCATGCCGACCTCGCCGGGCTCGACGCGGCGCATGTTCGCGTCCACCACGGCGACGTCGGGGCCGACGGCGAAGACCGGAGCGGTGCGTGCCTTCCCGTCGTCGAGCTGGGTTGCGGTCGCGCCGGACTCGCTGGCGCCGTAGGAGTCGTTGATGATGCGATTCGGGAACACTCCGCGCAACTGCGCGCGCACGCCCTCGGACAGGGGTGCGGCGCCGTTGGAGACGACGAAGATGTTGCTGAGATCCCAACGGTCGGGCTGAGCCTCGATGGCGTCGGCCACCGGGCGGGCCATGGCGTCGCCCAGGACGGTGAGCGAGTTGGCCTTGGACTTCTCGGCGAGGTCGAGGTAGGCCTCGGCGTCGTAGCTGCGGCGGGTGTACATGATGTACGTCGCGCCGGCGACGAGACAGTTGCCCAGGATCCACTGGCTTCCGCCGTGCATCAGCGGGCCGGCGGTGAGCATGCGCACGGGGGTCTCGTTGGCGGCGGCGTCCGCACCGAGCTTCTCCACGGACTCCAGCGGAGCGCCGTACCGCAGGGCGTTGAGCGCAGCGTGGACGATGTCCTCTTGGCGCCACACGACGCCCTTCGGTAGGCCCGTCGTACCGCCGGTGAAGATGATGTAGTGGTCGTCGCCCGAACGAGCCTCGTTGGAGCGCTCACTCGAGGCGTCTTGGAGAGCCTTCTCGTAGTCCTCGCCCATCACGAGCAGGTGCTTCAGGGCCGGTAGCGAGTCGCGGATCTCCTCGACGGCGTCGACGTACTCCGGAGCGACGATCGACATGACGCAGCCTGAGTCGGAGTAGACGTGCTGCAGCTCCTTGCGGACGTAGCGGTAGTTGATGTTGATCGGCACAGCCCGCGCCTTGAAGCAGCCGAAGAACGACTCCACCCACTCGACCCGGTTGGTCGCGTGGACCGCCACGTGGTCCCCGGGGCGCACGCCCATCGCCTTGAGTGCGTTTGCGTTCCTCGTCGCGCGCTCGTCGAGCTGCGCGTAGGTGAACTCCTGCTCATCGGTCACCAGGGCCAGGCGGTCCGGGACCGAGTCGGCCATCTGCTCCAGGATGTCGGCGAGGTTGATGCTGCGTGCGCTCATGCGGGTGATTATCGGCCAGGTGACCCGTCGGGTCAGGTGGACACTCCACTCAGTAGGACCGGGGCGCCTGGCTCAGCGTCCGGGCGGCGTCGGCGACCCGGCGAAGGGAAGTACGACGGTGCAGGGCACCTTGCGGGGTCGCTTGGGGTCCAGGGCGTTGAGCACCAGCGCAGCCCCGACCGGATCGGCGGCGATCTGGAAGTGCTCGGCGAAGTCGGTTGCGCAGTAGTCCTGCACGACATGGTTGGTCATCCCCTCCTCGATGCCCGAGGTGTAGGGCACGACCAGCTGGTCGTAGGTGGTGACGATGTTGGTGTAGCGGACGCCGGGGACGGCCACGCCTCCCTCGCGCATCTTCTTCATGAAGGTCGACCCGGGAGCGAACTGTCCACAGGCCTCACACACCGGAGTCGAGACACCACCGCCGAACACGGGTGCCGCGAGGTCGGCCACTCCTGCGACTTGGGTCCCGTGCCACAGCGGCGCCAGCGAGACGTAGTTGCGGACCTTGCGGGCGCCACCCATGTACTTGACGTACCAGTTCGGCATCAGGGTGCCCTGCGAGTGGCCCACGATGTCGACCTTGCGCGCGCCGGTGTGTCGCAGAACCTTGCGGACGAACCTCTTCAGCTCCTTGGCGCTGTCCTGCATGCGCGCCATGCCGCCGAGCTCCTGGGTCACCGGGTCGGGCGTCGGCAGCCGGCCGTAGGTGAGTGCGAAGACGCAGTAGCCCTCGTTGCGCAGCAATGGTCCGTAGGTCTGCCAGTTGGTGGCGCGGCTGCCGAAGGTGCCGTGCACCAGGACCACCGGCCGCGGGTGCCGCTTGGTCGGCGTACAGGACCAGTCGTTGGTGCCGGGGGCGCTCCCTCCGGGCGGGACCGCGCCGAGGACGGCGTTCGGCATGAACGAGTACGGCACCGGGAGGGGCTCGGACGCCGAGGCGGGCGCGGCCAGCCCGAGACCGGAGAGGACCAGGCCGAGGACGACGACGGCAGCACGTGGCACGGATGCTCCTTCAGGGCAGACTGAACGTCCAACGATTCCGCGATCCGGAGGTCATGCGCGATGTCCGACGAACCCCACACCCCCGACCGGCTGCGTCCCCTGTCCGAGGACTGGCAGACGGCGCTCGCGATCGTGGCCCACCCGGACGACATGGAGTTCGGTGCCGCTGCCGCGGTCGCGCGCTGGACCGCCCAGGGCAAGCGGGTCGTCTACGTGATGGTGACGAGCGGCGAGGCCGGCATCGACGGTCTCGCTCCCGAGGAGGCGAAGCCGCTGCGCGAGCAGGAGCAGCGGGACTCGGCGCGCCTCGTCGGAGTGGACGAGGTCGAGTTTCTCGGGTTCCCCGACGGCACCGTGGAGTACGGACTGCCGTTGCGAGCTGCGATCGCCGAGTCGGTACGCCGCCACCGGCCCGAGATGGTCCTGACCCTCAACTTCGAGCCGACCTTCGGGCCCGGTCAGCTCAACCAGGCCGACCACGTCGCGGTCGGGCGCGCGGTCCTCGACGGAGTCCGCGACGCAGCCAATCGCTGGATCTTCCGCGAGCAGCTGGAGGACGGACTCGAGCGCTGGGACGGCGTACGCGCGGTGCTCGCCGCCAACTCGCCGCACCCGGACCGCGGCGTCGACGTCACCGACTTCTTCGACGCCGGAGTCGCGTCGCTGCGCGCTCATCGCGCCTACATCGACGGCCTCGGCTGGGAGCACTTCGACGAGGAGGAGTTCCTCGACGGCATCCTGCGCGCCGGCGGCACGCGCCTCGGCGTACGCCATGCCGCGACGTTCCAGGTCTTCCCGCTCGCCTGGGGCGGCGCCGACGAATGATCCGGGTCAGGGGCAGAGACCGGTCGATATCCTCGCCCGTACGTGAGAATCAGCCCCGTACGGCGCGTCCGGGGGTCGAGAACCTCGCCCAGGCGAAGCGTTGGCCATCGGCCCCGTCCGACGTCAGAAAGCGGGTCAGGCCCCGACCGCACGGTCGAGGCCTGACGAGAAGCTCCCCCGGTTGGACTCGAACCAACAACCCTCCGGTTAACAGCCGAATGCTCTGCCAGTTGAGCTACAGGGGATCAGCGGTCGCAGACCGCCCGCACAGGTTAGCAACTGGGCGCAGGGCTCGCACATCGGGCCTCAGGAGATGCCGAGCATGTCCTGAGCGTCCCGGATGGCTCCCTGCACGACGCTCCACACCCCGGGATCACGTGGGTCGAGACCGGCATCGAGCTCCCAGCTCATGGTGACCGGGCCCGGTCCGCCGGGTGCCCGACGAGCCACGACGGTGACGCCTTGCTTGCCGCTGATCTCGACGCGGTGCTGGAGCAGCATGCTGGCGGTCACTCGCTCGCGTAGGAGCATCAGGAACTCCCGCGGGTCCGGGAGCGAGTACGACGTGCGCGGGCCGTCGTCCTGCCCCTCGGGCACCTGCTGCACGGTGAGCCGTCCGGCCTTCTGCGACCAGTCGGCTCGCTGGACCCGCTCCCAGGGCAGCACGAGCCCTCCCCCGTTGGGAGGTACGACGGCGAGCCGGTGGCGTGTGGCAAGTAGCCAGGTGCCGTCCTCGGCGCGGGTGTGGGCGAGCACCTGCTCGCGCGGCGGCAGCCCGAGTGACTTCGCGGCAAGGAGTACGTCGGCCGGCACTCGCTCGGTCCGCCCTCCCAGCCACGACCTCATTCGGACACCCCGATCGCGCGGTCACGGAGTCGACGGCGCTTGCCCTCGAGAGCGACGAGCTCGCCGAACATGCGGTTGTACTCGGCCGCCTGGTCGACGGGGTTGGTGCGCTGCAGCCGTGATTTCACGTCGTTGATGCGCCGCATCACCGTCACCTCCTGCAGTCGGAACACGTTGGCCGACGCGTAGGCCTCATCGGGTTCGCGCATCGTCTGCACCGGCTCCACGACGAGGGCGTTGAGCAACTGGACCACCGGTTGACCCTCGCCGGGTTCCGCGGGCGACTCTCGGGCCGCGACGTCGCGCAACGTCGAGACCCACACCTCACCCGCGGGGGCCGCAGCGGGGCCACCGAGCGAAGCGATCGCCTGCCACAGCGCCAGATGCCACGGATGGGTGAAGTCGTTGTCGTCGAGGTCCCCCGCCAGCGGCGCCACCACCTGCGGCGCTTGGAGGAGCAGCTTGAGGGTCTCCCGCTCGAGCGCGAACCTGGGATCGCGGGGGTCCGGCACCCCCGTCACGGCACTCGCGTGCCGCTCGGGGCGGCCCGCTGTTGCCGGGGTCCGCCTGCTCGCCTTGCTGACCTCGGCCTTTGCCTGCTCGACGTCCACGCCGACCATGCCGGCCAGCTCGCGGGCGAACTCGTCGACCTTCGACCGGTCGCGGATGCTGGTCACCAGCTTGGCGGCCTCTCGCAGCGCGTCGATGCGGCCGTCGGCGCGGTCGAGGTCATAGCGGCGTACGACGTTGCCCAGCACGAATCGGTAGAGCGGGATGCGACGCGCGACGAGCTCGCGGACCGCAGGATCGCCCTCCTGCAGACGCAGGTCGCATGGGTCGAGGCCATTCGGCTCGACCGCGACGTAGGTCTGCCCCACGAACTGCTGGTCCCCGCTGAAAGCGCGCAGCGCTGCCTTCTGCCCGGCCTCGTCGCCGTCGAAGGTGAAGATGATCTCGCCGCGGAACTCCTCGTGGTCGTGCAGCAGCCGTCGCAGCACCCGGCCGTGTTCCTCGCCGAACGCCGTGCCGCAGGTCGCGACCGCCGTGGGCACACCGGCCAGGTGGCAGGCCATCACGTCGGTGTAGCCCTCGACCACGACCGCCTGTGACGACTGGGCGATCGGTCGGCGTGCCAAGTCGATGCCGTAGAGCACCTGGCTCTTCCTGTAGATCGGCGTCTCCGGGGTGTTGAGGTACTTCGCCTCGATGCGGTCGTCGTCGAAGATGCGGCGAGCACCGAACCCGATCGTCTCTCCGGTCGCCTCGCGGATCGGCCACAGCAGCCGCCCGCGGAAGCGGTCGTAGTGCCCGCGCTGCCCCTGCGCGACGAGCCCTGCGGTGACGAGCTCGGCGTCGCTGAAGCCCTTCTGCCGCAGGTGCTTGTAGAGGGCGTCGCCGTCACGCGGGGCGAAGCCGAGACCGAATGTCTCGGCCGACTCCTTGTCGAATCCGCGCTCGGCGAGGAACTGGCGCGCGGCCATCGCCTCGGCACCGTCCAGATGCTC
Source organism: Marmoricola sp. (assembly GCA_043427135.1). GTDB lineage: Bacteria > Actinomycetota > Actinomycetes > Propionibacteriales > Nocardioidaceae > Marmoricola_A. The sequence goes on along the minus strand of JBHWSH010000391.1, from coordinate 4,693 downwards.
GGCGTACCACTCCTGGGCGAGCCGGTGCCCCTCGATGAGCCGCTTGCGCTGGTTGGGGTCGCGACGAGGACCGCGGTCTTCGGAGCCGCCCTCGTGGTAGCGCAGCTGAACGCCGGTGCGGTCGGCGAGGTACTCCACCGCCTGGGTGAACGGCAGCCCGTCGTGCTTCATCAGGAAGCTGATGACGTCGCCGCCTTCTCCACAACCGAAACAGTTCCCGGTGAGGATGTTGTCCTCGAGGACGAAGGCATGTCCCTCGGACACCTCCGCGCAGAACACCTCCTCGACGCGGTCGGTCTCCTCTACGGAGCGGACGACCCAACCTCGCCGCGAGAACTTCTTGTGTGCCGACACGAACCGTTCGCGATGGTCAGGGATGAGGAAGAAGTCTTCCGGGAGGTCCTCGTTGACGAAGTGCACACGATGAAGATCGCTGGGGTCGCGACCAGGGAAACCGGCCCGTCGCTGGGTCGTGATGCCGTATGTGCCGATGCCGAGGCGAGTGCACACCGTGCGCACGAACTCCAACGCGTCACGATCGGCTGAGTTGAGCATCACGGTGCCATCTGTCGCCACGCAGCCGTCCGCGGCGAAATATCCCGCAAGCCAACCCAGGAGGTAAGGAACAGACTCACCGATAGGCGGGAGCTCTTTGAAGAACGCAGGCAGGTGATGGACCAGGATGTTCGGGCCGCTGGCGGACGTGTGGCTGTTGGGGAACCACTTGAGCATGGCTTGGTCCTTGGGCGGGCACAGCAGCGCCATGGAGCCGAGCTTGTTGCGCGTGCCGTCCCCATAGGTGAAGCCGTGCGCGATCCCAAAAGGCGACAGCGTGGTTTGTTGGATCCGCGAGACAGGGTAGGTGTGGCACAGCCGATCACCCGGCTTCAGAGAGGTGGTAACCACCTCCCGCCGCGATGACTGCTCGCGCCCGCTCCGCACGAACCAGCGGTGCCCGTCGGTGGCGTAGAGCTCCTTGACCTGCCGGTTGCGAGTGAGCGTCATGCGCCAGAGCTTCTGAGTCCCATAGGAGTGAAAGGGCGCCCAATGCCACCGCGCGTCCTTCCCGAGGATGCGGTGCACGCCTCCGGCGAGCTCCCTGATGGGGCGTGCGCCCTCGAACGTGAGGACCCTGGTCTCACCTGCCAGGCAGTGGAATCCCCTGCCTGGTCGCACGTGGAACGACGGGCTCTTCTCGTCGTGGAAGGGGCACAGCCCCTTGAACGCGCCGCCGCCGGCGGACTTGAGAGTCACGTAGTTGCGGACGATCTCGACGATGTCCGCGCGCTCGCGCACGAGCGCGATGTCCTCCTCGCGGATCAGTCCCGCCACAGCCCACCAACCACGGGCGCAGTCTACGTCTCGGCGCCGACAGTACGACGGGTCAGCCGTCGGTGCCACGCGACCGCCGAGCCGTCGGTGAGGCTGGCGACCTGGTCGGCTACGACCCGAAGCCGGCCCGCGCCGTCGATGGCCTCGTGGTAGTCCAGGCGGAACGGTGGTTGCAGCACCTCGGGCGCTCTGCCGGCCACCGCATCGAACAACTCTGCGAGCAGCTCCCGCTGCCGTTCCAGCTGCGCCATGCGGTCCTCGGCCTGCATGACGAGATGCGCGGCGATGCCCTTGAGGATTGCGATCTCCACCGCCGTCTCCCGCGGCACGACCAGATCCGCGTCGTAGCGGGTCAGCGGACCTTCTCCCGCGGTTGCCCGTGTCGCCGCGGTCGCCCCCGCGCAGAACCTGCCGATGAGCGTCGAGGTGAGGTTCTTCAGCGCCGCGAGGTCGGCACGGGAGCCGGAGTGCCCGTCCTTTGGCCAGGCGGCCTGCTCGCGGAGGACGGAGAACGACTGCTCGAGCTCCGCATCGGGAGCGTCGGGCAGGTACCAGGCGCGGACCGTCTCCCACACTTCGGCTCTCAGGTCGACGTCTCCCAGGGCGGGGAGGTCGATCCGACCCGCCACGACCCCGTCCTCGACGTCGTGCACGGAGTAGGCGATGTCGTCGGACAGATCCATCACCTGCGCTTCGAGACAGCGCCGCTCCCCCACGACACCCTCGCGGACCCAGGAGAAGACCGGCAGGTCGTCGTCGTACACCCCGAACTTCGCGATCCCTCGCGGCGTGCCGTCGGCGTGGGCGCCGGCCGCAGGGACCGCCGCCGACCGTGGCCATGGGTACTTGCAGGTCGCGTCGAGCGTCGCTCGCGTCAGGTTGAGGCCCACGCTGCGTCCCGCAGCATCGACGGACTTGGCCTCCAGCCGGGTCAGCAACCGCAGCGTCTGGGCGTTGCCCTCGAACCCGCCGGCAGCGGCGGTCAGCCGGTCCAGCACCCGCTCGCCGTTGTGCCCGAAGGGTGGGTGCCCGAGGTCATGGGCGAGTGCTGCGGCCTCGACCACGTCGGTGTCGCAGCCGAGCTCGCGGCCGAGGTCGCGGGCCACCTGGGCGACCTCCAGGCTGTGGGTCAGCCGGTTGCGGACGAAGTCGTCGCTCTGTGGACCGACCACCTGGGTCTTGTCGGCGAGCCGACGCAGGGCGGCGCTGTGCACCACTCGGGCACGGTCGCGTTCGAACGGCGTGCGCTCTGACTGCTTCGCGGGCTCGGAAGCGATCCGCTCACGTGCGGCGGCGTCGTACCGCGCCTCTGCCCTCACCGCGCCGCGTAGGCGACGGCGATGGCGGCGCCAAGGCGGGCGTTGTCCTCCACCAGCGCGATGTTGGCGCGCAGGGAGTCGCCTTCGGTGATCTCGACGATGCGACCCAGGAGGTACGGCGTCGCGTCCTTGCCCTTCACTCCCGCGGCATCCATGTCGGCGAGAGCGCGGTCGATCACGGCGGCCATCTCGCCGGCGGGGATCTCGTCGGCCTCCGGGATCGGGTTGGCGACCACGACGCCGCCGCGCAGACCGAGCCTGTGCTTGGCGGCGAGCACGTCGGCGATCTCGTCAGCAGAGTCGACGCGCAGCGGAACCGGGAAGCCCGAGGAGCGGGAGAAGAACGACGGGAAGTCGTCGGTGCGATAGCCCAGCACTGGTATGCCGAGCGACTCCAGTCGCTCGAGCGTCAGCCCGATGTCGAGGATGCTCTTGACACCCGCGCAGACCACGGCGACGTCACTGGCCGCGAGCTCGCCGAGATCGGCGGAGATGTCGAAGCTGGCCTCTGCGCCCCGGTGTACGCCGCCGAGGCCGCCGGTGACGAAGACCGAGATGCCCGCGAGCGCGGCGAGACGCAAGGTCGATGCGACGGTCGTCGCGCCGTGCATCCCCCGGGCGGTGACGTAGGCGAGATCGCGCGTGGACACTTTCATCACATCGGGATCGCTGGCCAGCAGCTCCAGATCCTCGGAGGTGAGCCCGATCGTGGGCCGTCCGTGCAGCACCGCGATCGTGGCCGGCACAGCACCGCCTTCGCGCACGATCTCCTCGACGCGACGGGCCATCTCGACGTTCTGCGGGTAGGGCATGCCATGGCTGATGATCGTGCTCTCCAGCGCCACCACCGGCCGACCGTCGGTGAGCGCGTCTCGCACCTCGTCGGTCATGGTCAGCTCTGCGTGCGTCATCGGGACTCCTCCAGTGCCGCGGCGATGTCGGGACGGACGGTGTGCGGGCTCTCGATGGTGGCACGCGCCGCCACGTGCGCCAGCCGGGCGGCCTCGACCGGGGTCGAGCCCCGTGTCCATGCAGCGAGGAACGCGGCCAGCATGGCGTCGCCCGCCCCGGTCACGTCGACGACGTCGGCGGCCAGCGAGTCCAGGTCGACGGACTGCTCCCCCGCCGTGGCCAAGGTCGATCCGGCAGGCCCGCGCCGCAGCCACACATGCCGTACGCCGGCCGCATGCAGGTCTGCGATCGCCTGCTCCTGCTCGTCGTGCGCACGACCGGTGAGCGCGGCGAGCTCGTCCTGGTTGGGCGTGACCACCAGCCAGTCGACGCGCTCTCGAAGCAGGACGGACAACCGCCTGGCCTTGGGGACCGAGACTGGCTCGACGGCCAGCGGGACGCCGGCGGCTGTAGCCGCGGCGGCCACCGCCCGCGCGGCATCTGTCGACAGGTTGCCGTCGAGCACGACGGCAGCCGCCCCTGTCAGATGACGCACGAGGTCGGTTGAGTCGAGCACGAGCTCGTCGGCGGCGGCCATGTCGGAGACGGCGGCGACGAGCTCGCCGGTGTCGTCGAGGAGTGCGGTGTAGGTGCCGGTGCGTGCCGCGTCGCGGCGTACGGCTCGGATGTCCACGCCGGCATCCGCGGTGGTCCGCAAGAGCGCGTCCCCGAAGGCGTCGTCACCGACCGCGGCGACGAGGCGCACTGGCACACCGAGGCGAGCGAGGTTCTCGGCGATGTTGCGGCCGACGCCGCCCGCCGTCAGGTGAGTGCTGCCGATGTTGCTCGTGGCCGTCACCATCGGGCCCGCCGAGCGCGCCACCACGTCCATGTTGGCCCCACCGACGACGACGACGTGCCCGTTCACGTGCTCACCCTGGCACATCGGGTGAGGTGTACGGTTGGTGTATGGCACGCACCAACATCGACATCGACGACGATCTGGTGCGCGAGGTGATGCACCGATTCGGGCTCAAGACGAAGCGCGAGGCGGTGAACTTCGCCCTCCGGCGAGCCGCCGGCACCACCGCGACGAGCGAGGGGCTCTTGGGGCTCGAGGGCATCGGGTGGGACGGCGACCTGGAGAGTCA
>JBHWSH010000390.1:0-2690 GCA_043427135.1 Marmoricola sp. | reverse complement strand
GCTCTCCGGAGCCGGCGTCGCCTCTGCCTCCGGCTCAGCCTGCGCGGCCGGTGTCGGAGCGGCGGCGCGGGAGGCACCGCTGGACTGAGCCGCCTGCAGTTTGGCCCGGAGGTCGTTGTTCTCCTTATGGAGACGCTCGAGCTCGGCCTCGACCTCGTCCAGGAACTGGTCGACCTCGCCCATGTCGTAGCCCTCGCGCAGTCGCACAGCTGTGAAGCGCTTGTTGCTCACGTCCTCCGGGGTCAGCGGCATGACCTCACCTTTGCTCGTCGTTGATCGGCAGCGGCGAGCGACAGCCCGCCAGGGCAACCGTACCGCCTGGACATGCCCATGCCCGAGGGGGCGCGATGTCAGGCGACGATCGCCGTGAAGATCGCCGCGTTGAGCGCGATCAGCACGTAGGTCGCGATGAGCACGATGATGAAGCTGGTGTCGAGCATGATCGCGCCGAGCCTCAGTGGCGGCACGAACCGGCGGATGAACAGGATCGGCGGATCGGTGATGCTGTAGATCACCTCGAGCGCCACCAGCACGGCACCGCGCGGCTGCCAGCTGCGAGCGAAGACCTGCACCCAGTCCACGACGAAGCGGGCGAACAGCAGGAGGAGGAACAGGCGAAGCGCGAGGTTGATGACGGCGCCCACGAGTTCCACGGCGCAAAGTGTAGAGGGGCGCCCGGTCAGGAACAGCGGCGACTGGCCGCGCGCCTCAGCTCTGGTTGAAGAAGCCGTTTTCGGCGATGCGCTGCTTGTCCTCCGCGGTGACCGCGACGTTGGGCGGGGAGAGGAGGAAGACCTTGTTGGTCACCCGCTCGATGCTGCCGCGGACGGCGAAGACCAGGCCGGCTGCGAAGTCGACCAGGCGCTTGGCGTCGGTGTCGTCCATCTCGGAGAGATTCATGATGACCGGGATGCCCTCGCGGAAGTTCTCCCCGATGACGCGCGCCTCGTTGTAGGTCGTCGGGTGCAGGGTCGTGATGCGGGAGAGCTCGGCGACCTGCGGGCCCGCCGGGGCAGCAGCCACGGGCGGCCGCCTGCGCTCCGCGAGCTGGGCGACCGGGGCGGGCCGGGCGGATCGGTCGTGATCCGGCTGCTCGTCCTGGGGGTCGTAGTAGTCCTCGTCGTAGCGTTCGGTGTCCTCGAGCAGTCCCAGGTAGACACCCATCTTGCGCATCGCGCCGCTCATAGACTTCTGCCTTCCAGCCACAGTTCGAACCATCGTCCCGACGTCGCGAGGCTACCGCTGCGCGGGCCGGGAACCGAGGACCGCGGTGCCGACACGCACGTGTGTCGCGCCGCAGGCCACGGCCTGCTCCAGGTCGCCGCTCATGCCGGCGGAGATCCAGGTGGCGCCGGGGTGATCGACGCGCAGGCGTTGGGACAGCGCGGCGAGCCGGTCGAACGCCGGCTCCGGGTCGCTCCCGAGGGGCGCGACCGCCATCAGCCCGCAGAGCGTCAGTCCCCCGGTGGCGGCGACGTCCCCGGCCAAGGCGGGTAGGTCGGCCGGGTCGGCACCGCCGCGGCCACGAGTGCCCGGAAGCTCGTCCAGGCTGACCTGCAACAAGACGTCGAGATCGCGCCCGCGGTGCGTGGCGGCCCGCCCGAGCGGGCCGAGCAGGCGTGGGCGGTCGACGGACTGCACCACGTCGGCCCAGTCCGCCACCGCGGCTGCCTTGTTGGACTGCAGGCGACCCACGAAGTGCCACGTCAGCGGCGGGCCACCCGCACGCTCGTAGTCGGTGCGTTTGCCGACCGCCTCCTGGTGCCGGTTCTCCCCGACATGGGACACGCCGAGCTGGGCCAAGCGGAGGACGTCGGCGGCCGGGAAGTGCTTGGTGACCACCACCAACGTGATCTCCGACCTTGCCCGCCCTGCAGCCGCGCACGCCTGGCTCAGACGCGTCTCGACGGCCTGCAGGTTGTCCTGGAGCTCGGTCGTGCGCTGATCGGTCACCATTCCTCCAGGACGCGGATGAGCCCCGCCGTGCGTCCGGCTCGCTCACCGTCACGGCGGAAGGAATGCAGGTCCTCATGTTCACGCGTGCATCTGGAAGCGTCGACGATCTCGACTCCGGACTCGGTCAGCTGCGCCTTCACGCCCGCGCCGATGTCGAGGGCGGGCGTGCCCCACGCCGTGTCGCTCCACGCCGCCGGGACGGTGGTAACCACCTGCTCGCGCATCGCCGCCGGCACTTCGTAGCAGCGGCCGCAGATGTGCGGGCCCACCCAGGCGACGAGCTCTTCGGCCCCGAGCGAGCGCAGCTCGTCCGACCCGGCCCCGACGATGCCCGCAGCCAGCCCCTCCCGGCCGGCATGCATCGCTCCGACCACGCCGCGCCCGGGATCGCCCAGGAGCACCGGCACGCAGTCGGCGACGCGGACGACCAGGGTGAGGCCGGCGACGGCGGTCGCCAGTCCGTCGACCCGGGGCGGCTGCGATCCGGGCGGCCCGTCGAGGACCGCGATGTCGCGACCGTGCACCTGGTGCATCAGCGCCACCGGCGCCGACCGGCACCCGGTGAACTCCTCGACCACACGGCGTACGTCGTCGGCGGTCGGGTCCGGGTGGGCGATGGCGCCGGAGCGATCGGTGAAGGCCACCTGCACGCGACCACGGGTGGCCGAGTGGGCGAACATCTCTACTTCAGGAAGTCGGGGACGTCGAGATCGTCGTCGGCGGACTGGAAGATC
>JBHWSH010000389.1:0-4103 GCA_043427135.1 Marmoricola sp. | reverse complement strand
GGGCCGCAGGCGGCGCAGCAGAACCAGTACCGCTGGCCCTGATAGTCGCGGTAGAGGCCGGCTTCCTCCGCCTGCGCCTTGACGACCGGGGTGCCGGCCATCACCTTGCATTCGGTCATCTCATCGGCCGGAGTCTGAGCGATCGCTTCGGCGCTCGGCGTGTGTCCGCAGCAGCTCCCGCCGCTGGAGGAGGTGTCGGTCAGGTTCAGGTTCTCGTGTGCAGTCATCGTGTTTCCTTTCGTGTTGTGTCGATGACGGGTGGGTCAGGCGTTCACCGGCTCGCGGGCCGGTGCCGGTCCGGCGGGTGCCGGAGCGCTGGTGTCGTCCGCGCGGGCCTTGAAGGTCCGTAGCCGCAGGCTGTTGGACACGACGAACACGGACGACAGGGCCATGGCCGCGCCTGCGAGCATGGGGTTGAGGAGTCCGAAGGCGGCGAGCGGGATCGCGGCAGTGTTGTAGGCGAAGGCCCAGAACAGGTTCGTCTTGATCGTGCGCAGGGTGCGCCGGGCGAGACGGATGGCGTCGGCTGCTGCGCGCAGGTCACCGCGGACCAGGGTGATGTCGGCGGCCTCGATCGCGACGTCGGTGCCGGTGCCCATCGCCAGTCCCAGGTCGGCCTGGGCGAGGGCGGGGGCGTCGTTGACGCCGTCGCCCACCATCGCCACGACCTTGCCCTCGGCTTGGAGGCGGGCGACGACGTCGACCTTGTCCTTGGGCAGGACTTCGGCGATCACCTGCTCGATGCCGACCTCGGCGGCGACCTGCTCGGCGACGGTCTGGTTGTCGCCGGTGAGTAGCACCGGGGTCAGTCCGAGTTCCTTGAACTGGGCGATCGCCTGCGCGCTGGTCGGTTTGATCTGGTCGGAGACCACGAGCACGCCCCTCGCCTGGCCGTCCCAGCCGACCGCGATCGCGGTCTTGCCCTCGGCTTCTGCGGCGCGCTTGGCTGCCGCGAGGTCGGCGTCGAGGTGCTGGGACCATTCGGCCAGCAGGGTCTCGCGGCCGGCGAGCACGGCGTGCCCGTCGATGACGCCCTGGACGCCCTTGCCTTCGATGTTCTCGAACGATTCCGGGGTCGGCAGGTCGCCGACCTCGGCGGTCGCGCCGGCGGCGATGGCCTGGGCGATCGGGTGCTCGGAGGCGTCTTCCAGGCCACCAGCCAGCCGCAGCAGCTCAGCCCGGTCCTGCCCATCGGCGACGATGACGTCGGTGAGGGTCATCTTCCCGGTGGTGACGGTGCCGGTCTTGTCCAGCACGATGGTGTCGACCTTGCGGGTGGATTCGAGGGTTTCGGGGCCCTTGATGAGCACACCCATCTGCGCACCGCGTCCGGTGCCGACCAGCAGCGCGGTCGGCGTGGCCAGCCCCAACGCGCACGGGCAGGCGATGATGAGCACCGCGACTGCGGCGGTGAACCCGGCGCTGAGGGGGAACCCGGCGCCGATCCACGCGCCCAGGGTGGCGACGGCGATCGCGATCGCGATCGGCACGAACACCCCGGAGACCCGGTCGGCGAGCCGCTGGATCTCGGCCTTGCCGGACTGGGCGTCCTCGACGAGCTTGGCCATCTGCGCCAGCTGGGTGTCCGACCCGACCCGGGTGGCCTTGACGACCAGGCGACCGCCGGCGTTGACCGTCGCTCCGGTCACCGGGTCGCCGGTGCCGACCTCGACCGGCACGGACTCGCCGGTGAGCATGGAGGCATCGATCGCCGAGCTGCCGGAGGTGATGAGGCCGTCGGTGGCGATCTTCTCACCCGGCCGGACCACGAACTCGTCCCCGACCGCCAGCTCATCGATCGGTATGCGCTTCTCCTTGCCGTCGCGCAGGACCGAGACTTCCTTGGCGCCGAGCTCCAGCAGGGCACGCAGCGCGGCTCCGGCGCGGCGCTTGGACCGCTTCTCGAAGTAGCGGCCGAGCAGGATGAAGGTGATCACCCCGGCGGCGACCTCGAGGTAGATGTTGCTGAGCCCATCGGATCGGGAGATCGTCAGCTCGAACGGGTGCACCATGCCGGGCTGTCCCGCGGTGCCGAAGAACAGCGCGACGATCGACCACAGCAACGCCGCGGTGGTGCCCACCGAGATCAGCGTGTCCATCGTCGCCGTCCCGTGCTTGAGGTTCATCCATGCGGCCCGGTGGAAGGGCCAGCCCGCCCACACCACCACCGGCGCGGCGAGCACGAGTGAGGCAAAACCCCAGTAGTCGAACTGCAGGGCGGGGATCATCGCCATCGCGATCACCGGAACGGCCAGGATCGCCGCCCCGATCAGCCGCTGCCGCAGGCTGCGCAGCTCGGCATCCTCAGCCGACTCACCCTCACCCTCCTCGCCCGCGGTGCCGCTGTTCTTGGCAGCGGCGGGAAGCGTGGCGGTGTAGCCGGTCTTCTCGACCTCGGCGATCAGCGCGGCCGCGTCCAGGTCGGTACCGGTGATGCTGGCCTTCTCGGTCGCGTAGTTCACGCTCGCGCTCACACCGTCGAGCTTGTTCAACTTCTTCTCGATGCGGTTCGCGCACGAGGCGCAGGTCATCCCGCCGATCTGCAACTCGATGCCCGCGACACCGCTAGCGGTCTGCTCAGTGGTCATGGTCGGCTCCTTCCTCTGATTCGCCCGCCGCACCCGAACCCGAGTCCGAGTCCGAGCCCGACCCGGAGTCTGAGCCCTGGTCGGTCGCGCCGCTCTCGCCGCTCGTTGCGGTCGTGTCGATGACCAGCGGGGCCGTGTGCACCTGCCCGTCGACCTGGAAGTCGAGGTAGAGCAGATACCGGCCAGGCGTGGGTGCGGTGGCCTCGAACACGATCTCCGGCCCCGACGTCTCGCCTGCGGCCGGGGCGTCCCCGTGGGGGTGGACGTGCAGATACGCCAGATCGCCGTCGCGGAGCGCGACCAAGTGCCCGAACGCGCCCAGGTACGGCTCCAGGATGGTCACCGGCTCCCCGTCACGGGACACGGTCAGGGTCAGCGTCGAGGCCGACCCGGCGATCAAGTCACCCTCCACGCTCACCTCGAACCCATCGACCGTGGTCGCGGCCGCCGGCTCCACGGGAACCGGGGCGTAGTCCCCGGCCACCTGCACCGAGGTCGACAAGGTGACCCCCTCCACCCCGTCCGCCGCGTCTGCGGGAATGAAGTCTGCGAAGACCCGGTAGCTGCCGGCCGCCTCCCACTGCCACGGGATCGACCAGGTGCCCTCGGCATCCATCTGAGGGTGGACGTGGGCGAAGTGCTGGCCGTCGGCGCGCACCACGATCAGGTGCAGCTGCTTGTCGTGCTCCACCTCGAAGCCGGTGACCGCGTTGCCGTCCGGGCCGGTCACCGTCAACGACAGCTCTCCTCCCGTGCCGGTCTCGGCCGGGGCACTGACCGCGGTGAGGCGGTACCCGTCCTGGGCCAGGCCGAGCCCGGCCGCCGCATCGTCGGAGGCGGTGCCGGCGCCTGCGTCGTGGCCTTCGTGTCCGCTGGTGGTGTCCATGTCGTCGGTGTCCTCCCCGGTCACGCTGTGTTGGTCGCCTTCTTCTGCCCATGCCTGCACGGTCGCCTCCGGGACGACCGCGCCCGCCGTGGCGAATGCCACGGCGAACACGGCCACCAGTCCCGCGCCATACAGGCCCAGCCGCGCAGGTGCCCTCATGTCAGCTCCTGACGGCGGCGTAGCCCGCCTCGTCGACCGCCGCGATCACCGCAGCATCGTCGACCGGCTGCTCGGCCGTCACGACCAGCCGCCCCGTCGCCACGCTGACCTCGACTCCGGTCACGCCCGGCACCTGCGACACCTCGCCGCGCACGGACGTCTCGCAGTGCCCGCAGGTCATCCCGGTCACCTGATACTCGGTCGTAGCCATCTCATCCAACTCCTTCACTCGTGTACAGATTCATCTAACCCTATACCCCTATGGTGTATTCCTCAACTGGTGATCGACTCGTCTGCGGCCTGCTGCGCCTCACCGGTGGGGCGGATGTGACGCAGCCGGGTCGCGGCGATCAGCGCGGCGATCGCGGCGATGACGGCGGAGACGATCGCGGCGGTGTTCAGCCCGCTCGTGAACGCCTGCTGCGCCGCCGTCACCAGCTGCCCGCCGAGCGCGCCGGGAAGCTCAGCCG
>JBHWSH010000388.1:0-8813 GCA_043427135.1 Marmoricola sp. | reverse complement strand
GGTGGAGTCGACCAGCGCCGCCGCCGGGCCGGAGAGCGTCAGGGTGGAGGGCTCCGGCTGCGTCGGCGAACCGCCCGGCGGGTCGGTGGGCGGCTCGACGGCCCATGCCTGGCCGGGAAGGGCCAGGACGACGAGCAGCAGAGCGAGGGGTGCGGTGAGAAGGAGACGAGCCCGAGGAGCGTCCATCGCCCGATCGTGCCTGATTTGTCGGCTCAAGAGATTCCGGCGCGCTGCAGGAGGCGGCGTACGGCGTCACGCAGCTCCTGCTCGGGGTCGCGGCCGTCGGCTCGCGCACGCAAGACCAGCGCGAGCAGCTGGTCCCCGATGCCGTCGCCGGACTGGTCGACCCGCTGGCCGGCGCGCTCCAACCGCCCGACGACCTTGTCGGCGTACGCCAGCGCGGGCAGCGCGACCGGGACGCCCTCGATCACGGAGCTGCGCTGCTTCTCGGCCGCCTTGAGGACCTCCCAGTTGGCCTCGACGTCCTCGACGCCGTCGACCTCGAGGCCGGCGAACACGTGCGGGTGCCGGTGGACGAGCTTGTCGGCGACACCGCGGGCGACGTCCTCGATGTCGAAGCCGCCCTCGTCCGGCGGCGACTCGGCCGCGATGCGCGCGTGGAAGTACACCTGGAGCAGCAGGTCGCCGAGCTCCTCGCGCAAATGGGAGGCGTCGCCGGTCTCGATCGCCTCGAGGACCTCGTAGGTCTCCTCGAGGAGATAGCGGGCCAAGGAGCGGTGGGTCTGCTCGCGGTCCCAGGGGCACTCGCGCCGCAGCCGGTCCATGACCTCCACGAGCTCGAGCAGCGCGGAGGTCATCCGCCGCAGGTGAGCGCTGCCGGTGTGTTCTCCAAGAAGGCCGCGGTCGGCTCCATGGACACGCCTTGGGTGGCGATGTCGGAGACCGGGACCGACAAGGACCCGGCAGCCTGGGTCAGGACGCCGTCCTCGACCCGGCCGAACCGACGATCGACCTCGACATCGCCGGTCGCGGCGTACTCGGCGCGCAGCCGGTCGCCCTCCATGAATGCCTGCTGCTCGTCGGGCCGGTCCTGGCCCTGCGCACGCAGGGACTCGTCGCCTAGGTCGCTGATCGCGAGCTGCGCTTGGGCGTACTCCTTGACCGCGCGGTCGAAGACGTCGCGGACATCGGCCGGGACCTGCTCGCGGGTGCTCGCCGACTGCGTGACCGCCTGGGTCACCTGCGCGGAGTCGGCGCGGGAGAAGTCGACGAGGGCGCGCGACAGCTCGATCGTCATGAGGATCTCGAGGGAGCGGAACCGCGCCGACTTCGACGGGTTGCCGACCGCTGCCTCGCCGTCGAGCGCGCACAGCACCCGGGCGAAGTCGTCGACCTCGGTGTCGGTGATCGTCGTGCCTTCGATGTCGGCGGCAACGCCCGGGGCAAGACCTCCGCACGAGGAGAGCAGAAGCGCCGCTCCCGCGGCGAGCGCGGAGAGGCGCGTACGGCGGGTGGGCCGGCGGAAGACCGACATAGGAGCTCCTTCGTCGTGGACTCTCAGCCGACCGGCACGGCGGGCCGGTCGACCACCGCGTCGACCACCTCGCGCACCCAGGCCAGCAGGGCTTCGTCCCGGATGGGCTGCCCGCCGATGGGCGCGGTCGTCGGACGCGGCACCAGGATCGTACGCAGGTTCTCCTTCACGACGCTCTTCGGGTAGAGCCGGTTGAGCCGGATGCGGCCCGAGTCGGGCAGCTCCACGGGAGCGAACCGGACGTAGTTGCCCTGCACGGTGACGTCGGTGAGACCCGCCTGCCTGGCGCGGGCGCGGAACCGGGCGACCTCGAGGAGGCTCCGCACCGCCTCCGGCGGCTCGCCGTAACGGTCCACGAGCTCCTCGCGCAATGCCGCGACGTCGTCGTCGGTGGCGACCTCCGCCAGGCGCTTGTACATCTCGAGGCGAAGGCGCTCGCTCGGCACGTAGTCGTGGGGCAGGTGGGCGTCGACCGGCAGCTCGATGCGCATCTCGGTCTGCTCTGCCGGCGCCTCGCCCTTGAACTCGCTCACCGCCTCGCCGACGAGCCGCACGTAGAGGTCGAACCCGACGTCGGCGATGTGGCCGCTCTGCTCACCACCGAGGAGGTTGCCGGCACCGCGGATCTCGAGGTCCTTCATGGCGATCGCCATGCCGCCGCCGAGGTCTGAGTGCTGCGCGATCGTCGCGAGCCGTTCGTGGGCGGTCTCTGTCAGCGGCTTGTCAGGCGGATAGAGGAAGTAGGCGTAGGCCCGCTCCCGCCCCCGGCCGACCCGGCCACGCAGCTGGTGCAGCTGGCTGAGGCCGAGAGTGTCGGCGCGCTCGATGATGAGCGTGTTGGCGTTGGAGACGTCGAGGCCGGACTCCACGATCGTGGTGGCCACCAGCACGTCGAAGCGCTTCTCCCAGAAGTCCACCATCACCTGCTCGAGCTGGTGCTCCCCCATCTGGCCGTGGGCTGCGACGACGCGCGCCTCGGGCACGAGCTCGCGGATGCGGGCCGCGGCCTTGTCGATCGACTGCACCCGGTTGTGGATGTAGAAGACCTGACCGTCGCGCAGGAGCTCGCGCCGGATCGCGGCGACGATCTGCTGGTCGTCGTAGGCACCGACGTAGCTGAGCACCGGGTGGCGCTCCTCGGGCGGCGTGGTGATCGTCGACATCTCCCGGATGCCGGTGATCGCCATCTCCAGCGTGCGCGGGATGGGCGTCGCCGACATCGCGAGCACGTCGACGGCGGTGCGCATCCGCTTGAGCTGCTCCTTGTGTTCGACGCCGAAGCGCTGCTCCTCGTCGACGATCACCAGACCGAGGTCCTTGAACCGGATGTCGGGGTTGAGCAGACGGTGGGTGCCGATCACGATGTCCACGGTGCCCTCGGCCAGGCCAGCCACGACCTCGGCGGCCTCCTTGTCGGTCTGGAAGCGGCTGAGCGCCTGCAGCTTGACCGGGAACGCCGACATCCGCTCGGTGAAGGTGGACAGGTGCTGCTGCACGAGCAGCGTCGTCGGCACCAGGACCGCCACCTGCTTGCCGTCCTGCACGGCCTTGAAGGCGGCGCGGACGGCGATCTCGGTCTTGCCGTAGCCGACGTCGCCGGAGATCAGCCGGTCCATCGGCATCTCCCGCTCCATGTCGGCCTTGACCTCGTCGACGGTGCTGAGCTGGTCGGGGGTCTCCACGAACGGGAACGCGTCCTCGAGCTCGCGCTGCCAGGGCGTGTCCTTGCCGAACCGGTGTCCCTTGGTGGCGGCGCGCGCGGCGTACAGCTTGATCAGCTCGGCGGCGATCTGCTTGACCGCCTTGCGAGCGCGGCTCTTGCGCTTGGCCCAGTCCGAGCCGCCGAGCCGGTCGAGCGTGGGCATCTCGCCGCCGACGTACGGCGTGACCTGGTCGAGCTGGTCGGTGGGCACGTAGAGCCGGTCCGGCGGGGCGCCGCGTTTGGAGGCGCCGTACTCCAGGACGAGGTACTCGCGGGTGGCGCCCTGGACGACCCGCTGCCTCATCTCGACGTAGCGGCCCACTCCGTGCTGCTCGTGCACGACGTAGTCGCCCGCCTTGAGCTCGAGCGGGTCGATCTGCTTCTTGCGGCGGGTCGGCATGCGGCGCATGTCCTTGGTCGAGGAGCGCTGGCCGAGAATGTCGTCGCCGGTGACGATCGCCAGTCGGTGCTTCTCGTCGACCAGTCCGTGCAGGAGCGTGCCCGTCGTCACCACAGCGATGCCAGGCGGGACGTCGTCGGGCGTGCGGATGTCGTCGACGAGTCGCGTGGGCACGTCGTGCTCATGCAGCACCTCGACCATCCGCTCGGCCGGCCCGTGGCCTTCGTAGACCGCCGCCACCCGGCCGCCGTCGGCGAGCCAGGCGCGGATGTCGGCGATGGCGCGCTCGACCTCGCCGTGGTAGGCCTCCGCCGGCCGAATCGCCACCGCACGCGACTCCGTGCCGGCGTCCTCGCTGTCGGCTGTGTCGGCGGCGGCCGCGGCGTCCGGGTCGAGCCCGAAGGGACTGACGCTCCACCAGGACTTGCCCTGCGCGAGGGTGCGCTCGCGGACCTCGCCGAGGGTCCTGTACGACGCGGCGCCGAGGTCGATCGGCGCGGTGCCGCCGGAGGCGGCCGCGGCCCATGAGGCCTGGAGGAACTCCTCGCTGGTGGCGACCAGGTCGTGGGAGCGGCTCCGGACGCGCTCGGGGTCGAGCACCAGGACGTGGGTGTCGGCCGGCAGGAGGTCCACGAGGAGCTCCATGTCGTCGACCAGGACCGGCGCGAGCGACTCCATTCCCTCGACCGCGTGCCCCTCGGCGAGCTTCTCGGTGATCTCGCGCAGCTGCGGGTGCCGCTCCCCCAGCTCGCGCGCGCGGACACGGACCTGGTCGGTCAGGAGCAGCTCGCGGCACGGCGGCGCCCACAGGTGGTCGACCGCCTCGAGCGTGCGTTGATCGGCGACCGAGAAGCTGCGGATCTCCTCGATCTCGTCGCCGAAGAACTCCACGCGCAGCGGATGCTCCTCGGTGGGTGGGAAGACGTCGACGATGCCGCCGCGCACGGCGAACTCGCCGCGCTTCTCCACCAGGTCGACGCGGTGGTACGCCGCGTCGGCCAATCCGCGCACGACGTCCTCGAGCTCGGCTTCGGCGCCGACGGCGAGCTCGACCGGGGTGAGGTCGGCCAGGCCCTTCACCTGCGGTTGCAGGACCGATCGGACCGGGGCGACGACCACCTTGACCGGACCGTTGGTGGGCCCTTCGCCGGGGTGGGCCAGGCGACGCAGCACGGCCAGGCGGCGACCGACGGTGTCGCTGCGCGGGGACAGCCGCTCGTGCGGCAGGGTCTCCCACGAGGGGTAGTAGGCGACGTCCTGGGGCTCGAGCACGCAGGTGAGTGCCTCGACGAGCTCCTCGGCCTCACGCGCCGTGGCTGCGACCGCGAGCACGGTGCGACCGGCGTCCACCAGGCCTTTGACCACGAAGGGGCGCAGAGCCGGGGGGCCGGTCAGGTCCAGAGTGCGGAGCACGCCCTCCCGGGCCTCGGCGACCGATCGGGTGAGGGTGTTCTCCTGCAGGACGAGGTCGGCCAGACCGATCAGACTCACTTGGACAAGTCTACGGACCCAGGCGCCAGCGGTACCGGCTGGTCGGCACCAGGTCGAGGCCCTCCGCGGCGCCGAAGCGGGCGATCGAGGCGAACATCCGCTCCATCCGTCGGGACAGCTCGGCGTCGTCCCCGTCGCTGCCGTAGAAGGCATGGGGATCGGAGATCGCCGCCATCGGGAAGTGCTCCTCGACGACCGCGACCACGTCGGCGCCCTCCTCGCCGGGGCGCAGCGGGTCGAGGACACGGTTCTGGATGTAACCGAAGGTCCCCTGGGTCTCGATGGCCACCGTCGTGTGGTCGCCCTGCCAGATGGCCCGCCACTCGTCGTACGGCTGGTCGATGGGCTTGCGCAGCAGCGCGATGTTGGCCAGGGCGTCCAGGCGCTCACCGTCGGACGTCTCCGGCGGGACGATCGGCTCGACCGTCTCGACCCGCCAGCCGGTCCAGCGCTCCGCGATGTCGCTGGCGAGCTCGCCGAGCCCGGCCTCGTCCACGTTGCCGGCCAGGGTGAGGCACGCGTCGATGGGCGCGGCCATCGCCGTCAGCCGCATCGCTTCGCTCACCGGTCGGTCGGCGACGTTGACGTGCACAGCGGTGGCGCCGAGTCCACCGAGTCGCTCACGGAGCGAGTCGTCGAACAGGTCGGCGGGGCGCCACAGGGCGAGCACGATGCGTTCTTCCACGTCCGCGACCCTCTCACGGCGTACACGGGCTCGCGGGCTTCGTCCCGAAGGTCGACTCCGCCCGGGTGTCGATCGACGGGCCGGCGGGGAGGAATGCCGCATGACCGAGCCTGTGCGCGCCAGCGACCACACCACGCCCGAGGGCGTGTCGGAGAAGACCATCGAGGGGGTCGGCCGGCTGTCCGAGGCGTTCGAGTACATCGAGCGCGCCAAGGGCCACCTGTACTCCTTCCATCAGCTGATGGGTCGCGCGGACTTCCTCGTCGAGGAGTCCGCCGAGATCCTGCGTGAGGCCGGGCACGAGGAGTTCGCCGACAGGCTCGAGCAGGAGCTGATGGGGCGCAACGTCCTCGACGGCCGCTGGACCTTCCAGATCGTGGAGGAGTTCGACGACGTCTACTACGAGTTCTTCCGCGGCATCGAGCGCGAGTCGCGCGAGTTGACCGGCGGCGTACGCCACCTCTACGAGGCGCGGATGAAGGAACAGCGCCGCAGCAAGGGCGAGCCGGCGCATACTCGGGACCCGCAGGGCTAAGCCGCCGATGCCCGCTTCTCCCGCCGTCGAGGTCGAGGTCGACGACCGCGTCGTGCGCGTGTCGAACCCCGACCGGGTGTACTTCCCTGCCCGAGGCGAGACGAAGCTCGACCTGGTGCACTACTACCTCGCCGTCGGCGAGGGGATCGTGCGTTCGCTCTACGAGCGGCCGTGCATGCTGCACCGCTTCCCCGAGGGCGTCGCCGGGGAGAAGGTGCACCAGAAGCGGGTGCCGCGCGGCGCCCCGCCCTGGCTAGAGACCGTGCGGGTGCACTTCCCCCGCTACAACCGGCACGCCGACGAGCTCTGCGTGACCGAGCTGGCGTCGGTGATCTGGGCGGTGCAGATGTCGACCGTGGAGTTCCATCCGTGGAACAGCCGCCGCGCCGACACCGAGCGCCCCGACGAGTGGCGCATCGACCTCGATCCCGGACCCGACTGCGACCTCGCCACGGTGCGGCGGGTGGCGCACGTCGCCCACGAGGTGCTCGACGAACTCGGCGCCGTGGGCTGGCCCAAGACCAGCGGAGGGTCGGGCCTGCACGTCTACGTCCGCATCCGTCCCGACCATGGTTTCGCCGACGTACGCCGCGCAGCGCTCGCCTTCGCGCGAGAGGTGGAGCGGCGGGCCGGCGAGGACGCGACCACGACCTGGTGGCGCAAGGACCGCGACCCGACCGCGGTCTTCGTCGACTACAACCAGAATGCCCGCGACCACACCATCGCCGCGGCGTACTCGGTGCGCGGCAACCCGGTCGGCACCGTCTCCACGCCGATCAGATGGGACGAGATCGACGACGTCGAGCCGCAGGACTGCACGATCGCGACCGTCCCGGCCCGGTTCGCGGAGATCGGCGACCTGCACGCGGGCATCGACGAGGCCGTCTTCGACATCGCACCGCTGTTGGAGTGGGCCGACCGCGACGGCCTCGAGCTACCGGCGGTCGAGCTTGTCGACTCGGCGGTCGAGCTTGACGAGACTCCTTGATCGCCCAGTCAGGCGGGCGGGTTGTCCTTCCAGTACTCCTTGACGAACTCGCTGATGGTCTCGGCGAGCTCGGGGCGGCACACGAGAAGGTCGGGCAACAACACGTCTTCCTGGTTGTAGGCCAGGGGCGCACCATCCGCGCGGCTCGTGTGGAGACCAGCCGCCCTTGCCACCGCGACGGGCGCGGCGGAGTCCCATTCGTACTGCCCACCGGCATGGACATAGGCGTCGGTGACATCGCGAACGACCGAGATGACCTTGGCGCCGGCCGACCCCATCGGCACCAGGTCGGCGCCGATCTCGGTGGCGAGCGCCTGCACGAACGCCGGCGGACGCGTGCGGCTCACCGCGATCCGCGGACGGGGCGCGCTGGACTTGGGCACCTCGGGCACCTCGAACGTGCTGAAGGTGGCGCCAAGCCCCGGCTGGGCGACCGCGCCGGCGACCAGGTCGCCGTCTTCCCACAGCGCGACGTGGATGGCCCAGTCGTCGCGGGGCGGCTCGGAGAACTCGCGGGTGCCGTCGAGCGGGTCGACGATCCACACGCGGCGCGCGCCGAGTCTGTAGTCCTTGTCAGCTGCGCTCTCCAACGCTTCCTCGGACAGGACCGCGTCGCCAGGACGGTGCTCGGCCAGCAGCTGCATGAGCAGGTTGTGGGCTGCCATGTCGCCCGCGTCCTTGAGGGCCTTGCCTTCCAGTCCCTGTTCGCGCACGTGCTCCAGCAGGTCGCCGGCGACTGTCGCCAGCCAGGCCGCGAGGACGTGGTCGTCGCCGGCGGCGTGGTCCGGCAGCGGGCGGAGTTCCGGCGTACGGTCGGTCATGGCGTCACCTTCTCACGGAGCCACACGACCGCGGCAAGGAGTCAGTAGGCGCCGCGTGCTTTCGCGACCGCAGGCAGGGTCTGAGCGATGATCCGCAGATCACCGCCCAGGCTCCAGTTGTCCGCGTAGTAGGTGTCGAGCCGGACGCTCTCGTCCCAGTCCAAGTCAGACCTTCCGCTGACCTGCCACAGGCCGGTGAGCCCTGGACGGACGGCGAGCCTCCGCAACGTGTCCGGATCCATGCGCGCGATCTCTTCCTGCAGATAGGGGCGAGGTCCGACGAGGGACATGTCTCCCTTGAAGACGTTCCAGAACTGTGGGAGCTCGTCCAACGAGTAGCGGCGCAAGAAGCGACCGACCCGGGTGACGCGGGGGTCCTCTTTGAGCTTGAACAACACCGATTCGGCCACGTCGTTGTGGTGCTCTAGCTCGCGCAGCTCCTCTTTCAGCACATCGGCGCCATCGACCATGGTCCGCAGCTTGATGAGATTGAAGGACTTGCCGGCGCGCCCGGCGCGACGTTGCACGAAGAAGACGGGGCCGGGGCTAGTCATCTTCACCACTGCACAGAGAAGCAGCATCAGCGGAGCGAGGAGGACGAGTGCCACCGCGGCAACGACTCGGTCCGTTGCCGCCTTGACAAGACGCACCCATGCTGACGGGCGCGGGGACCTGATGTCCAAGATCGTCGACATT
>JBHWSH010000387.1:0-6225 GCA_043427135.1 Marmoricola sp. | reverse complement strand
CGCGGCCGGCGCAGGAACATCTCGAGCAACGAGAACTCGGTGCGGGTCAACTCGATCGGCCGCTCGCCGCGGCGTACCTCCCGGGTGACGGGGTTGAGAGTCAGGTCGGAGAACGTCAGGGCCTCGGCCGCAAGGTCGTCCTCGGCGCCCTGCGGAGCATGGGTACGCCGCAGCAGGGCACGCAGGCGCGCGAGCAGCTCCTCGAGCGCGAACGGCTTGGTCAGGTAGTCGTCCGCGCCGGCGTCGAGCCCCTCGACCCGGTCGCCGACCGAGTCGCGCGCGGTCAGCACGAGGACGGGTACGTCGTTGCCTGCGGCGCGTAGCGCCTTGGTCGTCTCGATGCCGTCCAGACGCGGCATCATGACGTCGATCACCACCACGTCCGGCGGGGTGGAGCCCAACATCATCAGGGCTTCCGCCCCGTCGCCGGCCAGCGCGACGTCGTACCCGTTGAAGTTCAGCGACCGTCGCAGCGACTCGCGCACGGCCTGGTCGTCGTCGACGACGAGCACGCGGGGGCGGGGGGTGTCGGCGGAGCTCACCTCACCAGGGTGCCATCGCGCCCTGAGAGCGCCTCTCAGACGGCCCGTTCTAGGCGAGTGCGTCCGCGATGCGCAGCACCAGGGCCGCGGAGGTGTGCTCGATCATCTCCAGGACGTGCTGGAAGCCGGCGTCCTCGCCGTAGTACGGGTCGGGCACCTCACGGTCGTCGTCGGTCGCGGCCGGGTCGAACTCACGGAACAGCCGCACCCGTCCCTCGGACCCCCCGCCGCCGTCACCGAGCCCTCGGATGTCCGCCAGGTTCGAGTGGTCCATCGCCAGCACGAGGTCCTGCTCGGCCAGCCACGCGACCGGCAGCTGCTGCGCACGATGCCGCGTCGCGTCGTACCCGTGGCTGGTGAGGGTCGCGGCGGCGCGGCTGTCCATTCCCTTGCCGGTGTGCCAGTCGGCGGTGCCGGCGCTGACGATGCTGACTCGATCGGCGAGGCCGGCTTCATGGACGAGCCGCTCGAGGACGACGTGGGCCATCGGCGAGCGACAGATGTTGCCCAGGCAGACGACCGCGACGCCGTAGCGGCCGGGCGTGCGAGGGGGAAGCAGGTCGGTCATGGGCTCAATCATCCAGGGCCGACAGGATCGCGGACACGATGCTGATGATGATTGCCCCCAGCACCGCGGACCAGAACCCGTCGACAGAGAACCCGACATCGAGCGCCTCTGCGATCCGACTGGTCAGCAGGAGCATCGCGGCGTTGATCACCACCAGCAACAAGCCGAGCGTGAGGATGATGAAGGGCAGCGACAGCAGCTTCACCACCGGCGCCACGATCGCGTTCACCAGACCGAAGATCGCCGCCACGATCAGCAGCGTCACCGCCTTGTCGGTGTTGTCGGTGCCCTCGACGGTGATCCCGTCGATCAGCCAGGCGGCCGCCGCGAGAGCGAGGGCGTTGACCAGGACGCGCACCAGGACGTTCATGCCGCGAGTGTCCCATCCCCGGAGACCGGTCTCGGCGAGCCGAGCCGGCTGGGCGACACTGCAGCCGTGACGCACCTCGATGCCTCGGTGGCCGCCGGAGAGTCCGGCGCGCATCGCCGGCACCCTCCCCTCGGCTTCGCCCTCGTCGGCCTCGGTGCGCTGCTGTTCATCGTCAACGCCGGGGTCTCCCGCGTCGTGCTGCGTGCGGGGGTCAGCCCCGTCGAGCTGACCACCTTGCGCGTCACCGGCACCGCCGTCCTACTGTTGCTGGTCGCGGTGCTCTTCGACCGCACGGCGCTGAGGCGCCCCACCGGCCGGCTCGCCCCGTTGCTCGTGGTGCACGGACTGGTGGGCGTCGCGGCGTTGCAGTGGACCTACTTCGTCGCCATCGACCGGCTGCCGATCGGGCTGGCGTTGCTGTTGGAGTACCAAGCGCCGCTGCTCGTCGTGCTCTGGGCGCGCTTCGTGCAGCAGGAGGTCGTACGCCGACGGGTCTGGTTCGGCTTGGGGTTGGCTCTGTTCGGGCTGGCCGCCGCGACCGGGATCCTCGAGGGCGAGCTGGCCTTTGACGGCATCGGCATCCTCGCCGGCCTCGCCGCCGCGGTCTGCTTCGCGACGTACTTCCTCGTCGGAGAGCACGGTGTCGCCGAGCTCGCACCACTGCGCGTGATGCTGTGGTCCTTTGGTGTCGCCACGGTCGCGATCAACCTGTTCTCGCCGGTGTGGCAGTTCCCGGTCGACGTGCTGTCCGCCGACGCGTCCCTGCTCGGCCGTCTCGACGGGTACGCCGTGCCGGTCGCGCTGCTGCTGTGCTGGGTCGTGGTGCTGGGCACCATGACGCCCTTCGGCGTGGAGATCATGGCGCTGCGGCACCTCTCGGCCTCGACGGTCACGATGGTGGCGATGCTCGAGCCGGTCGGGGTCGCGGCGCTGGGCTGGCTGTGGTTCCGCGAGGACCTCGGGCTCGTCGCCTGGCTGGGCTGCCTGCTCGTGCTCGTCGGCATCCTGTTCGCCCAGACCGGTCGAGCCGCGCCGCATGCGCTGCCCGAGCCGCCGCACCTCGCCGGACCGTGAGCGGGTCGTAGCCTGTCCCGCGTGACCAGCGCCCCCCCTGTGCCCTCGAACCGCCCCGTCCCGCGTGCCGCGCTCGCCCAGGTGCCGGCGTACGTCGCGGGGAAGCCGGCGACCGCCCAGGCCGGCCGCCCGGCGTACAAGCTCTCCTCCAACGAGAACCCCTACCCGCCGCTGCCCGAGGTGCTGGCCGCGGTCGCGGAGGCGACCGAGCGGATGAACCGCTATCCCGACATGGGCAACGTCGCGGTGTACGACGCGCTGTCGGCTCGCCTCGACGTGCCGGTCTCGGACATCGCGGCCGCGACGGGGTCGGTGGCGCTGCTGTACCACGTGATGCAGGCGTTCTGCGAGGCCGGCGACGAGGTGATCTTCGCCTGGCGCTCCTTTGAGGCCTACCCGATCGCGGCCGCCGTCAACGGTGCCCGCTCGGTGCAGGTGCCGCTGGCGTCCGACGGGCGCCACGACCTGCCCGCGATGGCGGCTGCGATCACCGACCGGACGCGCGTAGTACTCGTCTGCACGCCCAACAACCCGACCGGTCCAGCGGTGACGCACAGCGAGCTGGTCGAGTTCCTCGATGCGGTGCCACCGCACGTGCTGGTCGTGGTCGACGAGGCCTATCGCGAGTTCGTCCGAGGTGAGGATCCGGTCGATGCGCTCGCGCTCTACCGTGCGCGGCCCAATGTCGCGGTGATGCGCACGCTGGCCAAGGCCTATGGTCTGGCCGGCCTGCGGGTCGGCTATCTCGTCGCTCCCGCCGAGATCGCCGCGGCCGTGCGGGCCTGCGCGCTGCCGTTCGGCGTCTCGGCCGTCGCCCAGGCTGCGACGGTCGCGGCGCTCGAGCACGAGGACGCGATGCTCGCGCGGGTCGCGACGATCGTGGCCGAGCGGGACCGGGTCGCTTCCGCGTTGCGAGAACAGGGCTGGTCGTTCCCGGACCCGCAGGGCAACTTCGTGTGGCTGCCGCTCGGCGCGGACACTCCGCGGTTCGCGGCCGCCTGCGAAGCGGAAGGCGTGATGGTGCGCCCCTACGCCGCCGACGGCGTACGCATCAGCATCGGCGAGCCGGACGCCAACGACCTGTTCCTCGCCGTGGCCGCGGCGTACGACCGCTCGCTCGGTGGTTGAGGAGCGAACGAAGTGAGCGTCTCGAAACCCCGCACTCCCCACGAAGAACTGCCACTCCCCACGACCCATGCACCGTGGGAAGCGGCAGAACTCCTGCATCCCTTGGGAAACCGACCCCAGCCTCAGCTGCGGGCGTGGGCGCGGGCCTGCTGGGCGGCGTAGCGACGGTCGGCGCGGTCGATGGAGCGCGGGTCGTCGAGGTCGACACCGGCGCGGGCGGCGGCGCGACGGGCCTTGCGGCTGTCGAGGTCGGGCGCACGGAACTCCGCCGGCTCGATCTGCGCGTCGGCCCCGGCGTACGCCGCCTGGTCGGCTGCGATCTCGTCGGCAGACGCTGCGGACTGGCGTCCCAGCGACCGCGTCATGGTGACGGTCGCCCCGGTCAGCACGGGGCTGATCAACGGGGTGTAGCCGGAGCCCTGGCCGAGCCGGTTCGGGTGATAGGACTCCGCGATCGGGTTGGACAGCCCGTTGATCCACTCCGGGTTGTCGCACACCGCATGCCCGACGAAACGGCTGGTCGGGTTGGCGAACGTGAAACCACGTGCCGACGCGGCCGAGGAGAGTCGACTGTTCAGCAGGTCGGCGGTCGCGTTCAGGCGAGTCATCTCGGTCGGGGAGAACCACGTCCCGGCGTTGCAGTCCTCGCCCATGAACACGCGCGGGTAGCCGACCACGACGACCTTGGCCTTGGGCGCACGTGTGCGGATCGTCGCGTACAGGTTGCTCAACGCACCCGGCAGCGTGTTGGTGATGTAGGCGTTGGCCTTGTCGATCGCGCCGTTGCAGTTGGACATCCACGCCGGCTGCGCGCAGGTCGTCAGCACGCTGGCGAACCCAGCGTCGTTGCCGCCGACCGAGATCGTGACGTAGCTGGTCGTGGAGCTGAGCGCGCTCACCTGAGTGTTGAGGACGTCGGGGATCTTCGCGCCCGAACAAGCCCGGAAGTTGAGCGCGTAGCCGCGTGCCGAGGCGATCAGCGAGGGATAGGCGTACGTCGAGCGCTGGCACTCGGTGCCGTCGGCGATGTAACTGCGGGTCCCGGTGCCCGAGGAGTAGGAGTCGCCGAGCGCGACGTACTGCGGTGCTGCGGCCTGGGCGACCGGAGACGTGAGGGACAGGGTGAGGGTGGCGGCGGCGAGACCGGCTCCCGCGGTGAGGCGGCTCGCGAGACGGGTCGACAGACGGGCAGGCAGGGACACGGGCGCTCCTGGGAAGACGTGGAGGTGGAGGAGGTGTGACCCGGGTCACACTAGGGATCAGCGGCGATGTTGGGAAGAGCCAACTTCTTCAGGGACCACCTCGACCGGAGGAGGGGCGGTCCGCTCGGATCGGATGACGATCGCCACCGCTGCGACCACGACCAACCCGCCCACGACGGTGACCAGCGAGATCCGCTCGCCCAGGATCAGCCAGCCGAGCAGCACCGCGATCACAGGGTTGACGTAGGCATAGGTCGCCACCAGCGAGATGCGGACGTTGGCGACCAGCCAGACGTACGCCGAGAACGCGACCACGGCGCCGAAGACGACGAGGTACGCCCAGGCGGTCCAGGTGCGCAGCGACCAGTCCAGGCTGAACGTTTCGCCTGTCGCAGCGGCCGCGCCGAGCATCAGCGCACCGCCGATCGCCATCTCGTACACGGCGATGACGAACGGGTCGGACGGCAGCCACAGTCGCGGTTGGATGAACGAGCCGAACGCCCAGAATGTGCCCGCGAGCAAGGCGAGCGCCGCCGGGACGACGTCGATGCCCTCGCCCTCGCGGCCCACCACGACGAGCAGAGCCAGGCCTGCGAACCCGACGAGTACGCCGCCCACCGTGGCGGCCCGCGGTCGGTCGCCCTCGACCGTCCGGAAGATGACGATCGCCAACGGGGCAACGGCGATCAGCAATGCGGCGTACCCAGAGGTCAGTCCGCGGCTCTCCGCGACCGCAACGACGCCGTTGCCGAGAAGCGGCAGGAACATGCCGAGTACCGCGCAACCGAGCAGCTGGCGCGCGGTCACCTTCAGGCGCCTCGGCCCACTGCGGGCGGCAAGGACGACACCCAGCAGGACGCCGGCCGCGACGTACCGCAGCCCCATCGAGAACAGCGGATCCGCTTCCTCGACGACGATCCGGATGCCGAGGTACGTCGACCCCCACACGACGTACACCACGACCAGCGCCGCGACGACCAGCGCGGGTGCCGGCTGCGCGGGCACGGGTCGGCGGGGAGGCATGGGCTCATCCAACAGCCCGTTCGAGACAGCCGGAGAAACGGGTCGCGCCAACCCCGCCGAGACCCCGGCGCCCGCGCAACAGCCGGACCATGCAGACCTCGGTGGTTGAGGAGCCCTTCGAGACGGTCGCTTCGCTCCCTCCTCAGAAACCACGGCCGGAGCGCTAGCGGAGGCTGCGTCTCGAAACCGACGTGCGGCGGGGGGTGGTTTCGAGACGCCTCGCCCTTGGGGGCTCGGCTCCTCAACCACCGAGAGCACCTTGGTGGTTGAGGAGGAGCCCTTCGAAACCACCTTGTGCATAAGGCGAAACCTGCAGTA
>JBHWSH010000386.1:0-8699 GCA_043427135.1 Marmoricola sp. | reverse complement strand
CCCTCGGCCGGGCTCGGGCCGCCAGCAGCGCGGCGGCGGCGCGCAATGCCGCGACGTGAGCATGGGCGTAGCGCAGGCCCACGTCCGAGGTGGCCATCGCCTCGCTCAGCGAGCGAGCCGACCGCTCGAGGTAGGCGAAGGTGGTCGCGGGGACCTCGAAGCCCCGGGGCTGCGTCGTGGAATGTGTCTGCATCGTCTGTCCGCCTTCAGTCCAGGGTGCGGACGAGCTGCCAGCTGCCCCTGCTGCAGTCGAAGACGAGGTCGAAGATCCCGCCCCCCTCGCCGACCGCGACGAGACCGCGGCCCGCCGCCACGCGCCACACCTCGCGTTCGGCGAGCCGGTCATGCGCGATGACGTCGCGGACCTTCCACAACCGCCCACGCCACAGGAACTGCTCGGGCCCCTCGAGCTCGCCTCGGGAACCGGCGATCAGGCCTCGTCGGACCTCTACGGGATCGTCGCAACGTCGCACCCGGCCACCTCCTCACTCGAACACCTGTTCGAACGAGACCAAGGTACACCCGCCCCACCGACGTTCGTCAACCCTTCATCCACAACGCTTCAGGCGCCAGGTGGCGGCAACGGAGCGAACTCCGTCCGCTCGCACTCCTTCACCCCGGCGCAGTCCTGCAGCTGCTGCAGTCGGTCCCGCAAGGCCTTGGCCACTGCGGTGTACGCCGGGTCGCCGACGAAGTCGAGCCGTTGGGAGGCGTCGACGCGACGGTCGTAGAGTTCCTCGGCGCCGGAGTGCCGTCGCACGAAGGTGTAGCGGTCGGTGCGCACGCCGCGCCATGCCCAGCCGTATCGAGCGAGCGCCCTCTTCGACGCGGTGCCCCCGAGGATGAGCTGGGTGTCCTCCCTGCGGCGCAGGTCGTCCTCCGACCCGACCGAGGCGAGCGTGCGGCGCAGGTCCTCCCCGTCCAGCCGTCCCTCGGCGCGCACCTCCGCCAATACCCCGGCGTAAGACAGGAAGGTGGCCGCCAGGTCGACCAGCGTCGAGCCGGTCTGCAGCCGCCGCCCGGCCGGGATGTCTGGCCCGGTCATCAGGAACGGCACCCCGAGGCTCTCCTCGTAGGGCTCGTTCTTGCCGAGGGTCCCGTGCTCGCCGAGCTGGAAGCCGTTGTCGGAGGTGAAGACCACCACCGTGTCCTTCCACTCCGCGGTACGGCGCAGCGCACGCACCAGGGCCGCGTTGGCCTCGTCCACGGCCTGCAACGACTGCAGCCGGGCGCGGTGCAGCCGCCTCACTTTGCCGGTGTCCGCCGCATGCCGCGGAGGCCGGGCGTCGGCGAACAGGTCCCGGTGCCGGCGAGCCGGAACCGGCGGGCCCGTCCCGTCACCGGTCATCGCCACGTGCGGCGCGACATGGGAGACCCACAGGAAGAACGGAGCCTTCTTGCCGCCCAGCCGCTCGACGAGGTCGGTGGCGTAGTCGGCGACCCGGTCTGTGACGTAACCGCGGGCCACCCGGTACGACGACTCCCGCCGCGGGCGCGCGCCGTCGTACAGGAACTCGGTGTCGACGTAGGCGTAGGTGCCTCTGGCGCTCGGCCGCCACACGTCCCAGCCCCGCGGCGGCGGGTCGTGCCGGGGCTGATAGCCGTTCAGCATCTTGCCGACGAACGCAGTCCTGTAGCCGGCTCGTTGCAGCCAGGTGCCGAGGTTCTCCTCCCGGTGTCCGGCCTTCGAGAAGGCGGCGTACCCGCCATAGGGACCCGAGTTGTGGCGGACGCCGTTGTTATGGGCGTACTCGCCGGTGAAGATCTCCGCCCGCGCGGGGCAGCACAGCGGGTGCGGGCTCAGGAAGTCGGTGAGCTCGAGGCCCTGCTCGCCGAGCAGGCGCCGAGTGAGCGGCATGTGGTCGAGGTCGGGGCGGGTCTGGTCGTCGGTGGTGATCAGGACGATGTTGGGCCGGACGTCCTGCTTCGCGGGCGAGGCGGCCACCTCGGTCGAGTCGTCGGGACCGGCCCCGCGGGTGCATCCGGCCAGAACCAGTCCGACCAGCACGACGAGTGCCCCCACCGCTCGGCCCCTTCCGCGCAGCGTCGGGTCGGGCATGGCTGCATAGTACGGTTCGCTCACCGACGGCCAGCGAGGTGACATGCAACAGACCGAGCCACCGACAGGGGGCGAGCATCCGGCCATCGCGTCGTTCCGCGCGGCCCTGACAGCGGCCGGAGGATCCGGCCGCATCGTCGTGCTGCCCGACACCGTGCACACCGCCGCACTGGCAGCCCAAGCCCTCGGGTGCGAGGTCGGAGCGATCGCCAACAGCCTGCTCTTCGAAGCGGCGGGCGAGCCGGTGCTCCTGCTCACCAGCGGGGCACACCGCGTCGACACCGCCAAGGTCGCAGCCGATGTCGGTCTGCCACGCTTGAAGCGCGCCAGTCCCGACTTCGTGCGCGCGCACACGGGCCAGGTGATCGGCGGGGTCTCCCCTCTCGCCCACCCCGCTCCGATCCGCACGTTCCTGGACACGGCGCTCGCGGCGTACGACGAGCTGTGGGCGGCGGCAGGGCATCCGGCCGCGGTGTTCAGCACGACCTACCCGGAGCTCGCGGCGATGACCGGTGCCGTCGAGATCGAGGTGAACTGACGTGGAGGTCTGGGTCAACCCGGCGTGCTCGAAGTGTCGCGCCGCGACCTCGGCGCTGGACGAGGCGGGCGTGGCCTACACCGTGCGGCGCTACCTGGAGGACCCGCCGAGCCGCGCCGAGCTCGAGGACGTCCTGGAGCGGCTCGGCCTCGAGCCGTGGGACATCACCCGCACGGGAGAGGCCGAGGCCGAGGAGCTGGGCATCGCTTCCTGGCCGCGCACCCCCGAGGCCCGCGGCCGCTGGCTCGATGCCCTCGCCTCCGAGCCACGGTTGGTGCAGCGCCCGATCATCACCGCCGACGACGGCACCACCGTCGTAGGCCGCGACCCTGAGTCGCTGAGCCGCGTCTTGCCTGCCGGCGGCTGAGGAGTACGACGTGGCGCAGGTGGTGGTGATAGGGGGAGGGCTCGGCGGGGTGGCCAGCGCCGTACGCCTGGCCAAGCTCGGGCACGAGGTGACGCTGTTGGAACGCCGCGACCAGGTCGGCGGAGCCGTGGGGGTGCTCGAGCAGGACGGTTTCCGTTGGGACACGGGACCGCATGCGACGGCACTCCCGGCAGTGCTGCGTGACCTGTTCCGCAAGTCCGGCCGGCCGCTCGAGCGCGAGCTCGAGCTCGTGCCGCTCGAGCCGCTCCGGGAGCACCGCTTCGCGGACGGCACCAGGCTGGTCCTTCCCTCGGGACGAGCCGGGCAGCTGGAAGCAGTCGAGGCGGCGCTCGGTCAGGGCACCGGACGGCAGTGGGTCCACTACGTGCACGAGCAGGGTGACGTCTGGGATCGCTTGCGCCGCGACTGGTTGGAGCGCCCTTGGTCGCCCGGGTCCGCGCCGGCCGAGACCGAGGCCCTGCTGCGCCACCGCCGGATGCTGCACCGCGAGACCCAGCGACGGTTCAAGGACGAGCGTCTCAGAGTGCTCGCCCGCCACCATGCCGTGCAGGGCGGCCATGACCCTCGCAACGTGCCGGCCTGGTTCGGGATGCTCGACTACATCGAGCAGAACTTCGGCGTCTGGACGATCCCCGGCGGCTTCGGCGCGCTCGCAGGGCTGCTCGCCAAGCGGCTGCGGGAGCGCAAGGTCACGGTGCTCACCGGCGTGACCGCCCGCGACGTCGTGATGGACGCCGACCGACCGCGTGCGGTCGCGACCGACACCGGGCCGATCGCCGCGGACGTCGTGGTCGTCGGCGTCGACGCCCGTTCGCTTCCGGCGCTGGCGCCCCACGTCCGCCGCACGATGCCGGCCCTGCCCCCAGCGGTCGCGCACCTCGGGCTCCGCGGCGACGTGCCCGCGCTCCCCCACGAGACGGTCATCCACGACGACTACGTGCTCACCGTCCGCAACCACGGACCTTCCACCGACGGCACCGGCGTCGCCTGGACGGTGTCGGGCCGCGGCCGCCTCGCCGAGGACCTGCTGCTCGCGCTGGCCCGCAAGCGCCTCGACGTCCGCGACGCAGTCGTCACGCGTGTCGACCGATCGCCGCGCGACATCGCCGCGGAGTACGCCGGCTCGCCGTGGGGCGCGCTGTGGCAGGGGCCGGCCACCATCGACCAGCGCCTGACGACGCGCACTCCCCTCCCCGGGGTGTACGCCGTCGGAGCGCACGTCGGCGGCGGAGGCTGGCTGCCGTTCGTCGGCCTCTCGGCTGCACAGGCGGCCGAGGAGATCGGCCCCGCCTAGAACTGACCCCTACTCAGCGGATGGCTTCGGTCTTTATGGCCAGTCCGTAGATCACCCGCAGGTTGTGGAAGTCGACCTCATCGGGTGCCGTCCGCGTGCGCGGTCCGGTCACGGCGTTCATCAAGGAGCGGCGGTCGAGACGATGCACGAGACCAAGAGCGTGACCGAGCTCGTGCGTGATCGTGGCGAGGCGTTCGTCGGCGCTCATGTCGGCGAACATCGTCAGGTTGATCGACACCGTGCCACCGACGCGCACCTCGCCTCGCTCACGCCCGGTGAACGTGCCGTCGGTGTCGCCCCATCCCCCGTCCGGCTCGACTTGCTCCAGCACGCGCCGAGGATGAGCACGCACCCGAATGCAGTTGCTGCCCGCTACGCAGTCGCCAGGCCGGAGGTCGAGGCAGGGACTTCTGCTCCAGGCGGCAGATGCCTCCTCGACCTGCGCCCAGAGGGTGGACGTCAGATTGGTGTTCTCGACCTGGACGAGGACCGGCTCTCCCGGCGTAGGAACGGCGAACGGCACCTCGGGCGAGTCATCGGGGTCCACGTCTCGTTGGCGAGCCGCATCCGGTGCCGTGCAGGGAACGGGCAGGACCTGCATCTCCTTCGTGTCGCTCGACCGGTCAGCGACCGGGGAGCAGGCCGCGAGAACTGCCGCCGCAGCGAGTGAGCCGAGCTGTCGCCCCCAAGCCACCGCGTCAGGCCACCGGCAGCTGCAGGTTGGCGTAGATCTCCCGGGTCGCCTTCGACCGGTTGAGCGTGTAGAAGTGCAGCCCGGGAGCATCTCCGGCGAGGAGCTCGTCGCACAGCTCCGAGGCGATCTGGACGCCCTCGCGGCGTACGGCTTCGGCGTCGCCCTCGTGAGCCGCGACTCGGGCAACCACCTCGGCCGGCACCTCACGACCCGACAGCTCCGCCATGCGACGGACCTGGCCGAGGTTCGTGATCGGCATGATCCCCGGCAGGATCGGGATGGTGACGCCGTTCGTCCGCGCCCGTTCGAGGAGGCCGAAATAGTCCGAGGCACGGAAGAACATGTCGGTGATGGCGAACTCCGCGCCGGCGTCCTGCTTGCCCTTGAGGACGCGCACGTCCTCCTCCAGGCTGCCGCACTCGCGGTGTCCTTCGGGGAACGCGGCCACGCCGACGCTGAAGTCGCCGAGCGAGCGCACCAACGCGACCAGCTCGTCGGCGTACGTCAACCCGCCGGGGGTGGCCGTCCACGGCGTGCCGGGCCCGCCCGGCGGGTCGCCGCGCAAGACGAGCACGTTGCGGATGCCGGCGGCTGCATAGGACCCAACGACCGAGCGCAGCTCGTCACGCGAGTGGCCCACGCAGGTCAGGTGCGCCATCGGGGTCATCGTGGTCTCGCGCACGATGCGATGGGTGATCTCCACCGTCCGGTCGCGGGTGGTGCCGCCTGCGCCATAGGTCACCGACACGAACGTGGGGTGCAGCGGCTCCAGCTCCCGCAAAGCCCGCCACAGCTGTGCGGTGCCGGCCTCGTCCTTGGGCGGGAAGAACTCGAAGGAGAACGAGCGCGCGCCCGTGGCGAGGAGGTCGCGCAGGCCCAGGGACATGCGTCCCAGGATAGGGCGGCGGCCGGCGTACGGCGGGAGACGTCCACCGGCGGCGCGTCCGGCGATACGCTCGAGCGGTGACTGCTGACGCCACGACCGGTCCCGGCTCCGCGACGACGGCGGGCGACTGGGATGCCGCCGCCTTCCGCGCTCAGGTGCAGGAGGTGCTCGACGGCTTCATCGACGACCAGCAGAGTGCAGTGGCCGAGCTCGGCGACGACGCGGTGCAACTGGTCGGTGCAGCGCGCGACGCGGTCGCCGGCGGCAAGCGGTTGCGGGCGATGTTCGCGTGGTGGGGGTTCCATGCGGTGAGGGCGCCGATGGATGCCTCCGAGACCGCGGGGCTGCTACGCGCGACCGCGGCGCTCGAGCTCCTGCACGCGTCCGCGCTGGTGCACGACGACTACATGGACGCCTCGGACACCCGACGCGGGCGGCCCTCCGCGCACCGGGCCTTCGCCACCCGGATGCGCGAAGAGCGTTGGCCGGGCAACCCCGAGCAGTACGGCGCCGCCGCCGCGATCCTGCTGGGCGACCTGATGCTGTCGTGGGCCGACGAGATGCTGCGCGGGTGCGGACTTCCCTCGGAGCGCGTGCTGGAAGCGTTGCGCTGGTTCGACGTGACCCGCACGGAGGTCATCGCCGGCCAGTTCCTCGACGTCTCGGTGCAGGCCCGCGGCGAGGCCGACGTGGAGCAGTCGATGAAGGTGCTGCGCTACAAGTCGGCGAAGTACAGCGTGGAGCGGCCGCTTCACGTCGGGGCCGCCCTTGCAGGCGCCGCCCCCGAGGACATCCAGCTGCTCACCGACTACGGCCTCCCTCTGGGCGAGGCGTTCCAGCTCCGCGACGACCTGCTCGGTGTCTTCGGAGACCCGGAGGTCACCGGGAAGCCCGCCGGCGACGACCTCTCCGAGGGCAAGCGCACCGTCCTGGTCGCGCTGGCCCTCGCCGGTGCCGGCGAGGACGACGCACTGCAGCTGCAACGGCAGCTCGGTCACCGGCTGGACGGCCGCGAGGTCGCGGAGTTGCAGCGCATCATCGAACGCTCCGGCGCACACGCCGAGGTCGAGCGCCGCATCGAAGAGCTCACCGACCGATGCCTGCGCGCGCTGGACCACGAGCGGATCAACCCCGCAGCAAGAGACACCCTCCGGCAGCTCGCCGCGGCAGCCACCCAGCGCGTCGTCTGACCCGTCCCGCTACAGGGCCACCGCCTGGGCGCGGCGCTTCACCTCCGCGCCGCGGTTTTCCCGGAGCGCGTCGATCGGGCGGCCGGGGAGGGTCTCGTCGGGGGTGAACAACCACTTCACGATCGCCGGATCGTCGTAGCCGCCGTCGCGCAGGAGCGTCAGCAGTCCGGGGACGCCCTTGACGATCTCGCCGTCGGCGATCAGCTCGGCAGGGACCCGCTGGCCCATGCCGGGAGCCGGCACGAGCGCCGCGAGCTGGTGTTCGCGGATGAGCTGGCGGACCTTGCTGACGCTGAGGCCGAGTGCCTCGGCGCAGGCATGCCAGTCCCACCACTCCCCGACCAGGTCCATCAGGGTCCCGGCTGCGGTGGAGGCATTCGAGGCATTGGAGTCGGTCACGCGACTACTGTGCCAGCGCCCGCCACGCCGTACTCCGCGCGGGGGCGGGGCCAGCCCTTCCGGCACCTAGAATCAGGGGGTCAAGCCCTTGCCCCGCCGCCCGGACGATCACCGTCCGGGCGTGTCCGGAAGGACGCCGCCGTGAGAGATGTCGACCCGCTGGTCGGTCGACTTCTCGACGGTCGCTACCGCGTCGGGCCGCGCATCGCGCGGGGCGGGATGGCCACGGTCTACGAAGCCCACGACCTCCGCCTGGACCGCGACTGCGCCGTCAAGGTCATGCACCGCGACCTCGGCGACGACCACGACTTCGCGTCGCGTTTCGTCCGCGAGGCGCACTCCGCTGCGCGACTCTCCCACCCCAACGTCGTCGCAGTCACCGACCAGGGCGACGACGACGGCACCTTGTTCTTGGTGATGGAGCACGTGCCGGGGCGCACGCTGCGCGACGTGATCCGTGACGAAGCGCCGATGACCCCGGCGCGCGCGCTCGACCTGCTCGAGCCGGTCCTGCTAGCACTGTCGGAAGCACATCGGTGCGGCATCGTGCATCGCGACATCAAGCCCGAGAACGTCCTGATCGCCGACGACGGCCGGATCAAGGTCGCCGACTTCGGTCTCGCCAAGGCGTTCGACGCGGTCAGCCAGCACACCCACACCACCGGTCTGCTGATCGGCACGGTCTCCTATCTCGCTCCCGAGCTCATCGTCGACGGCCGCGCCGACCCGCGCTCCGACGTCTACGCCGCAGGGGTCCTGCTCTACGAGCTCCTCACCGGCCGCAAGCCGCACGAGGGCGAGGGCGCGATCCAGATCGCCTACAAGCATGTCAACGAGGACGTGCCCGTCCCCTCCGAGGCATTGCCGCGCCCGTTGCCGGCGTACGTCGACGCGTTGGTGGCGCGCGCCACGGCTCGCGACCGCGAGCGGCGCCAGGCCGACGCCAAGGTCTTCCTGCATCAACTGCGCCGGGTGCGGGCAGCGCTGAGCTCGGGGCTGGCCGACGATCCGGACCTGACCGCCGACCTGCTGCCCACGGTGCCGATCCCGCAGCACGAGAGCATCGACTACCTCTCCGAGGACCGCGAGGACGACCAGGAGCGCACCACGGTCATCGCCGCGGTCGGCGCACGCGCCGACGATGGCACGAGCACCCTCGTCGACCAGCCGGTCCTCGGGCCACCCGCTCCGCAACGCACCGCGCCTCCCCCGGCGCCGAGGCCCCGTGCCGGGTTCGCTCCGTCCGAGTAG
>JBHWSH010000385.1:0-3759 GCA_043427135.1 Marmoricola sp. | reverse complement strand
CTGCGCGACCCCCTCCCCGAGGTAGTGGAGGACGCGCCGGCTCTCGCCGAGGTTGCCGCTGCTATTTCTGCCGGCACGGGGCCGGTCGCGATCGACGCCGAGCGCGCCTCGGGCTACCGGTACTCCCCCCGCGCCTATCTCATCCAGCTGCGCCGTGAAGGCGCGACGACAGCGCTCATCGATCCCATCGCGCTGGACGACCTGACGCCGCTGGCGCAGGCTCTCGAAGGCACCGAGTGGATCCTGCACGCGGCGACCCAGGACCTCCCCTGCCTGCGCGAGGTCGGGCTGCGGCCCACCACGCTGTTCGACACCGAGCTCGCCGGCCGGCTGCTGGGCTATCCGCGGGTAGGACTCGCGACCCTCATGGAGGAGGTGGTCGGCCGCCGGCTTCGCAAAGAGCACTCGGCCGTGGACTGGTCGACACGCCCGCTTCCACGACCCTGGCTGGAGTACGCCGCCCTCGACGTCGAGATGCTGGTGGAGCTCCGCGACGTCCTGCACGCGCAGCTTGTCGATGCCGGCAAGTGGGAGTGGGCGCGCCAGGAGTTCGAGCACCTGTTGGGGTTCGTGGCGCCCGCCGTCCGCCAGGAGCCATGGCGACGCACGTCAGGGCTGCACCGCGTGCGCGGTCGCCGCTCTCTCGCCGCCGTGCAGGCGTTGTGGGAGGCAAGGGACCGCATCGCCGCGCAGCGCGACGTGACGCCCACCCGGCTCATCCCCGACTCCGCCATCGTCGAAGCGGCGGTCGCCATGCCGCAGGACAGAGCGACGTTGCTGGCCTTGCGCGGGTTCCACGGCAGGGGTGCGGAGCGCTACGCCAACACCTGGGTGTCGGCACTACGCGCGGCCCGCCACCTGCCCGAGGACCAGTTGCCGCAGACGACCGCCCGTTTCGACGGTCCGCCGCCCCCGCGGGCGTGGTCCGAGCGCGATCCGATCGCGGCAGCCCGCCTGGCGCAGGCGCGAGCCGCGCTCGCCGAGCTGGCCGAGCAGCTGGTGCTGCCGGTCGAGAACCTCGTCACCCCCGACGTCGTACGCCGCGTGCTGTGGACCCCGCCCGCCGCGACGACAGCGGACGTCGGCTCGACGCTTCGCGCACTCGGCGCCCGGCAGTGGCAGATCGACCTCGTGGTCCCCCCGTTGACCGCCGCCATCGCCGACCACCCGCCGACCGAGGACGACTCGGCTGAGCCGGACTCCTCCGAGGAGAGCTGAGGCTCAGTCGGCGCTGGGAGTCGACGTCTCCTCGTCGCTCTCGTCCTCGACGAGGCTGGGGTCGAACCACTGCTCGGAGCGTTCGTTCGCCCTGAGCAGGACCGGCACGAGTCGCTCGTCGACGTCGAACTTCGGGTTGAGGAGGATGCGGTTCAGAAGCCGCTCGACGCGGTCGGTCACGTCCGGCCAAGCGACGGCGTACGGCAGGAGGTCAGAGCGGCGCACCGAGGTCACGAAGACCGCCGGGTTGCGTGGCTGCTCCCCTTCGGCGAACTCGTCGGAGACGATCGAGTCCAAGACGCTGGGCACCATCCCGCCCGACCGCGCGGCGACGGCGGCGCCCTCCGCACCGGTGGCGAAGGCGATGAAGTCCGCGGCTGCGGGGACGTGCTCGGACTCGCTGCTGATGCACAAGCCGGTGGCGGGAGCGACGGCGCGGGCGCGGTCGAAGGTGGGCAGCGGGAGCACGTCGAAGCGCAGGCCTTCGGTCGCCCGCATCGTGGGCACGTCCGCGCGGGTGCCGACGTACATCCCGAGCCGCCCCTCGAGGAACATCTCGAGCGGGTCCGTGGCGGCGACCTGTTCGGCGGTGGGCGACAGGCTGTTGTCGCGGGTGAGCGCCGCGATCGCGGTGATCACCTCGATCGCCTCGTCGGAGGCGAGGGTCAGCCGGGTCGGGTCGAGCACGTCGTCGACGACGTCGGCGCCGGCCGAGCGAAGCAGGGCGGTGACCAGGTCGACGTCGGGTGGGAGATGGATGGAGTGCACGGGTGCCTGCGCAGCGCCGCGGGTGCCGCGGTCCATCGCGAGGGCGGCCGCGACCATGTCGGCCCACGACCACTGGGTCACTTCGACGCCGTCGGGCAGCGCCACGCCCTGGGCGAGCAGCGCGCGTCGAGGCATGAGCTTGCGGTTGTAGAAGAGCACCAGCGGCGACATCTCGGCGGGCATGCACTGCAGTGCGGAGTCGGCGCTGAAGGTGGTCAGGGCCACCCGCTGGTAGTCGTCTCCGAACTGCAGTCCACGGTCCTCCAGCAGTGTGTCGACGGGCTGCAGCCGACCCGCCTCGACGAACTCCGCCAGCCAGTCCTGGTGGAGCACGAAGACGTCCGGCTCTTCGCCCTCCTCGAACTGCTTGCGCAGCACCTCGACCGAAGTGTCGGGGTCGGCTTCCGCGCTGATGTCGATGCGGAGTTCTGGACTGTCGGCGGCGAAGGCGTCGGCGATCTCATGCCAGGTGTCGACCGCGAACGAGTCGCCATGGACGGCGAGGTCGAGAGTGACCGGGTCGGGGGTCGCGCTGGGTGCGGGTGTCGGCGGGGCGGGCTCGGCGTCGGGCGTGCAGCCGGCTCCCGCCGCGACGACCGTGGTCAGCGCCACTGCGCCCATGAGCCAACGCAGCCCAGCCACCGCACCTCCCTGGAAGTCGTCGGAGCCGCGAACCGCCAGCGACCCCGAGTACGAGAAGTCACCGTAGCGTCGCGCCCGCGTCGAGGGACACGCCGTCCCGAGCCCGTGCACAGATCGTGATGAGCCCCACCTACGGTGCCGCCGTGCGCACGTCTGCTGGCACGCGTGGCCGACGCGTTGGCACCGAACCGCACGCGTCGGGGACTCGCCTACGCTGGTCGGATGCCCGAGACTCCGCGGCACCACCGGCCCGCCCTTCCCGGCTCGTCGCAGTTCGACAAGCTGGTGGGCGACCTCGACCCTGCGCTGCGCCAGGAAGCCGCGGACCGGTGCGCTGCGTTGCTGGTGCGCGGCCCTCGGGACTCCGACGAGCAGCAGGTGGTCGAGCGCATCGTGCGGCTCGCCGACGACGAGGGGCTGGACCAGATCGCGCAGGTCTGGTCGGGATCGCCGCCGGACACCCTGGCCGGCGTCTTGTGGCGGCTCTACCTGCTGCGCTCGTGGGTGTACGCCGCGCCCGAGTCCGTCGCGCGCGAGTTCGACCTGGGACGGCGCCACTCGCCCGTCCACGAGGCGGTGGCCGGTGTCACCGTGCCGCCTACGCCCGACGACGTACGCCGCCTGGCAGACGCGGTGCTGCGTGGCATCCGGATCGGTGACTTCGCGGACGCGCTGTTCCGCGCAGCGGCGTTCGTGCGCGTCGCGGCGGTCGGGCGTGCCCATCTCGAGCACGAGGACGACACCGCCTACTTCTCCGACTTGTCCGCGGCGCGGCTGCTGACCCTCGCGGGACAGCTGGAGGCGGCCGCTCGTCTCGAGCTCGAGGGCCGGCTCGGCTAGAAATCGAGCTCGGCGACGACGGCCACGTGGTCGGAGGGCCACAAGCCGCCGGGGGTGCGCTCCTCGGGCCGGTGGCCGGCCCGACGCGCGGCGATCACGCGCAGCCCCCGCACGAACACATAGTCGATCCGCATCGCAAGCGCACCGTCGGAGTTGCTGAGATCGGGTTGC
The DNA here is from genome assembly GCA_043427135.1 of Marmoricola sp. Classification (GTDB taxonomy): domain Bacteria; phylum Actinomycetota; class Actinomycetes; order Propionibacteriales; family Nocardioidaceae; genus Marmoricola_A. Next base: position 120 of record JBHWSH010000385.1, on the reverse strand, counting down.
TGGCCGCAGGTGGCCCCCGGCACCGCATCGCCCGGGGCGGTGTCGTCGGGCGGACCTCCGGCGACCCACGCGTCGACGTACGCCGATGGCATGCCGACGGTGTCCGGTGTCGCGTTGAAG
>JBHWSH010000384.1:0-4349 GCA_043427135.1 Marmoricola sp. | reverse complement strand
TACTCTCGGCGTCCTGCTCGGCGCGGTCCTCGTCGTGGGCGACGCGGCGGGGGTCGTCGCGGTAGGGGTCGTCGTGGTGGGTGGTCATCGCTCGCCGCTCCCGTCCGGGTCGTCCTCGCTGAACGGCAGCGGGTCGCCGATGGTCCAGGCGGCGAGGGCGTCCTCGACCGTGTCGTAGCGGCCGTGCTCGCGGCAGCACTCGTCGAAGATGGGGGTGTCCATGTCAGTCCCTTCCGTATCGGCGGGCAGCGGTCTCGGCGGGGTGCTCGTCGCGGGGCGGGTAGGTGCGGGCGTCGCACGTCGCTGCGGCCTGGTAGAGGTCGCGGGCGAGCTCACGCGCCTGCGTTGGCGTCAGGGAGACGCCGAGCAGGCCGTCGAGGGCGTCGCGGGCACCGTCGGGGTTGGCCCACGGGTCGTCACCGGAGGACAGGGCCGCCTCCTGCTGGTCGACCTCGTAGACGGCGCGGATCACGGCGTCGGTGGAGATGCCCAGGGAGACGCTGACGCGCGTGTCGGTGGCGTGGACCTTCACGCTTCCCACCTCCACATGAGCGCCAGGAGCACCGGGACGGCGACGGCGACGGCGATGACCCGGTCGGCGGGCCACTGGCCTGCCCACACGCGGGCCGCGACGTCGACGAGGCCGAGGATGAGCGCGAGGGCGGCGAGGACGAGGACGACGCGGCCGGCTGGGGTGAGGGTCATGCCGTCACCCCTTCCTCGCCGGTGTAGACGACGCCACCGACGACGACGGCCGAGCGGGGCTGCACGTTCACCGTCAGGGAGACGTAGGCGAACTTGCGCCACTCGTCCGTGGCCGGATCGGCCCGCCAGATGCTCGCGAGCGGACTGCCCTCGTCAGAGAGGGACCAGCGAACGCCGTCGTCGTCGGTCAGCTCGGGGAGGGATTTCAGTGCCTTGGTCAGCAGCAGGCCGGTGATGTGGGTGAGGTCGGGGGTGGTCATCGGGCCACCGCCTTGAGGCACTTCGAGCACGGGACCTTGCTCTTGACGTGGGTGCCCTTGCTCGTGGCGTCGGTGTGCCAGAGGTTGTGGCGCGTCGGCGCCTTCCCGCAACGGGAGACGGTGGCGCGGTTGGCCTCGTGGTCCTCGTACGCATCACCGGTCGGGAGGCTCGGCACGATGTGGCGCATGTGCGTCTGGCGGCCCTCCCACCACCTGTCCGTCGTGGCCCACTCGTGACCCTCGGGAGCGTCCGCGTCAGGCAGGCCGAAGCGAGGGGAGTGCTCGCACGGGACGTGGGTGATGCTGGAGTTGGCGACGGCCCGGACGGTGCAGCCTGCGTCCTCGTAGTACTTGCGCTCGACCTTGGTGCCGCCGAAGAGCTCCTTCTTCGCGTCGTCCTCGGTGGCCGCGTAGATCGTGCTGCCGTGCGCGGCCGTGTGCCAGCCGAAGACGCAGCCGCAGCCGCCGACCGCCTCCCATGAGACGTGGTTGATCGGCACGGCCTCGCCGTCGATCTGCATGAGCAGTGTGGTGGTCATTGCTACCCTTTCGTTGTTGTGAGTTGCCCCGCTCGGCTTCGCGGTTGAGGCGGGGCACTTGCATGTCTGGCCGCTCCCGGCGCGGGTTGGGGGAGTCACCGCGCCGGGAGGGCGTCTAGGGGCGGCGGCGGCGGCGCCGGTTCTGCGGCAGGCGCCGCTCTTCGCGCTCCTGGCGGAGCCGGTCGAGGTAGGCGTCGATGTCGGCCTGCGTGGTGAGCCAGCGACCTCCGACCTTGATCGAGGCGATGTCACCGGCGGCCATGAGCCGGCGGGCGGTGTGCGCGTTCTTCATGCGGAGCTGCTGCTGCACCTCCTCGACGACGAGGTGCTCGACGGGCTGGACGGTCATGCCGCCACCTGCTCGAAGCAGTCGCCGACCATCCGCGCGCCACGGACCCGGAGCACGTCGAGCAGGTCGGAGGTGACCTCGTCGTGCTCCTTCGCGGCCTGCATCGCTGCGGCGGCGTTGCGGTAGCGCTCGATGGTCGAGGCGATGAGGTCGTCCTCAGTCCAGTACCGGAACGCCTTGTCTCGACCCTTCGCCGACCCGAGCGGATAGACCGTGTCGAGGAACGGCTCGACGTGGACGCCGTCGTCGGGGTTGCGGAGCGCGTCGAGCAGGTACTCGGCGTTCTTCTTGAAGGACGCGCGACGACGGTCCCGCTCGGGCATGACGGCCTTGTCGAACAGGGCCATCGCGGTCGCCTGGTCGGGCGTCCATGAGGGGACCTGCCCGAGGTCGAGGGCGACGAGGAAGTCCTTGGCGACCCGATCGCGGGCCGAGGCGAGCTCGACACCTTCGACCTGCTGCGAGACATGCCGGTCGTAGCGGGCGAGTATCCAGTCGCGGTATGCCTGGTTCACTGCTGCTCCTTCCACGCGATGAGGGCGTCGATGAAGCGGCGGGCGGCCTTGAGGTTGTCGAGGTCGTAGGCACGGTCCATCTGCGGCGGGTTGAGGTGGGCCGGGGCGAACTCGGCCATGACCGAGGCGGGGTCGTCGCGGTGGCCGTAGGTGCCGATCCCGAGAAGCGCCTTGCCGATCTGGTCGCTGTAGAGGTCGATCAGGGCCTCTTGCCGTTCGCGGTGCTTGCGGTCGGCGTCGGCTTCTTCGCGGGTGCGTCCGTCGAGGCGCGGGATCGGCCGGGCGTAGGTCTTCCCGTCGAGGCCGACGACCGAGGGGCGCGGAGCCGTGAGAGGTGAGGAAGAGGGCACCTCCTTGGGCTCGACGCGCTCACCCCCGGACGCGGCCTCCGGGTCGGTGGGCTGGGCAAAGCCCTCGCCGGAAGTCACCTCCTCCCCGGTTGTGTCGTCGGGGAGGTAGTCGTCGGAGACCTCGCCGGTCTCGGTGTCGACGGCAGGGCCGATGCGAGCAGGCTGCGAGGCAGGCCGCTCGCGTCCGTCGGCGCTGACTCGACTGTCCAAGTTGGACAGTCGGCCGTCCTGCTCCATGTCGGCGCGGCGTGAGCCGACCGTGCTCGGGCTCACTCCGGTGCGCTCGGCGTGCTGACGGTCGGACAGGTGCGGGTCGGCCTCGAGGCTGCGCTCCACGAGTTCGCGCTTCTGCTCGCGGTTGAGGTGTCTGCGGTCGAGGTTCAGCGAGAGCGCAAGGGTGCGCTTCTGCTCGTCGGTGAGGTCCATCGCGAATCGGCGCGGGCACTCGACGCCGAGACGGTCGGCGATCTCCTTGCGGTGGTGGCCGTCGATGATCGAGCGGTTCTCGTCCACGACGATCGGCACCTGGACGCCGTGCTCGCGGATCGACTTCTCCAGCGCGGCGTACTCATCGTCGGCGAGGCGGGGGAGGAACTGGTAGAGCATCAGGCCGCCCCCCCGAAGTCCGCGATGACCTCGTACATCAACTGCGACGGCCGGAACCACTCGCCATTGAGCCGGTCTGCCGCGAACATCCGGTGCAGCCGACGTTCGAGTGATGCACCGCCGAGGAGTGACACGCCAAGGATTCGGAGCTCCTCGTGGCACCCCGTCTGGAGTGCGCGAAGTCGGGCGAGCACGTCCACGGACCGGCCGATCTTGATCGGACCACTCGTGCCCTGCTGGATGAAGTAGACGTGCGAGTCGAGCCCTGGGTCGCGGTCTAGGTAGTCCGTCAGGTGCTGGGCCTCATGGATGCGCGCAAGGAGGCGGCGGCGGGCGTGGTCCTCGGTCGTGGCGACGGCGGTCATGCCGCACCTCGCTCGATGAGGTCGTTCGCCGTGACGCCGAGAGCGGTGGCGATAGAGCGGAGCTCCTTGAGAGTGAAGGTCTCGGGTGCGCTGAGCCGGCGGTGGAGGGTGGTGAGCGGGACCGAGGACGCGGTCGAGAGGTCCCGTAGGCTCATCTCGCCGTCTTCCATCAGGTCGGAGATCACACCTCCGAGCCCGGTCCGGGCGGTCGTGGTGGCTTCCATACGGTCACTGTATGTTCCAAACGGAACATCATGCAAGTACTTTGACTCAACTTCTTCCGATAGGGTTGTGCCGTTCCCGCCCGGTGCGGTCTGATACCCACATGGGAACACTCAGCGATATCACTCTGGCAGTTGCCGCCGAGGTCCGCGCCGAGGCGGGACGGCAGGGGCTCAGCCGAGCCGACCTTGCCGAATCCGCCCATCTGACAACAGTTTCCGTCCGCCGCTACGTGTACGCGGTGGAGCGCGAGATGCCGCTCAGTGCAGCCGAGGCGCTTGCTTGTGCGCTGGGGTTGACCGCACACGAACTCATCCGCCGTGCTGAGGAGCAGCTCGACGCCGACCCGATCCCGCCCGGCCGGATGGGCGACTACGACCTCGCCGCAGACAAGGACGACTAACGTTGTCGGTCGGTCCTGGCAGCGTCGCCGCAGAT
>JBHWSH010000383.1:0-7079 GCA_043427135.1 Marmoricola sp. | reverse complement strand
TTAGTGCGCGCCTACTTCACCGAGGGACGTCACGTCGGTCACGATGACGACCTGGCCGAGTTGGCCGCCGAGGTCGGGCTCGACCGTGACGCCACCCTGCAGGCGCTGCGCGACGGCACCCACCGCGCCGACGTCGACGCCGACATCGCCCAGGCCCGCGCCTACGGCATCAACGGCGTGCCGTTCTTCGTCATCGACGGCCGCTACGGCGTGTCCGGCGCACAGGAGCCCGCGCTCTTCGCCGACGCCCTGCGGCAGGCCGCCGAGGACTCCGCCGACGCCGGAGTAACGGCATGAGCAGCGGGCCCGCGTTCCAGATGGTCGGCGATGCCGACGCGATGGTCTGCGAGGACGGTGTCTGCGCCGTGCCCCCGTCAGACGTCGTCGCCGCGACGGCTGCGCATGACGGCGACCACGGCGAGCGCGGCGCTTCCGACGACCACGACTGCGACGATCGCGAGGACAGCGGGAGGTAGGTCGAGCCCGAACCCGAGAGACTCGGCTTCCTCGGGGGCCGCAAGCGCGCCGGTGTCGCAGCCGAAGTCCTCGACCTCGTCCCCGCCGGCCGCCACTTCGAACTCGTAGCGGCTACGGATCACGTGACCGTCACCCGAGGTGACGGAGTACTCCACCGCGTGAACGCCGGGCTCCAGCTCTTCGGTGCGCGCACAGATCAGCCGTCCTTGCTGCGCTTGCGGTGAGCTGACCCGCAGGGGATCGTCCTCCGCGTCGAGGACCGCGACCTGGTGCTCGCCATCGGGGTCGACGTTGTCGAACTCCAGCGCGATCACCGTGCTTCCGGGGGCGACCGAGTCCCCCGGTCCGGGGCTGCCGTCCAGCAGGCTGGAGTGGGCGTGAGCGGCGGTGACCGGCCACGCCAGTGCGGCGAGGCTCGCGGCCACGATCAGTAGTCGGCGCATGCCACTCGGTTGTCCATCGCGTCGTGGGGGTGGAGCACGATCGACTTGGCGTCCTCGCCGATGCGTCGCTTGTTGGTGACGGTTGCCTCGCCTGCTCCGTCCGCGTCGGTGGTGAAGGCAAGGTGGATCTCGTTGGGCGGCTGGTCCGACCCGCCCTTCTCGAAGGCGAAGTGGTCGCCGCCGTTGTCTTGGCTGCACTCCTGCTCGTGCAGGTGGAGCATGTAGCCGGTCTCGGTGTCAAGGCCGGTCAGCCGCACGGTGACGGTCGTGCCGTCGGCGTTCTCCGCCACCCACACCGAACCGGCGACGCTGTCGCTACCCGGGGGAGCGGTGTCGAGCAGTGCGAAGTCGCCGGTGCGGAGGTCAGCGCCGTCGATCTCGTCGGCAGGTGTCGCGTGCGGGTCGTTCATCGCCGGATCGGCGGTGTGCTCGGCGTGGTCGCCGTGCCCCCCGTCGGTGGCCTGGGGAGTCGCGGCAGCAGGCTCCTCGGCCGTGTCGTCTCCGCAGGCGGCCAGGGGCACCAGGAGCAGCAGGGCAGCGCTCGACGTACAGACTCGCGTGAGGGATCGACGGCTCAGCATGCACCCATGCTGCCAAACCGCTCCTCGACCCATGGCATGGGGCGAACCTGCCGCAGCATGTTTGCCGCCCCGTCAGGGTAGGCCTTCTAGGTGCACGCAGCAGATGTCCTGCGGGTAGTGACCTTCAATGTCTACGGCCCTGCGAACCCGGACTGGGAGCGTCGTGAGGCCCTCATCCGGACGTCGCTGCGAGCCCTCGATGCGGATGTCGTGGCGCTGCAGGAGGTCCCGGTCGACAAACCGGAACTCCTCCACGATCTGCTTGGACCGGGCTACTTCTTCGGTCACTTCTCTCGACCCGCCGGCGATGGGGTCGCTGGGACGTTGGCGACCCGTTGGCCGCAGCAGCGTGTAGTCGAACTGGACCTGCGGATCACCGAGCGCGCCAAGGAGACCCTGCCGTGGAGCGCCGCGCTCATCGTCGAGCTCGCTACGCCGTTGGGCGATGTCGTGGTCGCCCATCACAAGCCGAGTTGGCCGTTCCCGTACGAGCTCGAGCGGGAAGCTCAAGCAGTCCTGGTGGCCCGCACGCTGGAGGAGCGCATCGGCGAGCGTGACGTGCACGCTGTGGTCCTGGGCGACTTCGACGCGACCCCTGATGCGGCGAGCCTGGCGTTCTGGCGAGGGCGTCGACCCGTAGACGGGCTCAGCGTGTGTTACCAGGATGCTTGGGAGTACCTGCATCCCGATGATCCGGGTCGCACCTTCGACTTGGAGAACCCGCTGGTCCGGTGCGGTGAGGTCGCGACGGCGGTGTCACGCCGCATCGACTACATCCTGGTCCGGGCCGGCCTGCATGGGCCGACGTTGCAGGTGCGGGACTGCCGCAGGTTCCTCGACGGACCGGTCGACGGGGTGTGGGCCAGTGACCACTATGGAGTCGTGGCCGACCTTGTCCTTCAGAAGGCGTAGCGCACCCGGCAGTACGGCGCCTTCTCCGCGATCAGCTGGGTCAGCTGCTCGACGTACAGCCGCTTCGACGACGAGCGGTAGCGCACGTTGACCTGCCCGCTCTGGCTGCGCTTGCTCTCCTGCAACTCCGGTTGCCACAGCAACTCCTCGGCCTTGGGGTGCCAGCCCAGGTTAACCTCGTGCAGCCCGGCGTTGTGGGTGAGGAAGATGATCTCGCAAGCCAGCTGCTGCTTGGCCCTCTCGCCGATCACGGCGTCGAGCTCGGTGAGGAGAGCCGCCCAGTCCGCGAGCCACCCGTCATACACGATCACGGGGCTGAAGTTGACGTGGACCTCGTACCCCGCCGCCACGAAGTCGTCGATCGCGGCGATCCGCTCCGAGATCGGCGAGGTGCGCAGATCGGTCAGCTTGCTGACCTGCTGCGGCATCAGCGAGAACCGCACCCGGGTGCCGCCGCGTGGGTCGTAGTCGAGCAGGTCGCGGTTGACGTACTTCGTGGCAAACGAAGCCTTGGCGTTGGGCAGCTCGGCGAAGAGGCCGACCAGGTCGCGGACGTTGTCGGAGATCGTCGCGTCCACCGAGCAGTCGCCGTTCTCGCCGAGGTCGTAGACCCAGTCGATGGGGTCGCACTGGTTGGGCTCGAGCTTCATGCCCTGCCGGTCGGCATGACGACCGAGGTAGCCGACGATCTGCTCGATGTTGACGAACGCCGTGATCGGGTTGGCGTAGCCCTTGCGCCGTGGCACGTAGCAGTAGGAGCAGGCCATCGCGCAGCCGTTGGAGGTCGAGGGCGCGATGAAGTCGCTGGAGCGGCCGTTGGGGCGCGCGGTCAGGCTCTTCTTGACGCCGAGCACCAGGACGTTGCGCTTGTTGCGGACCCAGTCCTCGACGTTGCCAGGATTGCCGTAGAGGCCGGCGATGTCCTGGTGGCTGGGCATCTCGATGCGCTCCGCTTCGGGGAACCGGTCCAGGATCTGCGCTCCCCTCGAGTGCTGGTCGACGTCGGGCTCGTGGTAGATCCGGGTGATGTCGAGCATCTGCGTGGTGGGCACACCAGGTCAACGCGCGCGGCGCCGCCGGTGTTCCACTACTGCAGTGCCGCCCCGAGTGCGCTGAGGGTCTGGTCGACGAGCCGGTAGAAGGCCCAGCGCCCACGCTGCTCGCGGACCACGAGCCCGGCGTCGACGAGCTGCTTCATGTGGTGCGACACGGTCGGCTGGGAGAGTCCCACCGGCTCGACCAGGTCGCAGATGCACGCCTCCCGGTCCGGGCGCGTGGCGATCAGCGAGAGCAGCCGCAGTCGGGTGGGATCACCCAGCGCCTTGAACATCCGGGCCAGGTGCTGCGCCTCGCCGGCATCGAGGGCCGGGCCGTGGGAGGGGAAGCAGGACACGGCGCCTTCAGCCAGGGGAAGGGGGACGCGGCCGGGACTCATCCGGCCATCATGACAGACGCATTGACATACGTCGATGCATCGAGGATGCTCGATGCATTGACAGCGGTCGCCGGAAGAAGGTTGGGTCGGGATGTCGGAGCTCGAGCTGCGCGAAGTCGTACGGGCCCGCTACGCCGAGGCCGCCGTCGCTGTGGGTCAGGGGCTCGGCAACGCCGAGCTGAACGACGCCCTCCAGGTCGCCGACGACTGCTGTGGACCCGCCTCCTGTGGTGAGGGGGAGGCGACCGTGGTGGACAGGTCCTTCGGGGCGGGGCTGTACGCCGGCAGCGACCGCGCCCAGCTCCCGGTCGAGGCCGTCGCCGCGAGCCTCGGCTGCGGCAACCCCACGGCCGTCGCGGCGCTGCGACCAGGGGAGCGTGTCCTCGACCTCGGATCCGGCGGCGGCATCGACGTGCTGCTGTCCGCCCGCCGGGTCGGCGAGACCGGCTTCGCCTACGGCGTGGACATGACCGAGGAGATGCTCGACCTGGCCCGCGCCAACGCCGCTCGGGCGGGCGCCACCAACGTCGAGTTCCTCAAGGGCACCATCGAGGACGTGCCGCTGCCGGACGCGTCGGTCGACGTCGTGATCTCCAACTGCGTCGTCAACCTGTCGGTGGACAAGCCAGAGGTCTTCGCGGAGATGTTCCGCGTCCTCGTGCCGGGCGGCCGGATCGGCATCTCTGACGTCGTGGCCGAGGACCACCTCACTCCCGGTGAGCGTGCCGAGCGGGGGTCCTACGTGGGCTGCATCGCCGGCGCACTGTCGAGGCACGAGTACCTCGAGGGGCTGTCCGCGGCCGGCTTCAGCGACGCGGTCGTCGAGTTCACCCACGAAGCCGCCCCCGGCATGCACAGCGCGATCATCCGTGCGACCAAGGCCGCCTTGTGAGTGGGCAGGTCCGGACGTCGGACCCCGTGGTCGCCCCGCGGCTCTCCACACTCGACCGCTTCCTGCCCGTCTGGATCGGCCTGGCGATGGCGGCCGGACTGCTCCTGGGGCGGTGGGCACCGGACCTCGCGGGCGCCCTCGACACCGTCACCATCGGCTCGGTGTCGCTGCCGATCGCGATCGGCCTGCTCGTGATGATGTACCCGGTGCTGGCCAAGGTGCGGTACGACGAGGTCGGTGCCGTCACGCGCGACACCCGGATGATGTCGCTGTCCCTGGTGCTCAACTGGGTCGTCGGCCCGGCCCTGATGTTCACCCTCGCCTGGGTCTTCCTCCCGGACCTTCCCGAGTACCGCACCGGTCTGATCATCGTCGGTCTCGCCCGATGCATCGCGATGGTCATCATCTGGAACGACCTGGCCTGCGGGGACCGCGAGGCCGCCGCCGTCCTGGTCGCTGTCAACTCGGTCTTCCAGGTCCTGGCCTTCGCGCTGCTGGGCTGGTTCTACCTCGAGCTGCTGCCGGGCTGGCTCGGCCTGAGCAGCATCGGACTGGACATCTCCCCCTGGCAGATCGCCTGGAGCGTGGTGATCTTCCTCGGCATCCCTCTGGCGGCCGGCTACCTCACCCGCGCTTTGGGGGAGCGCCGCCGGGGACGCGAGTGGTACGAAGGCCGGTTCCTGCCCCGCATCGGGCCCTGGGCGCTGTACGGACTTCTCTTCACCATCGTGATCCTCTTCGCCCTACAGGGGGACAGGATCACCAGCCAACCGCTCGACGTCGTGCGCATCGCCGTTCCCCTCGTCGTGTACTTCGCGCTCATGTGGGGTGGCTCGCTGGTGATCGCGCACGGGCTTGGTCTCGGCTACGCGCGCTCCACCACGGTCGCCTTCACCGCAGCGGGGAACAACTTCGAGCTCGCGATCGCGGTGGCGATCGCGGTGTTCGGGGTCACCAGCGGCCAGGCACTGGCCGGTGTCGTCGGCCCGCTGATCGAGGTCCCCGTCCTCGTGGGTCTCGTCTACGTCAGCCTGTGGGCCCGCCGCTTCTTCTCCGACCAGCAAGGAGTGCTCCGGTGACCTCGACGCCAGTCCCTCAGGTGGTGTTCGCCTGTGTCCGCAACGGCGGGCGGTCCGTCGCCGCCAGGGTCCTCACCGAGCACTACGCCGGTGGACGGGTGGTTGCTCACTCGGCGGGCACCCAGCCCGGTGAACACATCCACCCCGAGGTCGCCGACGTCCTGCAGCAGCTCGGGCTCGACACCTCGCGGGAGCACCCGAAGCTGCTCACGCCCGACATCGTGGCCGCCAGCGACCTGGCCATCACCTTGGGCTGCGGCGAGAGCTGCCCCTACGTCCCTGGCGTCGTCTACCGCGACTGGCCTGTGGGGGACCCCGGCGGTCAGGACGAGGTGACCGTACGCCGGATCGTGGCCGACCTCGACGCGAGGGTCCGGGATCTGGTCGCGGAGCTGGCACCCGATCTCGAGCTCCCGCCCTCGGTGGTCGCGCGGTAACGCGCGGACGCACCGCCTGCTTGGCCGGGGCCGCTCAGCGTCGGCGCAGGCGGCTCAGCCAGCCGCCAGTGTCGCTCTCGCCTTTGGTGTGCCCGGGGCACCACTGGCCGGCGGGACGCTGGCCTTGACGTAGCCGACGTGCTGGCCGCAGCCGGCCCACGTGGTCTTGCCGCAGGTCCGGCAGGTGACTGCTCGGCACATGGTCGTTCTCCTTGGTGTTGGTGTTGGTGTTGATGTCTGGGGCGGGATCGGAGATAGGGGTTCGGGGGAGTGGTGGCTCAGAGCAGCGCCGGCAGTGCCTGCGCAGCCGTGTAGACCGCGACCGCGAGCACCAGGACCGTGAAGGCGAGAGAGAGTCTGCGGGTGTCGGTTCGGTCGGCGATCTTCGCGCCGGCCACGCCGCCGAGGGCAGCGGCTGCGGTGAGCACGAGCACGGGTGTCCAGTCGGGCGTCACGCCGACCCCCGACCTGACGGCGAGGGCGGTGGCGCTGGTGAGGGTGATGACGACAAGGGAGGTGCCGGCGGCGTACCGGATCGGCATCGCGAGCGCCAGGGTCAGCGCAGGCACGACCAGGAAGCCGCCCCCTACGCCGAGGAACCCCGTCAGCAGCCCGACGAGGGTCGCGGTGACCAGCACCTTGAGCGCCCGAGGGCACTGGCAGGCGAAGGTCGGGCTGAAGGTGATGATCGGGTCGTCCAGTGCGGGGTTCGCGGCCGCGGGCGTGGTGCTGGCAGGTGCCCCCGCTGCGGACCGGTTGCTGCGGGCGCTGCGGACCTGACGCGCTGCCATCAGTGAACCCAAGACCAGCATCAGCACGAGGA
>JBHWSH010000382.1:0-2596 GCA_043427135.1 Marmoricola sp. | reverse complement strand
TTAGTGTCGCGGCATGCCACCACCCGGTCGGGTTCTCCGACTCCGACCGGCCGGGCATCCCGGTCCCGATGGCTTCCGGGAAGGACAACTGATGGCAGGCCGTGGCACCGCCCACCTGCGCGAGGACGCGCAGACCGTGCTCGACGTACGAGACCTCTTCGTGGAGTTCCCGCTCGGCCGAGGGCACAAGGTGCACGCCGTCTCCGGCATCGACCTCGACCTCCTGCCCGGCGAGACGCTGGGGATCCTCGGAGAGTCCGGCTGCGGCAAGTCCACCGCCGGACGCGCGATCATGCAGCTGCCCTCGCCCACGTCGGGATCGGTCCGGTTCGACGGGCGTGAGCTCACCGGTCTGCCGGAGCGGCAGCTGCGCCGTGACCGGGCCCGCATGCAGATGATCATGCAGGACCCGGTGTCGTCGCTGAACCCGCGGCGCAAGGTCAAGGACCTGGTGGCCGAAGGGCTGTCGATCTGGGGGTTCGACCCCGCGCTCAACGACGGCAAGGACCAGGACACCGTGGTGCGCGAACTGCTCGCGGCCGTGGGGCTCGAGCCGGACGTCGTGTGGGACCGGCGCCCGCACGAGCTCTCCGGAGGTCAGTGTCAGCGGGTCTGCATCGCTCGGGCCCTCATGATGCGCCCCAAGGTGATCATCTGCGACGAGCCGGTCTCGAGCCTCGACGTCTCGGTGCAGGCCCAGATCCTCAACCTCCTCGAGGACACCAAGGAGCGCTTCGGGCTGAGCCTGGTCTTCGTCGCCCACGACGTGTCGGTGGTCAAGAACATCAGCGACCGGGTGATGGTGCTCTATCTCGGCAAGACCTGCGAGGTGCTGCCCTCCACCGACATGCAGGACGTCGCCGTCCACCCCTACACACGCATGCTCCTCGCCTCCATCCCCGGAGCCGAGACCGAGGCACCGAAGATGCGCAGCACCGAGCTGCCGTCGCCGGTTAACCCGCCGTCGGGCTGTCGCTTCCGCACGCGATGCCCGCTGGCCACCGACCAGTGCTCGGCCGAGGAGCCACTGCTGCGCGAAGTCGGGCAGGGGCACTACGTCGCCTGCCACAACGTCGCCGTCCCGGCCGGCGTGACCGCGCCAGGCATCCCGGCGGACCAGTCGGCATGAACCCGATCCAGGAGTACGACGCGGTCGGTCTGGCCTCGGCGATCCGTGACGGCGAGGTCGACCCCCGCGACGCTGTGGAGGCGGCCATCGCCCGCATCGAGACGCACGACCCCGGGCTCAACGCGGTGGTGCACGACCGCTTCGCGGCAGCTCGCGACGAGGTCGCCCGCGGTCTGCCTGACGGCCCCCTGGCCGGCGTACCGGTCCTGGTCAAGCCGCTCGGCGCCGACGTCGCCGGGCTCCCCACGACGCGGGGGAGTCGCTTGTGGGCCGACGACGTCGCACGCGAGGACTCCCAACTCGTCCGGCGCTACCGGGCCGCCGGGATGGTCGTGCTCGGCATCACCAACACCCCCGAGCTCGGCCTGAGCGCCGACACTGCGCCGGCGTTGCACGGCCCGACCCACAACCCGTGGCGACACGGACACACGCCCGGGGGATCCAGCGGCGGGTCGGCAGCGGCTGTCGCCTCGGGCATGGTGCCGGTCGCGCACGCCAGCGACGGAGGCGGATCGATCCGCATCCCCGCGGCCATGTGCGGGCTGGTCGGGTTCAAGCCGTCGCGCGGCAGGGTCAGCCCGGCGCCGTACACCAGCGGTCTGAGCAACCCGACGTCGGTGCACCACGCCGTCACCCGCACCGTCCGCGACAGTGCGGCCCTGCTCGACGTCTCCGCCGGTCTCGCGCCGGGGGACCCCTACGGCTTCACGCGCCGGGAGGGCGAGTTCGCCGAAGCTGCTGCGGCTCGACCCCGGCCGCTGCGCATCGGCCTGCTCACCGAGTTGGTCAACGGTCCGTCGACCGATGACGAGTGCGTTGCCGCAGCCGAGCGCCTGGCGGCGACGCTCGCCGGCGCGGGCCACGAGATCGTCGCGCTGCGGCCCACGTGGGACTCGCAAGAGTCCGCGGCCGCGTCCGGCATGGTCATGGGCATGGCGCTGGTCCACGAGGTGGACACCCGGTTGGCGGCGCTCGGGCGCGACCTGGCCGACGACGACCTCGAACCCTTCACGCGGATGCTCTTGGACTACTACCGCACCGCCCAGGTCGGCCAGGCGGCTGCTGCCCTGAGCACGTTCGTCGCCAACGGCCGCGCGGTCGGCCGGCTCTTCGACGACGTCGACGTACTGCTGACCCCCACGACGGCGACGCCGGCCCGCGAGCACGGCTTCCTCGACACGCAACGACCCGAGACCCTGTGGGAGCGCGGCACGCTGCTGTCCGGATGGACCAGCCCGTTCAACGTCACCGGGATGCCGGCGGTCTCGCTGCCGTCGGGCATGGACGCGTCCGGGGTGCCGCTCGGCGCTCAGCTCGTCGCGCCGCTCGGCGAGGACGCACTCCTGATGTCTCTGGCTGCCCAGGTCGAGCAGGCCGCTCCGTGGCCGCTGCTCGCGCCGGCGTACGCCGGCTGAGTCCGCCGAGGTCTCGAACGTCGGGCCACACGAAGAGGGCCCCTGCCGATCG
>JBHWSH010000381.1:0-9243 GCA_043427135.1 Marmoricola sp. | reverse complement strand
TCTTGACAACGACCCCGTAAGAGAAGTTCGGCGAGCGGGTCAGTGGGCGTGCTCGCCGCGGTAGTACTCGAAGACCCAGCCGCTCAGGGCAAGGACACCGAAGACCAAGCCGATGATCGTCAGCCACCACGCCTGGTAGGCGAGCGAGATGATGATGACGGCAGCGGTCATGGCGCACCACAGCGGCCACCAGGAGTACGGCGGGAAGAAGCCGAGCTCGCCGGCACCCTCCTCGATCTCGGCGTCCTTGCGGTCCTCCGGACGCGGCTCCATCCGGGAGGCGTGGAAACCGAGATAGCCAGTCACCATCAGGACCAGGAACGCCGTGAAGATCAACGCGGCCGTGCCGGTGGGGTCACCGGCGATGAACCAGTACGCCGGGGCGATCAGGACGAAGAACGCCGAGCACGCTCCGAAGAGCCAGGTCTCCACCTTCATGTCAGATCTCCTCGGCCTTGTCGTCGTTCAACGGACTGCCGACACCCGCATCGCCCTCGGCCAGCTCGAGCGCAGCCACCTCGGGGTGGTGCAGGTCGAAGGCCGGCGACTCGGAGCGGATCCGAGGCAGTGAGACGAAGTTGTGTCGCGGCGGCGGAGAGGACGTCGCCCACTCGAGCGACCGACCCCAACCCCAGGGGTCGTCGACAAGTACGCGCGGCGACTTCGAGGTCTTGTACAGGTTCATGAAGAACGGGATCATCGACGCAGCCAGGACGAAGGAGCCGATGGTCGAGACCTGGTTGAGGAACGTGAAGCCGTCATCGGGCAGGTAGTCGGCGTAGCGACGCGGCATGCCCTCCACGCCGAGCCAGTGCTGCACCAGGAACGTGGTGTGGAAGCCGACGAACAGCATCCAGAACTGGACCTTGCCCAACCGCTCGTCGAGCATCTTGCCCGTCATCTTGGGCCACCAGAAGAAGAAGCCCGAGAACATCGCGAACACGACCGTACCGAAGACGACGTAGTGGAAGTGGGCCACGACGAAGTACGAGTCGTGCACCTGGAAGTCCAGCGGCGGAGCGGCCAGGATCACGCCGGTCAGACCACCGAAGAGGAAGGTGGTCAGGAAGCCCAGCGACCACAACATGGGTGTCTCGAACGTCAGAGACCCGCCCCACATCGTGCCGATCCAGTTGAAGAACTTCACACCCGTCGGTACGGCGATCAGCAGGGTCATGCCGGAGAAGAACGCCAGGTCGACTGCGCCGGTGGCGTACATGTGGTGCGCCCAGACGGCGACGGAGAGTACGGCGATCGCGAGGGTTGCGCCGACCAGGCCGACGTAGCCGAAGATCGGCTTGCGGCTGAAGACCGGCAGGACCTCGGAGACGATGCCGAAGAACGGCAGCGCGATGATGTAGACCTCGGGGTGGCCGAAGAACCAGAACAGGTGCTGCCACAGGATCGGTCCGCCGTGCGACGGGTCGAAGATGTTGGCACCGAGCGCCCGGTCGGCCTCGAGTGCGATCAGCGCACCGCCGAGGATCGGGAAGACGATGATCACCAGGATGCTGGTGATCAGGGTGTTCCAGACGAAGATCGACATCCGGAACATCGTCATGCCGGGCGCACGCATCGTGATGATCGTGGTGATGAAGTTGACCGCACCGAGGATCGTGCCGAGACCGGCCAGGTAGAGGCCCATGATCCACAGGTCGCCGCCGATGCCGGGGCTGCGGACCGCGTCGGAAAGCGGAGCGTAGCCCGTCCACCCGAAGCCGGCGGCACCCGAGGGCGTCAGGAAACCTGAGGCGGCGATCAGGCCGCCGAACAGAAAGAACCAGTAGCTCAGCATGTTGAGCCGCGGGAACGCCACGTCGGGCGCCCCGATCTGCAGCGGCATGATCATGTTCGCGAAGCCGAAGAACAGCGGCGTCGCGAAGAGCAGCAGCATGATCGTGCCGTGCATCGTGAACAGCTGGTTGTAGAGCTCGTCGTTGACGACCTGCTGGCCGGGGAAGGCCAGCTCGGAGCGGAGCACCAGCGCCATCAGCCCGCCGAGGAGGAACCAGATGAACGACGTGGTGAGGTACAGCTTGCCGATGAGCTTGTGGTCGGTGGTGGTGAGGACGCGCACCACCTGCTGGCCGATCGTCGGCTTGGGCACGGTCGGCGCAGTGTCGACGGTCGGCCGGGACTCGGTCGCGGTCACTGGTCGTCTCCGTTCTGCGAGCTGAGTCCAGGCTGGGTCTCGGTGCGCTTGCCGCCCAGGAGTACGCCGACGTTGCCGGCGTCCTGCAGCTTGCGCAGCTCCTCGGCGTACCGCTCGGCACTCACGACCTCGACGTTGAACAGCATGCGGGAGTGGTAGGACCCGCAGAGCTCGGCGCACTTGCCCATGAAGGTGCCCTCACGGGTGGGGGTCATCGAGAACGCGTTGTCGCGGCCCGGGACCACGTCGAGCTTGTAGGTGAAGGCCGGCACCCAGAACGAGTGGATGACGTCCGGCGAGGAGAGCTCGAAGAGGACGGACTCGTTGACCGGCAGGTAGAGCGTGGGGATGTCGGCCGGCGTGCCGGGCTGGAACACCGAGGTCGAGCCGTCGAGGGCGTCGTCCTCGATGTAGTTGAAGGTCCAGGACCACTGCTGACCGACGACCTTGATGACGTGGTCGGGGTCCTCGACTTCTTCGTTGACGTCGTTCTGGGTGTCGACGATGAACTTGAAGAGCACCAGCACCACGATCACCGGGGCAATCGTGTAGAGGATCTCCATCGGCAGGTTGTAGCGAGTCTGCACGGGGATCTCGTCGTTGCTGCGGCGCCGGAACCGGATGATCGAGTAGGCGATCAGGCCCCACACGAGGACACCGACGATCAGCGCGGCGACCCAGAACCACTGCCACAAGGTGATGATGAAGTCGGATCGGTCGGAGGCGCCGTCGGGCATGCCGCCCCGCTTCCATGCGCCCTGGTCCTGCTCGGAGCAGGAGCTGAGCATCAGGATCGCGGGAGCTGCCAAGACCAGGAATCCGGCCCTACGCACTCGCTGGGGGAGTTGCAGACCCACGCCAGATGGCCTCTCTCTATAACGCACACGGTCGAACGCAAAGACTACTACCGCCGGACCCCGAAGCGCGTCCGGGGCAGCACCGAAGAACTGAGGGCGAGAAGCCACACTAACCACGTCCGGGCCCGGCGCGCGCCACGGCCCGCCCTAGAGTCTGGAGCGTGAGCACCGCCACGTACCTCGACGCGGCCTCGTCGGAGCCGTTGCACCCCGCGGCGCGCGAGACGTTGGTTGCTGCGCTCGAGGCGGGGTACGCCGACCCGTTGCGTCTGCACGGGCAGGCTCGCAACGCGCGGCTGCTCCTGGACAACGCCCGTGCGGTCGTGGCCGAGGCCTTGCAGGTGCGCGCGGAGGAGGTCACGTTCACCCCCTCGGGCACTCACGCGGTGCACCTGGGGCTCCTGGGACTGGTCGAGGGTCGCTCGCGGGTGAGCCGGCGGGTGGTGCACAGCGCGGTCGAACACTCCGCGGTGTACGCCGCCGCGCGCTGGCAGGAGGCCCGCGGAGGGACGACCGAAGTGGTCGGTGTCGACCCGGACGGCGTCGTCCGACTGGACCGCCTGCGGACCGCACTCGAAGCGCCGACGGCAGCGGTCGCCGTACAACAGGCGAATCCGGAGGTCGGCACGATCCAGCCGATCGAGGAAGTGGTGGCACTGGCCGGGGACGTGCCCGTCTTCGTCGACGCCTGCGCGTCCGCTGCCAGGGTGCCGCTCCCGGCCGGGTGGAGCGCCGCGGCGCTGTCGGCGCACAAGTGGGGCGGCCCTGCGGGCGTCGGACTCCTGCTGGTCCGCAAGGGCAGCCGCTGGCGGGCCCCGTTCCCGACCGATGAGCGGATCGACCCTCGCTCCCCCGGTTTCGAGAACGTTCCCGCGGCGCTGGCCGCCGCAGCGGCCCTGCAGGCCAGGGTCGCGGAACAGGACGAGCGGAACCGACGTCACGCCCACCTCGCGTCCCGGCTCCGCCAGGGGCTGGCGGAGATCCCCGACGTCGAGGTCCACGGTCATCCCTCGCGGCGTCTCCCCCACCTGGTGTCGTTCTCCTGCCTCTACGTCGACGGAGAGGCCCTGGTGACTGCACTGGACCAACACGGTTTCGCCGTGGCGAGCGGCTCTGCATGCACCGCAAGTGCCCTGGAGCCCTCGCATGTATTGGTCGCGATGGGGGCGTTGACCCACGGCAACGCCCGGGTCTCCTTCACGTCCGGCGCGACCGCCGATGATGTGGACCGGCTCCTGACCGCGCTCTCGCGGGTGGTCGACGACTTGCGGGCGAGGGTGCCGTGACCGCGGAGCTGGTGCTGGACTGCCGGGGGATGAGGTGTCCGCTGCCGGTCATCGAGCTCGCTCGGCGCATCGCCGAGGTGCCCGTCGGAGGCATCGTGACGGTGCTGGCCGACGACCCGGCCGCCCGACCGGACATCCCGGCGTGGTGCCGCATGCGCGGCCAGGAGTACGCCGGCGAGCGCTCCGTCGAAGGGTGTCCGGCGTACGACGTGCGCCGCTTGGTGTGAGCGCTGAAGCCTGTCAGGGGCGGGCGGTCTGGACGTGCTCGGCGATCTCGGAGGCGGCCGACTCGCCGTAGGCGGCCGCGAAGCGGTCGAGGAACGCCTGCCGGTGCAGGGTGTACTCCTGCGTGCCGACTCGCTCCACGACGTACACCGCGAGCAGGCAACCGAGCTGTGCGGCGCGCTCGTCGGACAGCCCCCAGCTCAGCGCGGCGAGGAACCCGGCGCGGAACGCGTCGCCGACCCCGGTGGGCTCGACCTTCTCGATCTCCGGCACCGCAGGCACGTAGAGCGACTCCTGGCCCTTGCGATCCACGCGGACCCCGTTGGCGCCAAGCGTGACCACCCACGTGCCGACCCGGTCGAGGACGTCGTCGGCCGACCAGCCGGTCTTCTGGGTGATGAGCGCGGCCTCGTACTCATTGGAGAACAGCATCTCGGCACCGTCGATGAGGTCCCGGATCATCTCGCCGTCGCCGAAGGCCAGCTGCTGGGAGGGGTCGGCGACGAACTTGTAGCCCCGATCACGGCACTCCTGGGTGTGGCGCAGCATGCCCTCGGGGTCGTTGGGTCCGATGAGGACGAGGTCGGCTCCCCCGGACCGGTCGATGATCGGCTTGAGCTCGATCTCGCGAGCCTCGGACATGGCGCCGGCGTAGAACGACGCGATCTGTGCCATCGAGGCGTCGTTCGTGCAGACGAAGCGGGCGGTGTGCTTGGTCGCCGAGACGTGCACCGCGGAGCAGTCCACGTTGTGCCGCTCGAGCCACGCCCGGTAGTCGACGAAATCGGCCCCTACGGCGCCCACCAGGACCGGACGCAGCCCCAGCGACCCCAGTCCGAAGCAGATGTTGGCCGCGCAACCACCCCGACGCACCTCGAGGTCCTCGACGAGGAACGACAGCGCCACCTTGTCGAGTTGGTCGACCACCAACGACTCGGAGAACTTGCCGGGGAAGGACATCAGGTGATCGGTGGCGATGGAACCGGTGATGAGCAGCGGCACGGTCTTCCTCGAAGGACGGGGCGGCGCGAGCACGCCTACGGGAGGGGTACGACGGTCGATTCGGGCGACACGCAACCCTACTCATCGGTACCTGTTGGGTGACCCGTCGGTAACCCCTAGCGTCGAACGCATGACCTATCTGAGGCTCCCGTACGACGACGCCGCCACCGCCGCCGAGATGAGCGCCGACTGCATGGCCGCGGCAGACAACCTGCATCCCTCGCGACGCGCCGAGCTCGCGCTGACACCCTTGCTGGGCGAGCCGGCACCTTCTCGCGGCGTCGAGGTCAGCGACTCGCTGGCCGAGATGGCCGCCGGGCTGCACCTGCACTTCGACTGACAACGCAGAAGGCCCCGCCGAAGCGGGGCCTTCCGTCGTGCATGAAGCGGATGTCAGTGGAACGAGTCTCCGCACGCGCACGAGCCGGTCGCGTTGGGGTTGTCGATCGTGAAGCCCTGCTTCTCGATGGTGTCCATGAAGTCGATCACCGCGCCGTTGAGGTACGGCGAGCTCATCCGGTCGACGACGACCGCGACGCCGTCGAAGTCGGTGACGATGTCACCGTCGAGGTCGCGCTCGTCGAAGAAGAGCTGGTAGCGCAGGCCGGAGCACCCGCCCGGCTGCACGGCGATGCGGAGCTTGAGGTCGGTGCGGCCCTCCTGCTCGAGGAGACTGCGCACCTTCGCGGCGGCGGTGCCGGACAGGTTGATGCCGTCGGTGCGGATCTCGGACTGGGTCTCGACCTGCTCGGTCATGCGATGGCTCCCTGGGTCGGCGTACGTCTGATGCTTTGGATCGTGCTGGTGAGGCACTCGTTCAATCGTCGCACATGCTCGGTTGCTCAGTCGCAGCCGTGTGGTCCTGCCGGGCCGCCCCAACCAGCGGTTCGTCGTGCAGGAGCACGAAGACGGGAGCATCCTGCTGCAGCCAGCCGTGGTGGTGTCGGAGGCTCAGTACGAGTACGACAGCAACCCCGCGCTCCGGGAGCTCCTTGACCGCGCCGCCAAGTCGCCGACTTCGAGTCGTTCGTACGAGCGCCGCACTCGGTGAACAGCGGCAGCTACAGCGAGGTCGCCGCCCGACAGCTCGACGAGCTCGAGAAGTCCGCGGACGACGACTTCTGGGACGCGATCCTGGACGCCTGCGAGCTCGCTCTGAACCATTCGGCTGTGGCGCAGAAACACTCCAGCGCCGTGGTGCGAGAGGACGGCAGTGTGGTGTTCCGACTGGCGTCGCCGCTCACCCCCCTCACAAGGTGTTCTGGTCGCTCGATGCTGGTGAAGCCCGCATCGAAGCGGTCTTCCCTCACCCGTAGGTCGCACCCGTCAGTGCGACCAGGACCGCGCGACGCGCTCGGCGAGCTGGGCCAGGGTGCCGTGCGGGTCGGCGAAGGCACGCTCCTCCCCCACCAGGTCGACCACGGCGTACGCCGACTCGACGCCCAGGGCGCGCATCTCGCGGGAGCCGACCAGCACCGCTCCGGCGAGCGCCACGCATGGTCTCAGTGACTCGACGGCGACCTGCGCCACGCCGTACGGCACCTTGCCGGAGCGCGAGGTGAAGTCGAACGCCCCTTCGCCGGTGAGGACCAGGTCAGCCGCGGCTGCCCGCTTCGCCAACCCGACCGCGTCTGCGACCAGCTCGACCCCTGGCCGGCGTACGCCGCCGAGCAGCAGCAACGCGAAGCCGAGCCCCCCGGCAGCTCCGGCGCCCTTCGCCAGGGCGGTCTTCTTGTCCGTCGCCGTCGCGAGCCGCTCCAGGGCGGCATCGACGGCCAGCTTGCGTTCCTCGGGGACCCCCTTCTGCGGGCCGTAGACGTTGGTGGCCCCGATGAGGCCGAGAAGCGGGTTGTCGACGTCGGTGGCGGCGACCAGCGAGATCCCGTCGAGGCGCTCGCGCACCGGATACAGGTCGACCCGTTCGAGAGTCGCCAGCGCGTCGGGTCCACCTTCCAGGCTCCCGGCCGGCTCTGCAACGGCGCCCAGCGCAGCGAGCAGCCCGGCGCCGCCATCGTTGGTGCCCGTGCCGCCGAGACCCACGACCACCGTCGTCGCACCGCTGTCGACGGCCGCCGCGACGAGCTGCCCCACGCCGTACGACGTCGCTCGCTCGGGGTCGCGCCGCTCAGGCGGGGTCAGACCCAGTCCGACGGCCTGCGCTGCCTCGACGTACGCCGTGTCCCCGACCTCGAGCACGACCGCGGGCACAGAAGTGCCGTAGGGATCGCGCACCGACACCGCGAGCAGCTCACCACCCAGAGAGGCATGCAGTACCTCCACGAAGCCCGGCCCCCCGTCGGCCATCGGCGCCAGATCGAGCTCGTCGGCCGGCGCGTGCCGGCGCCATCCCGCGGCGATCGCCTGCGCCGCCTCGACCGCGGAGAGGGTGCCGGCGAACTTGTCCGGAGCGATCAGCACACGCATGAGCCCATCCTCCCGGAGACATCGACGCGTCCCTGCGGCGCCCAGGTGCGACAATCGACACGTGACGACGACTGACCTGCCCCTCCTCGTGCTCGGACGCGGAGTCGACCCCGACTCCGAGCGCGGTGTCGACTGCCCTGGAGCGCTCCCGCCCGCCTCCGACCCCGACCTGGTCGCCCGCGCCCAGGCGGCCAAGGCCGCGCTTGGTGACCGGGTCTTCGTGCTGGGCCACCACTACCAGCGCGACGAGGTCATCCAGTTCGCCGACGTCACCGGCGACTCGTTCAAGCTCGCCCGCGAGGCAGCGGCCCGTCCTGATGCGGAGTACATCGTCTTCTGCGGCGTGCACTTCATGGCCGAGTCGGCAGACATCCTGACCTCCGACGCGCAGAAGGTGATCCTGCCCGACCTCGCGGCCGGTTGCTCCATGGCCGACATGGCCCGCCTCGCCCAGGTCGAGGACGCCTGGGACGCGCTCGTCGACGCAGGCATCGCAGAGCACATCGTGCCGGTCACCTACATGAACTCCTCGGCCGACATCAAGGCGTTCTGCGGGCGCAACGGTGGGGCGGTGTGCACCTCCAGCAATGCCCAGGTCGCGCTGCGTTGGGCGTTCGACCAGCACGGTCCGGACACCAAGGTGCTGTTCCTGCCCGACCAGCACCTCGGCCGCAACACCGCTGTCCTGCAGCTCGGCCTGTCTCTCGACGACTGCGTGGTCTGGGACCCGCTGCGCCCCCACGGTGGCCTGTCGCCCGAGCAGCTCGCCGCGGCCAAGATGATCCTCTGGAAGGGCCACTGCTCGGTGCACGGCCGCTTCACCGCCGAGTGCGTCGACCGGGTGCGCGCAACCGTCCCTGGCGTCAACGTCCTGGTCCACCCCGAGTGCACGCACGAGGTCGTCACCAAGGCCGACCTGGTCGGGTCCACCGAATTCATCATCAAGACCGTCGAGGCCGCCCCGCCCGGCTCGTCGTGGGCGATCGGCACCGAGCTCAACCTCGTGCAGCGGCTGGCCAACGCCCACCCCGACAAGAACATCGTCTTCCTCGACAAGACCGTCTGTTACTGCGCGACGATGAACCGCATCGACCTGCCTCACTTCGTGTGGGCGCTGGAGAACCTCGTCGCCGGCAACGAGGCCAACATCATCGACGTCGACCCCGACACCCAAGCCTGGGCCCAGGTCGCCCTCCAGCGCATGCTCGACCTGCCTGGCTGAGCCTGGTTGCCGGGCTGCGCGACGAGCCGTCCCCCACCACCGCCGTCGGGAGACCGGCGCGGCCCCAGGGTTACA
>JBHWSH010000380.1:0-7673 GCA_043427135.1 Marmoricola sp. | reverse complement strand
AGGTAGCGCCGCTGACGCGGCGCTGGAGCCTGGGGCTCCGCACCAGGCTCCGAAGCAACAACATGCGGTCGAGGGCGAGAAGGCCTCGGCGCTGAAGCTCGTCCTCGGCCTCGTGGGCATGGCCGTCGTCGTCTGGGCGCTGATCAACATCTTCCTCGCCTTCGACCTCTACCCGCGGCTGTTCCTCGACAGCCGGATCGTCATGGGTGTGGTGGCGCTCGTTGCAGGCGTGGGCGGCGCGGCAGTGTTCTTCTACTTCCTCAACATGTTCGTCGAGGGTCTTCCCCCGCGGGCGTCTCGCGGCCTGATGCCCTATGCCTACGTCATCCCGGGACTGGGGTTCATCGGGTTGATGCTGATCTACCCGACGATCCAGACGATCCACTACTCGTTCGCGGACGCGAGGAGCGAGAACTACGTCGGCTTCGACAACTACCGCTACATCTTCCAAGACGACGACTTCCTCTCCTCGATCTTCAACAACGTGCTGTGGCTGCTGGTGGTTCCGGCCGTCACGGTGGCGATCGGCGTCGTGGTCGCGGTCCTCAGCGATCGTCTGCGTCCCAACGCCGAGAAGGTCGCCAAGAGCACGATCTTCATGCCGATGGCGATCTCGTTCGTCGGCGCTTCCGCGATCTGGGGCCTCGTCTACGACTACCGCCGAGCCGGCGCCGAGCAGACGGGTCTGCTCAACGCTCTGTGGACCGCGATCGGCGGCGAGCCGCAGACCTGGCTGCAGACCTCCGACTTCCGGCTGAACTCGTTCCTGCTGATGGTGATCCTCATCTGGCTGCAGGTCGGCTTCGCGATGATCCTGCTGTCCTCGGCGATCAAGGGCGTCCCGGAGGACACCCTGGAGGCCGCGCGCATCGACGGTGCCTCGGAGTGGCAGATCTTCTGGCGCGTGGTGATCCCGCAGGTCAAGGGCACGATCATCACGGTGTTCATCACCGTGACCATCCTCGTGCTCAAGGTCTTCGACATCGTCTACGTCACCACCAACGGCCGGTTCGACAGCAACGTGATCGCGAACCTCTTCTTCAACGAGCTCTTCACCGCTCGACAAGCGGGGCGCGCGGCCGCGATCGTGGTCATCCTGCTCCTCGCGGTGACGCCGATCTTGATCTACCAGGTGCGGCACTTCCGGGCCGAGGAGGCCAACCGATGACCTACCAGGCGGCAGTCCAGGCACCCGAGGGCGGTGCGGCGCAGATGCCGGACCCGATGTCGGGTCCCCCGAAGATGGGCAAGCACCGGCGCAGCTGGATCTCGGTCATCGCGATGATCCTACTCTGCATCCTGTGGAGCATCCCGACCCTCGGGCTGCTGGTCACCTCGTTCCGCGAGCGCACCGACGCCATCACCTCCGGGTGGTGGGTGGCGTTGCTGAACTTCGTCGAGACGCCGTGGACGATGGACAACTACGGCCGCATGTTCGACAACAGCAACATGGGCGGTGCGCTCATCAACACCCTCGTGGTGTCCATCCCGGCCACGATCATCCCGATTCTGTTCGCCGCGTTCGCGGCGTACGCGTTCACGTTCATGGACTTCAAGGGCAAGGACGTGCTCTTCATCGCGATCGTGGCGGTCATGGTCGTGCCGTTGCAGGTGGCGCTGCAGCCCATGCTCAACCTGCTCGGTCCCCGCGGACTCGGCATCTCCGGCGACTTCCTCGCCGTGTGGTTGCTGCACACCGGCTTCGGCATGCCGCTGGCGATCTACGTGCTCCGCAACTACATGACGACACTCCCGGGCACGGTCATCGAGTCGGCGAAGATCGACGGTGCCAGCCACTTCCAGACCTTCTGGCGGCTGATCGTGCCGATGTCGGTGCCGGCGCTGGCGGCGTTCGCCATCCTGCAGTTCTTGTGGGTGTGGAACGACCTGCTCATCGCCAAGATCTTCCTGAGCCCGGCGAACACCACGGTGATCGTGGAGCTGCAACAGCTGCTCGGCACCCAGGGGCAGGGGCAGGAGCTGCTGACTGCGGGCGCGTTCATCTCGATGCTCGTGCCGTTGATCGTCTTCTTCACCCTGCAGCGTTACTTCGTCCGCGGTCTCACCTCGGGCGCGGTCAAGGGCTGAGCATCCGCACCGTCCGTCACTTCACCCCACACTTCACCCCACACTTCACAGAGGATCGTCCGGCACGTACCTGCCGGTGAAGGAGAGCAGTCATGGCAGAGGTCCGCTTCGAAAAGGCGCAACGGTGGTACCCAGGGGCGGACTCGCCCGCGGTACCCGGCATCGACCTGACCATCGAGGACGGTGAGTTCATGGTCCTGGTCGGGCCCTCCGGCTGCGGCAAGTCCACGACGCTGCGGATGCTGGCCGGCCTCGAGGAAGTCACCGCAGGCAGGATCTTCATCGGCGACCGCGAGGTCACCAACATCCCACCCAAGGACCGCGACATCGCGATGGTCTTCCAGAACTACGCGCTCTACCCGCACATGAGCGTCGCCGACAACATGGGCTTCGCCCTCAAGATGGCCAAGGTGCCCACCGAGGAGCGCAAAGCACGAGTCGAGGAGGCAGCGGGCTTGCTGGGACTCACCGACTACCTCGACCGCAAGCCCAAGGCACTTTCTGGCGGTCAGCGTCAGCGCGTGGCCATGGGCCGTGCGATCGTGCGGTCGCCTCAGGTCTTCTGTATGGACGAGCCGCTGTCCAACCTCGACGCCAAGATGCGGGTGCAGACCCGCACCGACATCGCCAAGCTCCAGCAGGACCTGGGTGTCACCACCGTCTACGTCACCCACGACCAGGTCGAGGCGATGACGATGGGCGATCGGGTGGCGGTGATGGACAAGGGCTACCTGCAGCAGGTCGACACCCCGCTCAACCTCTACGACAAGCCGATCAACCTCTTCGTCGCCGGGTTCATCGGGTCTCCCCAGATGAACCTGATGGAGGGCAGCGCTGTCGACGGCCAGGTCAAGATCGGCGACTATCGCGTGCCGGTGGATGCCAAGGCATCGAGCACTATGCAGGGCAATGTCACGGTCGGCGTACGCCCCGAGGCCTGGCGAGTGGTGTCCCAGACCGAGGGCGGCATGCCGATCAAGGTCACCGTGGTCGAGGAGCTAGGCGCCGACAGCTACGTCTACGGCACCAGCGACGTCGAGGGTATGCCCTCCCACATCACGGTGCGGATCAGCGGTCGGGGCTCCGCTCGCAAGGGCGAGACCATCTACGTCACCACCGACCCGGAGAACGTCCACGTCTTCGACACCGACACCGGCGAGCGCCTCTCCGAATGAGGCAGGCGAAGTAAAGTCTCAGGCCAGGCCGAGGGCGGTGCGAGTGCGCTTCACGTCCTCGGCCATGGCCGCAGTGAGGTCTTCCACACCGGCGAAACGGCGCATGCCGCGGATCCGGGCGACGAACTCCACCTGCACAACGCTGCCGTAGAGGTCGAGGTCGTCGCGGTCCAGCACATAGGACTCCACGCGGCGCTCACGCTCGCCGTCGAAGGTCGGGTTGGTGCCGATACTGATCGCCACCGGCAGCCTCTCCCCTTCGGGCAGCACGCGCAGCCAGCCGGCGTACACCCCGTCGGCGGGGGCCGCGAGCATCCTGTCGGTGGGGACGTTCGCGGTGGGATAGCCGAGCTCTCGGCCGCGTTGGTCGCCGACGACGACGGTGCCCACCACGTCGAATGGGCGTCCGAGCGCCTCGGCCGCGCCCTCGACGTCGCCGGCGGCGAGACAGTTGCGGACGTAGGTCGAGGACCACACCTGCGGTCCCCCGTCCAGTGCCACGCCCTCGGTCGTGAATCCATGCACCGCACCCATCTCGTGCAGCAGCGCCACGTCGCCCGCGGCGCGGTGCCCGAAGCGGAAGTTGGCGCCCACCACGACCGCCGCGGCATGCAGCGAGCCGACGAGGACCTCCTCTACGAAGCGCTCGGGGCTCCACTCGGCGATCGACCGATCGAAGGGGACGACGAGCACGTCGTCGACGCCCGCCTCGGCCAGCAGACCGGCGCGGGTCTCGATGGTGGTGAGAGTCGGCGGCGCGTGCTCGGGGCGGAGGACGGCGAACGGGTGCGGATCGAAGGTGACCGCGACGACGCGCCCGACAGCGCATTCGTTCGCCACCGCACGTGCCCGGGAGACCACGTGACGATGCCCCAGGTGCACACCGTCGAAGTTGCCGACGGTCACCACGGTGGCGCCGAGGTCCGCGGGGACCTCGTCCAGGCCCCACCAGATCCGTGCCATCCGCTCTTGTCTCCTCACCAGCTCACCCGACCAGGACCGCGACCGGCCGGGCCATGCCGCCGTCGGCCTCGTAGAGGGCCAACAACGCACCGTCGAGGTCCAGCACGGCCACCGGGCCCCCGGCCGGCACCTCGAGGGGCAGACTACGGCCGTAGCCGACGGCACGCGCGTCGCCCTCCCCCACCGTCACTGTCGGGAAGAACCTGCGGGCCGCGTCGCCCGGATGCATGAGGGGGACCTCCGTGCCGACCGGCAGCGCGTCGAGGACAACCGCATCGGCCAGCGTGGCGGGACCGACCGCCGTACGCCGCAGCGCGGTCAGGTGACCGCCGACCCCCAGGGCGGCGCCGACGTCCCGGGCCAGCGCCCGGATATAGGTGCCGCTCGAGCACCTCACCGACACCCGCACGTCGAGGACATCGTCCGGCGTCGCCGGTCGTGCGACGTCGTGCACGACGATCTCGTGGATCGTGACCGGCCGTGCGGGCAGGGAAACGCTCTCGCCGGCACGGACCCGCTTGTAGGCGCGCTCACCGTCGACCTTGATCGCCGAGACCGCAGAGGGCACCTGTTCGATGTGTCCGACGAGGGCGGCGAAGGCGTCCTCGACCTGTGCCCGGTCCAGACGTGCTGCCGAAGCCTGGGACAGCACCTCGCCCTCGGCGTCGTCGGTGGTGGTGGCGACCCCCAGACGGACCGTGGCGTCGTAGGCCTTCTCGGTGAGCATGAGATGGCCGAGCAGCCGCGTCATCCGGCCCACGCCGAGGACGAGCACTCCGGTCGCCATCGGGTCGAGGGTGCCGGCGTGCCCCACCTTGCGGGTGCGGCACAGCCGCCGGACCTGGCCCACCACGTCGTGCGAGGTGACACCACCCGGCTTGTCGACCACGAGCAGGCCGGACGGCCCCGCCGCTGTGCTCACTCCGCGTCGTCGTCGGCCGCGTCGTCGGCGTCGTCGTCGCGCGGCTTGCGGTACGGGTCAGGCTCCCCGGCGTAGGTCGCGCCGCTGGAGGCCTCCGCCACACGGGCGTCGGACTCCCGCACCTGTGCGAGCAGCTCCTCGAGGTGGCGAGCGTTCTCGGGGAGTGCGTCGCGGACGAACTCCAACGTCGGCGCGTGGCGCAGCCCCAGCTGCTTGGCGACCTCGGAGCGGATCAGACCGCGGGCGGACTCCAGCGCCGCCGCAGAGGCGACGACCTGCTCTTCCTCACCGAACACGGTGTAGAAGATGCTGGCCTGCTGGCTGTCGCCGCTGACCCGCACGTCGGTGACCGTGACGAAGCCGAGCCGCGGATCCTTGATCCGCCGCTCCAGCAGCTCCGCCACGATCACCTTGATCCGGTCGGCGATCCTGCGCGTGCGTGGACTGCTCACGACCGCGGGATCTCCCGCATCTCGAAGGCCTCCACCACGTCGCCGATCCTGATGTCCTGGAAGTTGCGCAGGACCAGCCCGCATTCGAAGCCGGCGCGGACCTCGGCCGCGTCGTCCTTCTCGCGCCGCAGCGACGCGAGGTCGAGGTTGTCGGCCACCACCGCGTTGTCGCGGAGCAGACGCACCTTGGCGTTGCGCCGGATGACCCCGTCGGTGACCATGCAGCCCGCGATGTTGCCGATCCGCGAGGACCGGAAGATCTCGCGGATCTCCGCCGCACCCAGCCGGACCTCTTCGTACTCCGGCTTGAGCATGCCCTTGAGTGCGGCCTCGATCTCCTCGATGGCCTGGTAGATCACCGAGTAGTAGCGCATCTCGACGCCCTCGCGCTCAGCGAGCTCGGTCGCCTTGCCCTGCGGACGGACGTTGAAGCCGATGATGATCGC
Source organism: Marmoricola sp. (assembly GCA_043427135.1). Classification (GTDB taxonomy): domain Bacteria; phylum Actinomycetota; class Actinomycetes; order Propionibacteriales; family Nocardioidaceae; genus Marmoricola_A. Next base: position 1,627 of record JBHWSH010000380.1, on the reverse strand, counting down.
GTCGGAGGCCGCGGCCAGCATCACGTTGGTCTCGGTGATCGCACCGACACCGCGGTCGATGACGCGCAGCGAGACCTCGTCGCCGACGTCGATCTTGGCCAGGGAGTCCTCCAGCGCCTCGACCGAGCCGGACACGTCGCCCTTGAGGATGAGGTTGAGCTCCTGGGTCTCGCCCTCCTCCATGGACTTCATGAAGTCCTCGAGAGTACGACGGACGCGACGCTTGGCCTGCATGGCCGCACGCTCGCGCGACTCGCGCTTCTCGGCGATCTGCCGGGCCATCCGATCGTCCTCGACGACGAGGAAGTTCTGGCCGGCTCCGGGCACGGCGGTCAGACCGAGGACCATCGCCGGACGCGACGGGTCCGCCTGCTCGATGTTGTTGCCGTACTCGTCGAGCATCGCCCGGACACGACCGTGGGCCGGGCCCGCGACGATCGAGTCGCCCACGCGCAGCGTGCCGCGCTGGACCAGGATGGTCGCCACCGGGCCACGGCCGCGGTCCAGGTGCGCCTCCACCACGAGGCCTTGCGCGTCCTGGTGCGGGTTGGCCCGCAGGTCCAGGGAGGCGTCGGCGGTCAGGACGATGGCCTCGAGCAGGTTGTCGAGGTTGAGTCCGGCCTTGGCCGAGACGTCGACGAACATCGTGTCGCCGCCGTACTCCTCGGGGACCAGGCCGTACTCGGTCAGCTGCCCGCGGACCTTGGACGGGTCGGCCTCCGGCTTGTCGATCTTGTTGACCGCGACGACGATCGGTACGCCGGCGGCCTTGACGTGGTTGAGCGCCTCGACCGTCTGCGGCATGACGCCGTCGTCGGCCGCGACCACCAGGATCGCGATGTCGGTGGCCTGAGCACCACGAGCACGCATGGCGGTGAAGGCCTCGTGACCCGGGGTGTCGATGAAGGTGATGCGGCGCTCGGCGCCGTCGACCTCCGTGGAGACCTGGTAAGCGCCGATGTGCTGGGTGATGCCACCGGCCTCCTTGTCCACGACGTTGGCGTCGCGCAGGGCGTCGAGCAGCTTGGTCTTGCCGTGGTCGACGTGACCCATGACCGTGACGACCGGAGGACGCGCGGCGAGGTCTGTCTCGGCGCCCTCGTCCGTGCCGAACTCGAGGTCGAAGGACTCCAGCAGCTCGCGGTCCTCGTCCTCGGGAGAGACGACCTGGACGACGTAGTTGAGCTCCTCGCCGAGCAGCTCGAGCACCTCGTCGTTGACCGACTCGGTCGCGGTGACCATCTCACCGAGGCTGAACAACATCTGCACGAGCGCTGCCGGGTCCACGCCGATCTTCTCGGCGAAGTCGGTCAGGGACGCGCCGCGGGCCAGGCGGACGGTCTCGCCGTCACCCTTGCGGACGCGCACGCCGCCGATCGTCGGCGCCTGCATCTGCTCGTACTCCTGGCGACGCGCCCGCTTCGACTTGCGGCCTCGACGAGCGGGACCACCGGGACGACCGAAAGCACCTTGCGTGCTGCCGCGCTGACCGGGACGGCCACCGCCGCCCGGACGGCCGGGAGCTCCGCCACCAGGACCGAAACCGGGACGACCACCGGGGGCGCCACCGCCTCCGGGGCCCGGACGGCCGGGAGCACCGGCGCCGGGACGACCAGGGGCGCACTCG
>JBHWSH010000379.1:0-12768 GCA_043427135.1 Marmoricola sp. | reverse complement strand
CAGGATGCGCCCATGGATCTCGCGTTCTTCGAACAAGACGGCGACCGGCTCGTCCCCACCTTCATGGCACAGAGTTTGTGGAGCGAGAACCAGATGCACGGCGTAGCTGTCAGCGGGGCCCTGGCTCGAGCGCTGGAGCAGTGCGTCGAGCAGTCCGAGGTCACCGGGATGCGTCCGGCGCGCGTCACCGTAGACCTGTTCCGCTCCGCGGCGATGGCCCCCTGCGAGGTCAGCTCGCAGGTCGTACGCCGAGGCAGTCGCATCTGCGTCGTGGACGCCGTACTCACCCAGGAGGGCGAGCCCGTCGCTCGTGCCAGTGCCGTCTTCCTTCGGCCGAGCGAGTCACCGACCGGCCAGGTCTGGGAGCCACAGGATCGGCCCGCGCCGCCGCCCACTGACGTCGTACCTCCCTCCGACCAACCGCGAGTGCCGTTCTTCCACAGCGAGGCGGGGTGGAGCCAGAGCTTCCGCGAGCATCAGAACGGCTCGCGCAAGACGGCGTGGAACACCGCCATCGCGATCGTCCAGGGTGAGCAGGTGACGCCCTTCCAGGGAGTCACCTCGACGGCCGACGCGGGGGGCATGGTCACCAACTGGGGGAGCAACGGCGTCGAGCACATCAACACCGACATCACGGTGACGTTCGCCCGCGAGCCGGCCGGTCTCGAGGTGGGGCTGCAGGCGGTCGACCGTGTCGAGCACGACGGCATCGCGGTTGGTACGGCGACGCTCTTCGACCGCGCCGGCACCCTCGGCAGCGTCGTCGTGACGTCGTTGGCCAACGCCAAGCGCACGGTGGACTTCACCGGAGTGCAGTTCAGCGACGACGGAGAACGGACCGTCACGCGCGTCTGAGTCGGTTGACCGATCGGCGCGCGGGGTAGGAGCGCTTCATGCAGATCCGACCGCTCGGGGGCGCCGCCGGCTGCCTCATCATGATCCTGATCTCGGTGGTCCTGTCGGTCGGACTCACCCTGCTCCTCAACGCCGGCCGCTTCTTCTGAGCCGAGCATCGCCGGTCGAGCCTGTCGAGACCCCCGTTGGTGCGGTCAGCCGATGACTGTGACGGTGACTTTGCTGCCGGTGGGAACGACGGTCCCAACGGCGGGTTCGATGCCTGTCACACCAACCATGCAGTTAGCCGTGTCCGGGCACGTAGTGCGCTCGATCTCCACCGACAGCCCCGCTGCTTTGATAGCGGTCACCACCTCGGTTTCGGTGCCGTGAGGATCGAGCAGGCGTCGCTCGCGCGGCTGCGGGGTGAACGGCACGATCGTCTCGCCATCGTCGAGCAGGGTGAGTGATTCGCGGATCGTGCGCACGACCTCGCTGCCGCCGTCGTCTGACCAGGCGGTGACGTGGAAGTAGGCGTCTAGGTCGGGGACGGCGAACGTCTGCGTGCAGGCTCCGGGGTCGCTCAGTTCACAGGTGGCGGAGGTTTCCAACACTTCGTGGCCGTCGAGTTCGCCAGCGGGGCGCAGTCGGTCGAGACGGATCCCTGCCTCGGGGAATGCGCCGGTGGCGATGGCGACCGAGGGCACCCGTGGGTTCACTCCTGCGGCGCAATCCTGTGGGTGGGGGAAGTAGTAGGTGTCGCGGATGGGGGTGTTGCAGGAGGCCTGGTTGCTACCCCAGTCGGAGGGGACGGCGACATAAGCGGAGCCGATCCCGACGGAACGGGTGTCGCCGTTGCCGGACGGATCCGGGCCGTCGGCGATGAGGGAATCGTTGCCGCGCTGACCTTGGGGTTCCGTGTTGGTTTGCGTTGCGTCGGCTCCGCACCCGATGGTCAGAATCATGGCGGCCGCTCCGCCTGTGACGAGAGCTCGTCGGCGACGTTTGGCTGCGTTGCCGCCCAGGAGTAGGTCACCGATGAGTGCGCTGCCAACCGGCATGTCGTCGAGCTCATCGAGAAGGGTGCGCTGGTGTTCGGTCATGACGTGTTGTAGTGCCCCTGGATCGTGGTCTCCTCCTCCTTCGACGTGGCGGCCACGGCTTTGGTTCCATCCTGTCCGAGTCGACCGGGCAGCCAGAACGCCGACTGGGCAGTGGGTCTCGACAAGCTCGACCGCCGATGGGGGCGCGACAAGCTCGCCGCCGGTTGGTCACATCGGCGCGGCGCGCCGGCGAGAACATACTGGCTATCTAGTTACCGAGTATGCATACTGCGTATATGTCCATCCGCCACGGCCTGCTGGCCCTCCTCGAACGCGAACCGATGTACGGCTACCAACTGCGCACCGAGTTCGACAGTGCGACCGGCTCGACCTGGCCGCTGAACGTCGGGCAGGTCTACACGACCCTGGCCCGGCTCGAGCGTGACGGCCTGGTGACTTCGGGAGAGGAGGACGCCGACGGGCGGGTCCGCTACGCCATCACCGAGGACGGGCGCGAGGAGCTGCAGGGCTGGTTCGGCACTCCGGTGGAGAGCTCCGATCGGCCTCGCGACGAGCTCGCCATCAAGCTCGCCCTCGCGGTCACGGTGCCCGGCGTCGACGTCGCCGCGGTGATCCAGGCCCAGCGCGCCGCGACCATGACCGCGATGCAGGACCTGACCCGGCTCAAGAAGGCCGGCCACGGCGAGCTCTCCTGGGCGTTGGTCCTGGAGTCCATGCGCTTCCAGCTCGAAGCGGAGATCCGCTGGCTCGACCACTGCGAGACCACCCTCGCCCGCGCGACAGGAGCAACCCGATGACCACCCCTGCCCTCGAGCTGATCGACGTGAGCCGCATCCACGGCCGCGGCGACGCTGCCGTGCACGCCCTGCGCGGCCTCGACCTCACCGTCGCCCCCGGCGAGCTCGTCGCCGTGATGGGGCCCTCCGGATCGGGCAAGTCAACCTTGCTCAACCTCGCCGGCGGCCTCGACCAGGCCACCGCCGGCCGGGTGCGGGTGCAGGGTGAGGAGCTGGGCTCGCTGTCCAAGACCGAGCTGGCCGCAGTACGCCGCCGACTGGTCGGCTACGTCTTCCAGGACCTCAACCTCATCCCCGGCCTGACGGCCGCCGAGAACGTCGCGCTGCCGTTGGAGCTCGACCGCGTGCGCACCCGGGCAGCAATGAGCCAGGCTCGTGCCGCGCTGGACGAGGTCGGCCTCGAAGGTCTCTACGACCGCTTCCCCGACGACCTGTCCGGAGGCCAGCAGCAACGGGTGGCGATCGCCCGCGCGGTCGTGGGCGAACGCAGGCTGATCCTGGCCGACGAGCCCACCGGTGCGCTCGACTCGGCCACCGGCGAGCAGGTCCTCGCCCTGCTGCGGGCGCGATGCGACGCCGGCGCCGCGGCGCTGTTGGTGACGCACGAGGCTCGCCACGCGGGTTGGGCTGACCGGGTGGTGTTCCTGCGCGACGGCGCCGTGGTGGACGAGGCCGGCTCGGGGGTCACCCCGGATGCGTTCCTCGCGGGCGCGCCGGGCGTGGGCGCAGGGGGTGTCCAGTGACGCACTGGCGACCAGCGCTGCGCATGGCTGCTCGTGACCTGCGCCGTCATCGAGTTCGGGCCTTGCTCACCGCGATCCTGGTCGCTCTGCCGGTCCTGGTCGCCACCGTCGCGGCGCTCGCCGCACACAACAGTGCCTGGACCTCCGAACGCGAAGTCACCCAGTCGATGGGGAGCGCCGACGCCGAGCTGATGGTGGCTCCCTTCGAAGCGGTGCGGACTCGCCCCGCCCTCTATCTGGAGCCCAAGAAGGCCTCACGCGCCACCGCCCGACGCGACCCGGCGAACGTGGACGTCCTCCAGCTGCTGCCGGAGGGAAGCCGGACGGCGCAGCGCGCATACTCCTCGACCGCGACGTTGCCCACCGGGGGACAGGTCGAGGTCGTCTTCGCAGACGAGGACCCGCTCACCGCGCACCTGGGCGAGATCACCAGCGGACGTCATCCGCAAGCCCCGGACGAGGTCGCGCTCGGCGCGGTCGCGGCCGAGGAATTCGGCCTGCTCGAAGAGGACGGCGAGCTGCGGCAGGATGCCTCGCTCACGCTTGCCGACGGCACCGACCTCCGCGTGGTCGGTCTCGTCGAACTCATGGGGTGGGTGACCCCGCGTGCCGGAGTGCTCGCCCCGGTCGACAGCGTGCTCAACGATGCCGGTCCGGGGCGCAGCGTCTATCTCGTCGACTTGCCGGTGATGTCGCGCGCCGAGCTGAAGGAACTGCATCGCGAGCTCGCCGCGGCCGGTGTGATGCTGCGGCCACGAGACAGCGTCCTCAACCCAGCGCAGTGGGGGTTCGAGGACTTCGACACGTTCGACCCTGCTCCGATGGTCGTGGCGGCCACCGTCATCGGCGTCGGCGCCCTCGAAGTGGTGCTGCTCGTCGGCGCCGCCTTCGCGGTCGCGGCCCGCCGCCAGGTCCGCGACCTCGGTCTGCTCTCCGCCAACGGCGGTGCCGCTCGCGACGTACGCCGGGTGCTGCTCGCCCAGGGGCTCGTGCTCGGCGCGGTGTCGTCGGTGATCGGGGCGGCGCTGGGAGTCTGGGTGTTCCGTCGCTGGATCCCGACCTGGGAGAGCGTCGCCGGGCAGGAGATGTGGCGCAACGAGCTGGACTGGCGGGCGCTCGCCCTGATCCTGGTGCTCGGCACGCTCAGCTCCTTCCTGGCAGCGCTGATCCCGGCGTGGAGCATCTCCCGGCTAACGCCGGTGGCAGCACTGTCGGGGCGGTTCCCCGTCCAGGTGCGCGAGGCGAAGGCGCACCGCGGCGCTCTGGTGCTGGCCGTCGCCGGCGCGCTGCTCCTCGCGGCCGGCGGCTGGGCCACCGCACGCACCTTCGGTCCACGCGGTCGAGACGAGATCCTCGCTCCGTTCGTGGCAGGGCTCGGTCTGCTGTTGCTGGTGGTCGGTGTCGTCTGGGCCACGCCGTACCTCGTCCGCCGCAGTGCGGAGCTGGGGCGGGTGCTGCCCCTCACCGGGCGCTACGCGCTCCGCGACGCCGGTCGTCACCGCTTCCGCAGCGCGAGCACGGTCATCGCGCTGACGGTGACCGTCTCAGCCGCCGTCCTGGCGGGATTCGCCCTGGACGCGGCCACGCGCGCCGAGACCGCGAACGGGATGCTGCCGCCGCAGACCGTCCAGATCTACCTCGACTCGGTGGACGGCCCGGATACGACCGAGTCCGCCCAGGCGGCGATCGAGCGTGTGCTCGGACCGACCGAGGTGCTGACGTCGTACGGCCTGACGGCGCCTGACCGTCGAGCGTGGCCGGTCGGCGTCCGCGACCGTGGAGGCGAGCGCGAGGTGCGCGTGGTGACCGAGGAAGACCTGGTCGCGTTGCTGGGCGAGAAGGACCCCGAGGTGCTGGAGGCGTTCCGGTCCGGCGCGCTGGTGAGCACCTTTCCGGCGTACGCCGACCGCGACCAGGTCACGCTGCGCGTCCTGGGTCGTCGTAACGCCGAGCTGCCCACCTGGGAGCTGTCGGTGACGGCCGCCCGTGCCGCAGCGGACGCGCCGAGGGACTTCGCCTCCGGCAACCGCCTGCTGATCAGTGCCGAGACCGCCTCGACCCTCGGACTGCGAGCGTCGTACGGACAGATGATGGTGACGGCCGACCGCCCGATCACGCGCGACGACCTGGAGCGGCTGCAGGTCTACGGGCTCTTCGGCTGGTCAAGCGACCCGGACCGCGCCGACCTCAAGAGCTTGAGGTACGCCGGCATGGGGGTGGCCGGTCTGCTGGCCCTGCTTGTCGTCGGGGTGGCCGTCGGTCTCTCGGCCGCGGAGAGCAAGGACGACGTCGCCACGTTGGCCGCCGTCGGCGCGGCCCCGCGACAGCGGCGTGCCTTCGGTGCCGCCCACGGGCTGTTCCTGGCAGCGTTGGGATGCGGCCTGGGAGGCGGCATCGGCATCGCGGCGGGGCTGGCGCTCACCCAGGTCGACGGGGTGGCGGGGGTCGCCCTGCCCTGGGACACGACGCTGGGGACGATGGGGCTGGTGGCGGTCACTGCCACAATCGCCGGATGGCTGGTGACTCCGACACGGCTCGACCTCACCCGTCGGACGGGGTGAGGACCGGCTGCGTCTTCTGCGCCATCGCCGCCGGCCAGGCGCCGGCGGCGATGGTGCTCGACGAGCCCGACCTCGTCGCGTTCCTCGATGTGCGGCCGGTGTTCAAGGGCCACGTCCTCCTGGTCCCGCGACAGCACGTCGAGACGCTGCCCGACCTGCCGGGCCAGCTGCGCGACCCGTTCCTCGAAGCAGCACAGCGGATCAGCCGCGCGGTCGTCGCGGCGCTCGGTGCACAGGGCAGCTTCGTGGCGATGAACAACACCGTCAGCCAGAGCGTTCCGCATCTGCATCTGCACGTCGTGCCGCGCACGAAGGGCGACGGGCTGCGCGGGTTCTTCTGGCCCCGGACGAAGTACGCCGACGACGCCGAGATGCAGGACTATGCCCGACGGCTGACGTCTGAGATCGCCAGCGCGGGCTGAGCGTCGACGGGGCGCCGTCGGAACTCGTTGCCGGTGCCTCTGGCGGCGATCCACACCGCCGCCGTACCGATCACGGCACCGCCGACAGCATCGACTGCGTAGTGCCAGCCCAGGTAGACCGTCGAGACCACTGTCAGGGCGAGGAACACCCATAGCGAGATCCGCACCCAACGGTTGAGTCGCAGCAACTCGGCCATCAGCGCCATCGTCACGCTGATCCCGACGTGCAACGAGGCGAACGCGGCGATCGTCTGCACCGCGTCGGCGGTGAACGGATTGACCAGCACGTCGTAGCGCTCCTCGATCATCACCTGCTGCAGCGACGAGACGTGCGTGTGAGCCAGATCGGTGAACACCTCGGGGTTGGCGTAGATCGGGCCGAGGGTCGGCACCGCGAAGTACGTCGCGACGCCCAACGCCCAGTCGACAGCGACCGCCGTGACGTACCAAGCGCCGGCGCGCGCGTCGCGCGACCACACCAGGGCAACTGCCAGCGAGGCCGGCACCAGCACGATCCAGGCGATGTAGACGTAGGAGAGCGCATGCGCGGCGAATCCGGTGCCCAGCAGTGCATGCAACAACTCGGCGGGATCGTTGCCGAAGAACAGGAAGCGGTCCACGTCCTCGAAGAACCCGTCCCACAACCGGCGGTTGACGAAGGGGACGTAGGACTTGAGGTTCCGGAACGAGTGGTAGGTGAGGTACCAAGCGCCCAGCCCGATGAGCACGAACCGGACGTGCGCCATCGGCCAGCGTTGCCGCACCACCTCGCGGAAGCGAGCCGGCAGCCCCTGCACGCCGTCGGCGCGCCACTCGTTGCGCGCGAGTGCGCGGGGGACCACATCGACCAGGAACGCCGCCAGCAAGATGGCGGGCAGCCGGAGGTAGGTCGGGCCGACCCCGCTGTCGGCGTCGCGCACGGGGAGGTCGTAGATCCACGCGACGAGGAACATCGCGGCCGTGATCGACAACGCGAGCCAGACCGCGAAACGGAAGCGGCCGGTCTGCATCGCGCCAGGATACGGGCTGTCCTACTGTCTGGGCATGCAGCGATACAGCGATCGAGTAGTCATCGTCACCGGCGCGGCGCGCGGGATCGGCGCCGCCACCGCGAAGCGCTTCGCCGACGAGGGCGCCTCCGTGGCCGTCCTCGACCTCGACGAGGCGGCTGCCTGCGCGACCGCCGAGAGTCTGGGCGCCGGCCGGGCCGCGGGCATCGGTTGTGACGTGGCGGACGCCACGGCCGTCGAGGCAGCCGTCGAGCGCGTGGTCGAGGAGCTCGGCAAGGTCGACGTCCTGGTCAACAACGCCGGCATCACGCGCGACAACCTGCTGTTCAAGATGACCGAAGAGGAGTGGGACCTCGTCATGGACGTCCACCTCAAGGGCGCCTTCCTGATGACCCGGGCTGTGCAGCGCCATATGGTCTCGGCCAAGTACGGCAAGATCCTCAACCTCTCCAGCGTCTCCGCGCTCGGCAGCCGCGGCCAGGCGAACTACTCCGCCGCGAAGATGGGCGTCCAGGGCCTCACCCGCACTCTCGCGATCGAGCTCGGCCCGTTCGGCATCAACGTCAACGCCATCGCGCCCGGCTTCGTCGTCACCGAGATGACCGACGCCACCGCCCGACGGCTTCGCATGGAGCCCGAGGAGTACCGCGAGGCCGCTGCGCAGATGAACCCGGTACGCCGGGTCGGGTTCCCTGAGGACATCGCGGCCGCCGCGGCGTACCTCTGCAGCGACGAGGCGTCCTACGTCACCGGGCAGACGCTGTACGTCGACGGCGGCGGCAAGCTCTGACCCGCGAGAGGTCTCCTGTTGCCTGCGTGACAGCGCGTGTGTTGCTCCGCGAAACACGCTGCCCGGGTGAGATGCTCGGGCACATGCCTTCCCCGCGTTCTCGCACGTCCCGGGGCCTCCCAGCGATGGCGGCCGCTCTGCTCGGATCACTGGTCCTCGCCGCATGCGGAGGTGGGTCGGACGATCCGGCGCCGCGGGGTGCGGAGAAGTCGCAGGAGACGGGTGAGCAGCAGGTCATCGCCGTCGAGTCCCCGCTGACCGGGCTGGAGCTGAAGGGCAAGGCGCCACGGCACCCCGTCCTCGCGGTCAAGATCGACAACACCAGCAGCAGCCGTCCCCAGGTCGGCCTCGGTTCGGCCGACCTCGTCGCCGAGGAGCTCGTCGAGGGCGGCATGACCCGGCTCGCGGCATTCTTCTACTCCACCGTCCCCGCCGAGGTCGGGCCGGTGCGGTCCATGCGCGCCACCGACATCGGCATCGTGCAGCCCCTGGACGCGGTGCTCGTCGCCAGCGGCGGCGCGCCCCCGACCGTGGCGCGGTTCCGCGAGGCCGGCATCCGCACCGCGACCGAGGGCGCCGCCGGCTACTACCGCGCGTCCGGCCGCTACGCGCCGTACAACCTCTTCATGCGCCTGGTCGAGCACGCCAAGACGGTCGAAGCCACGGGCGTGCCTGAGGCGTACTTCCCGTTCGGGGAGGAGCCGCTGCCCAAGGGTCGGCCGGCGTCGACGATCACCACGTCGTTCTCCGGGGGGAGCTCCACGAGCTTCCAGTTCGACAAGGACGGCTACGTCAACACCGACACCTATGCAGGCGAAGGCGACCAGTTCCGGCCACGGACGATCCTGGCTCTCCGGGTGCCGGTGGGCGACGCCGGCTACACCGATGGCGCCGGCAACCCGGTGCCGGAGACGAGGTTCACCGGAAGCGGCCCGGGGTTCGTCTTCACCGGCGGCCGCGCCATCCCCACGACCTGGAGCAAGGACGGGCTGGACTCGACCGTCGAGCTCGCTGCGCGCGACGGATCGCCGCTCACTCTTCCGCCAGGCAAGGTGTGGCTCGCGCTGGTGCCTGCGTCTGCAGGCAACATCACCTTCGGTAAGTGAGCCCGGCGAGCCGTTCGGCTAGCCCCTCGTCCACGGCGAGGTAGCGAGTTCTTCCGCGGTCGGGAGCGGCCCCCCGCTCTCGACCAGCGACCTGAGGCCGGCCAGGATCAGCACGATGGCCCCTTCGGCGTCGGCGCTGGCGCGGTCGGCGTCCTGTGCGGTGGAGACAGCCGACCCGGTAGCGGACATGGCGCCGAAGAAGATCCTCGCGAACGCGTGGACGGTGGCATCGGGCAGCTCGTAGGGGGAGAGGATCCCAGAGACGATCTCGAGCACGAGCCCGTAGGTGCTCCGCTCCTCGTGCTCGCGGTAGCGCTCGTAGCCGAGCACGACCGGTCCTTCCTGGATGACGACGCGACGGTAGGCGTCGGTGCGGGTGATCGAGAGGAACTCGCGGAGGCCCGCGACCGCCTTCTCCCAGGGATCGGGCACCGGCCGGATCGCAGCGGCGATCTGGGCAGCGGCGGCGTCCTCGACCGCGACGAAGACCTCCTCGAAGAGGTCGGTCTTGCCTTTGAAGTGGTGGTACAGCGCTCCTTTGGTCACCTTGGCCCCGGCCACGATCTCGTCCAAGCTCGTGCCGGCGTACCCCTGGGAGGTGAACAGCTCCGCGGCCACCGTGAGCAGCGACTTGCGGGTGGTCGCCGAGAACGACTGCCGTCGCGTGGCTTTGCGCAGCAGGTCCTGAGGAGACGGCACTGCCGTTCGCGCAGCACGGGGAGTCATGTGCCCGAGGATAGGTGCGCGCCGGGCGAGGTGTGGGGCGCGCCACGGCGTGAGGACTTGGTGGAAGTCGATCCCCGACATACTCTGGGTACGTACCCTCGGTATGGAAAGGACCATCCCCCATGTCTCGATCTCTGACCCAGCTGACCGAGCGGCTGCGATCCACCCTCCGGTCGAACTTGGACGTCCACGTGCATCGCAGCGAGCCTCGCCCTCGCAAGATCCCTGCCTCGTCCGGGCGGCCGGTCGCTCCCGGCACGGCCGGCCAGGAGCCTAGCGCCGGTCAGGAGTTCGCTCGCCGGCTACGTCAGGCGCTCGAGGTCTGAGCATCGGCCGACCGTGTCACGATGACCCCGTGACCGAGCCGATCGAGGGGTTCACAACCGCCCCGCAGGAGCCCAGACGGGGTCGCCTGCTGGTGGCGACCCCGGAGCTCGTCGACCCGAACTTCGCGCGGTCGGTCGTCCTGTTGCTCGACCACGACGACGACGGCACCCTCGGAGTGATCCTCGACCGCCCGAGCAGCATGGCGGTGGACGCGCTCCTGCCCGCCTGGGCGGACAACGTCGCGCCTCCCGAGGTGCTGTTCGAAGGCGGTCCCGTCAGCCCCGACGCGGCCCTGGCGGTGGCCCATGTGCCGCCGGGAGACGGTGACCCGATCGGCTTCCGCCGGCTCTTCGAGGGCGTGGGGATCATCGACCTCGACACCCCCGTCGAGGTCCTCGGTCCAGGGGTCACCGCGCTGCGCATCTTCGCCGGGTACGCCGGGTGGGGGGCCGGGCAGCTCGAGGCCGAGATCGCGGAGGGTTCCTGGTACGTCGTGGAGTCCCAGGTGGGCGACGTCTTCACGCCGACGCCGACCGACCTCTGGCAGCAGGTGCTCCGCCGCCAGCCCGGAGAGCTGGCCTGGGTTTCTACAAGGCCCGCCGACCCGACCCAGAACTGAAGCCGCCGACCGGTCCCGACGTAGACTTCGCCCGGTGACCACTCAGCTCAGTCCCGGCGCACAGACGGTCGAGGATCGCCGCACGCAGACCACCGACAGCGGCGACCACGAGAGGCTCTCGCACTACGTCGAGAAGGAGAAGCTGACCGAGGCGATGGTGCTCGGCACGCCCGTCGTCGCGCTGTGCGGCAAGGTGTGGGTGCCCAGCCGCGACCCCGACCGGTTCCCGGTATGCCCGGAGTGCAAGGAGATCTGGGAGGGGCTGAAGAAGGACGACGGCGACGCCGACTCCTGATCGACGTGACCCCTCACTCCACCTCCGCAGCTCTCCCTCCCGCCTATCCCGACCGCGCCGCCTGGGGCACCGCCACCAGGCTGCGGGCCTGGCAGAGCGAGGCGATGTCCCGCTACTTCGAGGCGATGTCTCGCGACTTCCTCGCGGTCGCGACGCCGGGAGCGGGCAAGACCACGTTCGCGCTCACCGTCGCCGCCGAGCTGATGACCCGGCGCCTCGTCGACCGCATCATCGTGGTGGCGCCGACCGAGCACCTGAAGACCCAATGGGCAGAAGCCGCGGCCCGGGCAGGCATCCCGATCGACCCGGCGTACTCCGGGGGCAAGGGACGCACCAGCGGCGACTTCGTCGGCGTCGCGGTCACCTATGCCGGCGTCGCGGTCAACCCGCTCGCCATGCGGATCCGCACCGAGCGGTTCAAGACGCTCGTCATCCTCGACGAGATCCACCACGCCGGGGACGCGATGTCCTGGGGAGAGGCGGTCCGGGAGGCGTTCGAGCCCGCCCATCGGAGGCTGGCGCTGACCGGCACGCCGTTCCGCTCCGACGTCAACCCGATCCCGTTCGTCACCTACGCGCCGGACCCCAGCGAGCCCGGCGTCTCGCGCTGCGTGCCCGACTACACCTACGGCTACGACCGCGCCCTCGCCGACCATGTCGTCCGCCCGGTCCTGTTCATGGCCTACTCCGGGCAGATGCAGTGGCGCACGCGCGCCGGCGACGAGGTCGCCGCCAGTCTCGGTGAGCCGCTCACCAAGGACCTGACCGCCCAGGCGCTGCGCACGGCGCTGGACCCGCAGGGGTCGTGGATGCCGGCGGTGCTGGAGGCCGCCGACCGCCGGCTCACCGAGGTACGCCGACACGTGCCCGACGCGGGCGGGCTGGTGATCGCCTCCGACCAGGACGCCGCCCGCGCCTACGCCCGACTGCTCAACGAGATCACCGGGCACAAGCCCGTCCTCGTGCTCTCCGACGAGAAGGCAGCCTCCAAGCGGATCGCGGCCTTCACCGAGAGCGACGAGCGCTGGATGGTCGCGGTGCGCATGGTCTCGGAGGGAGTGGACGTGCCGCGGCTCGCGGTCGGCGTCTACGCCACCACCACGACCACGCCACTGTTCTTCGCGCAGGCGGTCGGCCGCTTCGTGCGTGCCCGTCGACGCGGAGAGACCGCGACCGTCTTCCTGCCCTCCACCTCCCACCTGCTGGGCCTGGCCGGCGAGATGGAGGTGCAGCGCGACCACGTGCTGGGCCGCCCCATCTCGTCGGACGCCGACATCTTCGCAGCCGAGCAGGCCCTGCTCGAGCGCGAGCAACAGGCCGAGGCGGCCTCGGCGGAGGAGACGATGCTGCCGTTCCAGGCGCTGGGATCGGAGGCGCGCTTCGACCGGGTGCTCTACGACGGCGGCGAGTTCGGCCATGCCGGCGAGGTGCATGTCGGGTCGGAGGAGGAGATGGACTTCCTCGGCATCCCCGG
>JBHWSH010000378.1:0-14852 GCA_043427135.1 Marmoricola sp. | reverse complement strand
TCCTAGTCGATGCAGCCGAGGTGAAACGTCCGATCGCGAAGGACGTTCTGATGGCTGTCCTGAAAGACGAGCAGGGTGGAATGGGTGCCGCGCGGGAAGACTTCGGGCTGTCTGAGGAAGTGGTGTATCCCGAGCCGGCGGAACTCGCCCCCATCGAGCTGGACTGGAACAAGGTGATCGACCGGGAGACTGAAGCTGCTGCGGGGGAGAGCGCCGTCGGTCAGACTGACGACGCAGTCGCGCGACTCGAGACGCTCCTGTATTACCTGAACGAGCTCGTCCAAAACGTGCGCCCGGACGTCTACCGAGACCGAGTGAGCAGCGTCCGGACCCAGCTGGCAGAGATTCGCGGGAATCAAGACGTCGACCGGTGAACGTCCGCGACGCCGGCGTCTCGGACGGCTCGAGACTCGATTGACGCCTTACCGCCGCAATGCGCCCATGTCGCCAGAATGGACGTCATGCTCGAGGATCTGCTGCGCCCAAACCTGACGGTGGTCTTCTGTGGAACGGCGGTTGCCACTGCATCTGCCGATCGCGGTCACTATTACAGCGGGCCAGGGAACAAGTTCTGGCAGTTGCTGCATGAGGCCGGCTTTATCCCAACCCGGCTTCGTCCGGAGGACGACGCAACGCTGCTTCACTACGGCGTGGGAATCACCGACCTAGTGAAGGACGTCGCGCAGAGCCATGACCGTGGCCTGGACTTCGGCGGAACCGCGGCGGTCGCCGCACACATCGTCGCCGCAAACCCACGCTGGGTGGCGTTCAACGGTCAAACCGCCGGGCGAGCCGCTGCAGCGCACTTAGGCCTTGCGCGAAGGAAGGACATCCGTCTCGGCGAACAACCATGGGGCATTGGCACGAGTCGAGTATTCGTCTTGCCGAGCAGTAGCGGCGCTCATGCGTCTATGCCATACGCCGAGAAACTCGCATGGTGGCGCCGGCTGTACGAGCAATGCCGCGCTCCCGGGGAATGATCCGCCTGCTGTCGGCCTCGACGGTAACCGGGCCGCGCGTCATACCGCCGCAAGTGGGCGCCGAGCCGGCTCGCTAGCTCAGGGCCGCCTGGATCGTGCCACCGAGGTGTGTGAGCTGGGGTCGAGTCCTAGGGAGTGAAGGATTTCCTCGGCCTGGTGGTCGCTTCCACGATCAGAGCAAGGACGAGCTGGGCGAACGCCCATCGACGGCATCGAAGCCCTAGCGGTCGTAGCCGGCACGCAGCGCCTGGCTCGACACCGCGTTCGCCCTACTCCGCCCCGTGGTCGAGAATCGACCTTGTCCACCGCCGGACCGGGTGCATTCGCGACCACGCGGTCGATCTTCGACGGCGATCTGGACCTTGCCGGCCCGCGGGGTGTGTCAATTCAGCCGACCGACGAGCCGCTGACCAGCGCCAACGCCGAACCCAGCTGCGAGTCACCGCCAAGTGGCACGAGTCAGGCTTGAGCTCAGGGCCGCTGAACGCAAGCCGGCAGGAGAGGCGTGTCGCTGAGCCCCAAACACCGTCGTTCAGACGCTGTCGCCACAAGAAACGCGGGTCCCGGGCTCGGGCGAAGCGCCAGCGGAGACCACCGCCTCGTCGCCGAGGTGTACGTCGACCAGCCGGGCCCCGCGCCCCACGCGAGCTCCGGGACCGATCGCGCATTGCTCGACGACCGCGTCGGACTCGATCCGCGCGCCCGCCATCACGACCGAGCCGACGACGCGGGCGCCCTGTTCGACGACTGCTCCGGCCAGCACCGACGTGCCGTCGACGACGACGCCCTCGACGGTCGCCGACGGGTGCACCCAGGACTCCCCTCCCGGCTCGACGGCGTACGTCGGCGCCGCCCCCGTCACGACGTCGCGTGACGCCGCCACCAGCGCCTGCGGGCTGCCCACGTCACGCCAGTAGGCGGTGTCGACGTGTCCGACCACGACGGCGTCGTCGGCGACGAGCTGGGGGAAGGTCTCGCGTTCCACGGAGACCTCGCGGCCGGTGGGGATGAGGTCGATGACGCCCCGGCGAAAGATGTAGCAGCCGGCGTTGATCCTGTTGGTGACCGGGTCGTCGGACTTCTCCACGAAGGCCGTGACCCGACCCTGTGCGTCGGTGGGCACGCACCCGAACGCGCGCGCGTCCTCGACCTCCACCAGATGCAGGGAGACGCCGACGGGACGGCCGTCTCGCAAGAGCCGGAAGTCGGCCAGCTGAGCGGCGAGGTCGTGCCCCGAGAGCACGTCGCCGTTGAGGATGACGACGGGGTGGTCCGGGTCGGGGTCGAGCGCGTCGGCGACGTTGCGGATCGCTCCAGCCGTGCCGAGGGGCACGTCCTCGGTGACGTAGGTCAGCCGCAGGCCGAAGCGCTCACCGCGACCCAGGACGGGCTCGAAGAGCTCGGCGCGGTACGACGTCGCCAGCACGACGTGCTCGATGCCGGCTGCGGCGAGCTTGGTGAGCTGGTGCTCGAGGAACGGCACTCCGCCGACCTCGAGAAGGTGCTTGGGCCGGCGCTCGGTGAGCGGCAGCATGCGGGTCCCGAACCCACCGGCGACGACGACGGCCTCAGCGACAGACATGCCCCGGATCCTCTCACCTAGGGTGGTCGTCGTGTCGGCCTCCACCTTCCCCGCCCTCCTCGACCAGCAGCTGCGAGAGTCGGCGTCCCGCCCACTGGTCACCTTCTATGACGACGCGACCGGCGAGCGCGTGGAGCTCTCGGTGGCCACCTACGCGAACTGGGTGGCGAAGACGGCGAGCCTGTTGCAGAACGAGCTCGACATCGAGCCCGGAGCCCGGGTGCTGGTGGACCTGCCGACCCACTGGCTCGGCCCCGTATGGCTGGGCGCGCTGTGGCACGTCGGCGCCGTCGCCGTACAACCTGGGGTCCTGCAGGCAGGCGAGGCAGATCTGGTCGTGTGCGGCCCCGAGGGCGTCGAGCAGTACGCCGGCAGCGGGCCCGAGGTGATCGCGTGCTCCCTGCTGCCGATGGGCGTGCGCTTCCGCGACCCGCTACCGACAGGGGTGATCGACTTCGGCGTCGTCGTCTGGGGACAACCGGACGCTTTCCTCGCCCTGGATCCCCCCACCCCCGACCAGGAAGCCTGGCAGGACGAGGACGGCAGCGTTCCACAGAGCGACCTGACCGCCCTGGCGATCGACCCGACGTTCTCGGTGTCGGGCGCGCGCATCATCACCGACCAGAGACCGACGACTCGGCTGGGGATCGCAGCGTTCGTGGGCCCACTGACCGCGGGTGGTGGCACGGTCTGGGTCCGCAACGCCGCCCAGGACGCGTGGGCCGCTCGCTCGGAGGCCGAGCAGGCGACCGTCGTCCGCGCTCAGCCCAGGTCGTAGCGGTCGAACCCGTCACCGATCAGTCGCGGGGAGCCGAAGCTCTGCGGCTGTCCGGGGAGAAGGTAGAGGTCACCGCTGCCGCGCTCGCGCACGACCAGGTCTGCGCGGCCGTCGCCGTCCAGGTCCCCCAGCCCGCGCACCCAGTCGTAGCGCTCCAGCCCGGCGGCGAGCTGCTCTGCGAGCACCCCGTCTGGTGAGAGCAGCCACAAGGTGCCGTCGGTGCGGCGTACTGCCGAGCGCGGCGTGGCACCTCCCCAGCTGCCCACGCTCACCTGGTCCGAAGCCTCCACGGTGCGACCGGTGTCGACACGCTTGGCGAAGCCACTGGTGCCGTTGCTGGGGTAGATCCGCAGAGCACCCGACGCGGTGGTGGCCATCAGATCGGGGTAGCCGTCGCCGGTGACGTCGCCCACCGGGGTGACGAGACGCATGTTCTGCCATCCCGTGCCGGCCACGACCGGCGCCGCGAAGGTGTCCTTCCCGCGTCCGGCGTGGAAGTGCATGACCCCGGTGTCGGACTCGCGGGTCATCAGATCTGCGCGGCCGTCGCCATTCCAGTCGCCGGCGTTGATGAGCAGGTCGACCTTGTCGGCCACGACGTTGGTCTGCACCGCCTGGATGACGTTGCGCCGGCCGTTGTGCGGGCGGACGAGGACCTTGCCGCCGCGCTTGACGCCAACGACGTCGGGCATCTTGCCGGGCAGCATCTTCCCGCCGAGGGCGATCCACCGCATCTTGGACAGCATCTTCCAGCCGCCGATCGCCTTGCCGACTCCGCCGGTGCCGTCGCCTGGGAGCAGTTGGGCGTGACCGGTCTGAGCGTCACGGACGAGGAGGTCCGGATTGCCGTCGCCGGTGGCGTCGCCGCGACCGGCGATCAGGTCGTACGCCGACCAGTCGCCAGGGATGCGCGTCGGCTTGCCCAGGCCGCCGTCGGCCGTCCCCGGCAGCAGCTGCAGTTCGGCACCGATGCGGGCCACGAGGTCACGACGTCCGTCGCCGTCGAAGTCGTCGACCCCCGCGATGAGGTCGTGCCCCTTGGCCTTGATGCCGAGACGGAGTGGCTTGGTGAAGCGCCCTTCGCCGCGGCCGCGGAGGAGGACGAGCCGGTCGGTCTTGGTCTCGCGTCCGACCAGGTCGGCCTTGCCGTCGGCGTCCAGGTCGCCGACGCCGGTGAGCAGGTCGAGACCGGCGAGCCGCTTGCCGATCGGCACGGCTCCGCGCAGGTCACCCGTGGCGCTCCCCCAGTGGGTCCAGCCCAGCCCGGCCTTGTCGCGGGAGACGAGGTCGGCCCAGCCGTCACCGGTGACGTCGCCGGGGGCGGCGATCAACCCGTGCTTCTTCCAGCCCTTGGTCGCCGTGACCGCCTTGCCGAAGCCGGTCTGTCCTCCGGTCCGCACGACCATGACGCGCTTGGACACGGCGTCGCGCACCACGAGGTCGGGCCACTTGCTGCCGGAGACGTTGCCGTGGAAGACCGTGGTGGGGTGCTTGGGTGCCGGCACCTGGGGGGTCGGGTCGGGGGTCGGTTCCGGGGTCGGAGGCGTCACGACGCCGCCGCCCTTCTTCTGGATGCCGGCTGCGGACTTGCGAATCGTGGGCAGCTGGTCGTAGAGGTAGCGTCCGGGGCACGCGGTCGAGCCGGCGTCACGGTGTCCGCTGATCGCGGCGAAGCTGCCCTTGCCGACCTTCTGGCGGCTGGACGACGCGTCGACGCCGTGCAGGGACAGCTTCCACGCCATCAGCGCGCCGTACGCCTCCAGCATGACCGCCGGCGGCTTGGTCGTGTCGAAGTTGCCGATCGCCGACATCGCAAAGGCGTAGTCGTTGTAGCCCAGCGTGTGCGCGCCGACGACGGCCTTGTCGATGCCGCCGTAGCGGCCCTCCCAGATCTGGCCGAAGCGGTCGACGAGGAAGTTGTAGCCGACGTCGCTCCACCCGCGGGACTTGGTGTGGAAGGCGTAGATGCCGCGGATGATCGCCGGCACCTGCGCCTTGGTGTAGTCGTTGGCGTTGACGGTGTGGTGCACGAACCCGGCGTTGATCGTGCCGTAGCGCAGCGACTTCTTGTCGCGCATGCGCTCGTCGGCGCCCCACTGCGCTCGCGTGAAGATCGCCGGCTGCGCGACCGATGATCGAGCAGCGGGTACGGCGGCCGCGAGGGCCGCCGCGTCGGCGTCGGGTGCTGCGGTGGGCTGTGCCGCGGGCTGGCCCACCGCGACCTCGGTCTCGCCGGGGTCGATGATGGACAGCGCCAAGTCGGGAAGGGTCTCGCTGCCGGCCGTGACGACGCGGACCTGGATGCGGTCGACGGCGCCGACCACGACGGGCTCGGTGCCGTCGCGCAGGGACTCGCCCTCGGAGGGATCGGCCTGGTGGTTCTCGTCGTAGTGCATCTCCTGCCACTGCGACCAGGTGCCGTCGGTCTTGGTCCGCAGCTCCGCGGCCACGTCGTCGTGGGTCAATCCGGCGCCGCCGGCCCAGGTCAGGCCGACGGTGGCGTAGCCCGAGACGGTCTGCGGTGCGCTGAGCACGTTGCCGCGGTCAGCCGCTCGAGCGCCGCCGCCGACGTTGCCGGGCAGGGCACGGAGTCCACGACGGTCCACTCCGTCCAGGGGGACGGTGCGGACCTCGGGCTCGACGGGCTCGGACGAGACGAGGGCACCTGGGGCCGGCTGCTGCCCCGCGGCCGCCTCCTGGCCCGGGCCCACGATCCGGAGCTCGGCCACGCCGAGACCCGAGACCGCGAAGGCGACCACCACCGCCAGAGCGAGCGTCTGCTGACACAGCAGGACGAATCGGGCGCGGTTGTCGACCATCGAGAACAGGGCTCCCCAGCAGGTTCGGCCACGGCGTGGCGGTCACGGACGACCACAAATGTCACACCAGTAACAGGGCCCTGCAAGGCGTTCGGCCGAACTACAACACTGTAATTTTGCGAAATCGACAATATTCAGCGCGCAGGTCACGAACCGATCACGAAAGGGTTCAGATATCGGCGCCGAACTCGGCGTCGGACTCGTCGTCGTCCTCGTTCTCCGAGGCCACGTCGTCCGGATCGTTGTCGTATTTGAGGTAGCGGATGCCTTCCTTGGTCGGCCCGTCGTAGCCGAGGACCCCCTTCTCGAGCACCAGCACCCGCTCGCACATCCGCTTCACCGAGGGCGCCGAGTGGCTGACGTAGATCAGCGTGCGCCCCTCGGCCTTGATCTCCTCCATGCGCGCGATGCACTTCTTCTTGAAGGGCTTGTCTCCCACCGCGAGGACCTCGTCGACGAGGAAGATGTCAGAGTCGGTGTGGACCGCGACCGCGAAGCCGAGCCGGGAGAACATGCCGGAGGAGTAGTGGCCGACCGGGGTCTCCAAGAACTTGCCGATGTCGGCGAACTCGATGATCTGGTCGAACTTCCGCTTGGTCTCCGCCTCGGTCATGCCGAGGATGGCGGCGTTGAGCAGGATGTTCTCGCGTCCGGTGAGCTGTGGGTGGAAGCCGGCGCCGGTCGCGATCAGTCCGGCGATGCGACCGCGCGTCAGCACCTTGCCGGAGTCGGGCTTCATCACGCCGTTGATCACCTTCAGCAAGGTGGACTTGCCCGAGCCGTTCAGGCCCATGAGGCCTACCGACTCGCCTTGCTGGATGGTGAAGCCGACGTCGTCGAGGGCGAGGAAGCTGTCGCTCACCTTCTGGCCGCGCATCAGCGCGACGCTCATCTGCTTCAGGGTGCGGTGGTAGCGCATCGTGAAGCGCTTGCTGACGTGGTCCACCACGATCGACTCGGTCACAGGCGCTCCGCGAACTTGTTCTCCAGGCGGCTGAAGATCACTTGAGCGACGACCAGGGCGACGAGTGCGACCGCGAGGTGGATGAAGCCGAGCTCCCACAGGTTGGAGGGCAGCTCGGTGCGGATTGTTTCGGCGGGGTCGCTCGTTGCTCCCACCCAGAATGCCCGCTGCGACAGGAGCACGGCCTCGGCGATGGGGTTGTAGAGGTAGAACTCCGCGAAGCGGCCGAATCGCTGGTCGACGAAGCTGTAGGGGTAGATCATCGGCGCCGAGAACGTGACGAACGTGGTCAGCGTGCCGACGATGTTGCCGAAGTCGCGGAAGAACACGTTGGCGGCGCTGAAGACCAGCGCCAGGGCGGTCCCCCACACCGCGATGATCGAGAACCCCAGCAGGCCGGCCGCCAGCCCGACCGCATCCGGTCGCCAGCCCACCGCGAGGCAAGCGGTCACCATGATCACGAGCCCGGGGATGACGTGGAAGGCCGAGACCAGCATGGACGCCACCGGGAACATCTCCCGCGGCATCGCCATCTTCTTCAAGATCGCCTTGTTGCGCATGATCGACCGGGTGCCCGCGCCGAAGGTCTCGGTGAAGTAGTGCACGAACACGAAGCCGGCGAACATGTGGATGCCGAACCACTCCGTGTGCGACCGGAGGTTGAGGATCATGCCGATGACGAAGAAGAACATCGCGAAGCGCACGCCGGGCTGGATGTAGGACCAGATCATCCCCAGGAACGATCCGCTGTAGCGCGCCTGGATCTCCTTGCGCACCAGGAGCCGCAGCAGGTAGCGGCGGCGGAAGACCTCCAGCAGGCCGCCGTGCGCGCTGGGCGACGTCAGGGGAGCGTCGGGGACCCAGCTCGGGTCCACCACGTGCTCGACCGGGCCGCCGGCGGGTCGGCGGGCGCTGTCCGGGCCCTGCGTCACGTGCGGTCCTCGTTGGCGGCCTGGAAGGTCTGCTCCCACGTCTCTGGAGAGGTGATGTCGGCCAGGGCAGCGCGGTACTGCTGGGCGAGCTGCGGCCACTCGTTGTGGAAGCGGCGGTGGATGTCGACGGTCCGCTTGAGGAGGTCGCGGTACCTTTCAGGCTCGCGGCGGTAGAGCGCCACGGAGGTGCCGTCGTTCATCGACACGACCGCGGAGTCGTACTTGACGAGGTTGAACCAGGCTGCGTCCATCGCGGTGAGCTCGCTCTCGGGGTACTCCCGCGACAGCGGACGCACCGGACGCAACTGCCGGATCGGTGCCAGGCCCGCCGAGATCAAGGTGCTCAGTCGCCCCGGGATCTCGATGTCGGACTTGCCCTTCTTCGGCGGCTTCTTGCGGCGTACGGGCGGGAGCTCGTCTCGGTCGGCGTGCAGCTGCGCGTCGACGAACTGCTTGCGGAAGGCGTTGACCTCGCCCAGCTTGGTGGCCAGCTCGCCGTGCAGCGAGTAGGGCCCGGCGAGCACGTCCTCCATCGCCCGGTGCCGCAGCTCGGCGGTGGAGTACTGCAGCGAGGCCAGGTGCTTGATCTGGTGGTTGAAGCTCTCGCGCACCATCCGTCCGCCGCGCTCGTACGGCGAGTGCAGCAGGGCGGCGATGATGCGGTTGCGGTGGTGGAAGTAGCTCTGCCAGTCGACGCCGTCGTTCTTGTCGGTCCACGGCACGTGCCACACCGCCGCCCCGGGGAAGGACACCGTCGGGTAGCCGGCCTCCTTGGCGCGCAGGCCGAACTCGCTGTCGTCCCACTTGATGAACAGCGGCAACGACAGCCCGATCTCCTGCAGCACGGTGCGCGGGATCAGACACATGAACCAGCCGTTGAAGTCCACGTCGGCCCGCTTGTGCAGCCAGCGTGCCGAGCGCAGGTTGCGCGCGCCGAAGTCCCATTGGCTGTAGCCGTCGAGGCGGGTCTGCCACCAGAACCGCCACGGCTGCACGATCTCGCCGAACGAGTGCAGCTGGGAGCGCTTGTAGATGTTGAACATGTGCCCGCCGACGATCGTCGGCCGTTTGGCGAGGTCGCCGAAGGTGACCGCGCGGATGATGCCCTCGGGCTCGCACACCACGTCGTCGTCCATCATCAGCGCGTAGGTCGCGGTGCCCTTGCGGACGCTCTCGAGCTGACCGCGCGCATAACCGCCGGAGCCGCCGAGGTTGGCCTGGACGATGATCCGCAGCCGCTCCCCCAGCGCCTTCTGCGCATCGGGGAAGTGCTCCGACTCCGTGACGTGGTCCTTGCCCTGCTCCATCACCATGACCGAGTCGAGGTACGGCGCGAGCGCATCGTCCTCGCCGATCTGCGTCAGCAGCTTGGCGCAGAAGTCGGGGCGGTTCATCGTCGTGATGCAGATGTCGACGGTGCCGTGGTCGACCCGGTCGGCCGGCACCTGCGCCGTCCACTCGGCCGAAACGATGCTGCCGCCGTCGTTGCCCCCGACCACGTCGTACCAGTACCAGCCGCCGTCGACGAAGGGCTTCAGCGTGAGCTCGAAGGTGAAGGTGGCTTCCGCACCCTCGACGGTGGCGGCCTCGACCCGCTGGGAGTGACCGCGCGCCATCGACTTGTAGACCGTGACCGTGGTGCCCTTCCCGACCGCGGAGATCGTCAGGGTGACGTCGTCGACGACCGTGTGCCTGCGCCAGTAGGAGGCGGGGAAGGCGTTGAAGTAGGTGCCGAACGAGAGCACCTGGGAGGGCTCGAGACGCAGCTCGGTGCGGGAGACGATCTGCTCGGGGTGCAGCTGCCGTCCGGTCGAGGTCGTCTGCCGGATCGCCGCGTTGTTGAGGTCCTTGGCGGCTTTGCTGCCGCCGATGTCGTAGCGGTCGGCGTCGAGGCGCACGTCCTCGAGGTCGACGTACAACGGGAAGACGTCGTTGTCGCGGTCGAGCGGCAGGATCTGACGCTGGAGCAGCCGCGACGCGGTGCCCGCGGCCCTGAGGCGGGTCGTGCTCATCCTTCGAAGCCTCCGCCCTCGAGCGCGGCACCCTCGGCGAAGTGCGGCTTGAGCTTGTTGTCGAACATCGACAGCGCCGAGCCGATCGCCATGTGCATGTCGAGGTACTTGTAGGTGCCGAGCCGACCGCCGAACAGCACGTCGGGCTCGGCCTTGGCCAGCTCGCGGTAGCGCAGCAACTTGGCGCGGTCCTCCGCGGTGTTGATCGGGTAGTACGGCTCGTCGTCGTCGGTGGCGAACCGGGAGTACTCGTGGACGATCACGGTCCTGCCGGGCAGGTAGGTGCGCTCGGGGTGGAAGTGCTTGAACTCGTGGATGCGCGTGTAGGGCACGTCCTCGTCGTTGTAGTTCATCACCGCGCAGCCCTGGAAGTCGTCGACATCCTTGACCTCGCGCTCGAGGTCGACGGTGCGCCACGACAGCCGGCCCTCGCTGTGGCCGAAGTACTCGTCGACGGGCCCTGTGTAGACGACCGGGACCTTGCCGACGTACTCCTCGCGGTGCTGCAGGAAGTCGGTCTCCAACCGGACCTCGATGTTGGGGTGGTCGGCCATCCGCTCCAGCCAGGCGGTGTAACCGTCGACGGGGAGGCCTTCGTACTTGTCGTTGAAGTAGCGGTTGTCGAAGGTGTAGCGGACCGGCAGCCGCGTGATGATGTCGGCGCTGAGGTCCTTGGGGTCGGTCTGCCACTGCTTGGCGGTGTAGCCCTTGACGAACGCCTCGTAGAGCGGCCGCCCGATCAGCGAGATGGCCTTCTCCTCGAGGTTGGTCGCATCGGCGGTCGCGATCTCGCTGGCCTGCTCGGCGATGAGCGCGCGCGCCTCGTCGGGGGTGAAGTACCGGCCGAAGAACTGGCCGATCATCCCGAGGTTCATCGGGAACGAGTAGACCTGCCCGCCCACGTTTGCGAAGACCCGGTGCTGGTAGCCGGTGAAGCTGGTGAACCGATTGACGTACTCCCACACGCGCTCGTTGGAAGTGTGGAACAGGTGGGCGCCGTAGACGTGCACCTCGATGCCGGTGTCAGGGTCGGGCTCGCTGTAGGCGTTGCCGCCGATGTGGTGCCGGCGCTCCAGGACGAGCACCCGCAGGCCCAGCTCGTTGGCGCAGCGTTCGGCGATCGTCAGCCCGAAGAAGCCGGACCCGACGACGACCAGGTCGGGGTTCACGCAGGGTTCTCCCGTTCAGAGGTTGATGGTTCGGACGTGGGAGGAGCGGAGCCGTTCGAGTCTATCGGTGGCGGCCCGGGCGGAGAGGTCCGCGCCAGCCTCGGTGCGTCGCGTACGGCGCGGAGCACGTTGCGTGCCTCGGGCAGCCCTCCGCGCAGAGGCGCCAACAGCAGCACCGCGAGGGTGATCAGCAGCGGCTTGAGCCGGACCAGCGCGTTCTCGCCGTACCGCTGATGGACGACGAAGAGGTTGCGGTACATGAAGTAGCCCTTCCACGACCGCATGTCGTGCTGCTGGTCGAAGTCGAGCTGGCGCACGAGGATTGCGTCGCGGACGCCGACGATGGGGAAGCCGGCGCGGCGGATGCGCACGGCGTAGTCGACGTCGTCGTAGAAGATGAAGAAGCCCGGGTCCGGAAGTCCCACCCGGGACACGACCTCCCGGGAGACCATGAACCCCTCGAACGCGACGTTCTGCAGGGGCACCTCGCTCGCATCGCCCCCCGGTCGGGATAGCGGTCCTCGAGCATCTCGCGCTTGGGTCGCACCGCCAGCGGGTTGCGCAGGTCGAAGACGGTCGCCGCCTTCTCGCACAGCCGTCCGGCCAGATCCTCCCGCACCGCCATCAAAGCTGGTCCCGGATGAGCGAGCAGCACGTCGAGGCAGTCGGGCGCGGGCACGACGTCGTCGTCCATGAGCCAGATCCGGTCGAACCCCTGGCGGTACGCCGCTTGCACCCCCAGGTGGAATCCGCCGGCTCCCCCGAGGTTGTCCTCGGGCCGGATCACCTGCAGCGGCAGGCCATCCGCTGCGGCCAGCACGTCGGCGGTGCGATCAGAGGAGGCGTTGTCGACGACGATCACCGCATCCGGCGTACGACGGAGCCGCTCGAGACCGGCGAGGCTGCGCTCGAGCAGGTCGGCCCGGTTGTAGGTGACCACCACGACCGCGGCGGTGGGAGCTGCGCCTGCGTGCGCGGTCACGACAGGAACCTCTCGTGTCCGGTGAAGTCCCGGCGCGCCGCGGCCCAGAGAGCCGAGGCGCTCAGCGCCAGCCGGCCCGGCTGGGGGCGGGTGAAGAGGTAGAACCACACCGTCTTGACCAGGAACGCCAGCACGCCGAGCATTCCGACGTACGCCCTCAGGTTGGTGACGTTGTTGCGCACCATGCAGTAGTGCTTGAGATCCGAGGGCGAGTGGTTGTAGGTGGTGCGCCCGAAGATCATCGGCGTGCCGAGGTCGTCGGTCGCGGGGTGCCGGAAGTGGCTGCCGACGACGGTCGCGACACGCGCGCCGGCTCGCTTGGCCCGCCAGAGGTACTCCACGTCGTCGCCCCAGATGAAGAACTCCTCGCGGGGCAGGCCGATGCGCTCGACCAGCTCGCGGGTGAGGAGGACGCCGTTGAACGGGATGACGACGTCCTCGACCACCCCGTCGTGCGCGACTGCCTCGACGTCGGCGAGGTCGTGGACGACCGTGGCCGTGCCGGGCAGACGGATCGGGAAGCACAACCGGGACGGGTCGTGCTCGGCGACCACGGCGGGGCCGACGAAGTCGTAGCGGTCCAGGTGCGCCATCAGCATGGAGAGACAGGTGGCCGGCGGGAGGCCGTCGTCGTCCATCAGCCAGAGCAGGTCGGCGCCGCGCTCGAGCGCGGCGCCCATGCCCGCGTGAAAGCCGCCTGCTCCGCCGGTGTTGCGGGTCAGCGCGACGACGTGCAGGGGGGTGGCCAGCTCGTCACCGAGCTCCTCGAGCAGCTGCAGGGTGCCGTCGGTGGAGGCGTTGTCGACCACGACCACCTCGTCGCAGCGCCGGTCCTGAGCGTCGACGGCCCGCAGGATCCGCTCGAGCAGGGCGCGGCGGTTCCAGGTGACGACGACCGCCACGACCCGGACCGTCGGGTCGGCCCCGCGGGAGGGCGAGTGGTGGCTGAGCACGCGCTCGACCCTAGCCGCGCCGGTTCAGCACACGCGGGAGAGGTTCTGCGACTGGTTGGCCGCGTAGCCGCTCGACAGGCTGCCGACCGATCCGCCGGTCGTGGGTTGACCCTGCTTGGTGGTGAACCCCTTGCCCCCTGCCCGCTTCGGCCGCTTGGACGCCGGCTCGCCGGTCACCTCGGACTTCTCGATCGCGTCGGCGATCATCGTGCGGATCTTGTCGATGTCGGGATCGGCGGTGTTGATGGTCGGCGGGACGAACGAGACCGTGGCCAGGCTGTGCTCGCGCGCCTTCAGTGCCAGCTCGGCGAACTCCGCGAGCTCGGAGGCAGGCAGGTTGGTCTGGACGAGGTCCTGACCAGCGGCCGCGAGGCCCTCGAACTTCGTGAGCACCGTCTGCGGGGAGAGCTGCTGCAGCATCGCGTTGAGCACGCACTTCTGCCGCGCCATGCGGGAGTAGTCGTCGGCCGACTCGCGCGACCGGACGAACCACAAGGTCTCGAATCCGTTCAGTCGCCGCACCCCCGGCTCGATGTAGTCCGTGATCGGCAGCCCGATCGGGATGCGGTCGCGCACGTTGAGGGTCAATCCGCCCATCGCGGTGACCAGGCTCCGGAAGCCCTCCATGTTGACCAGCGCGTAGTAGTTGATCTTGAGGCCCGTGATCCCCTCGACACCCTGGATGGTCGCGTCGACACCCGGGGCGGCCGAACCGGCGAAGAGCTCGCGGTTGTCCGCAGCCCAAGTCGCCAGGCTGTTGAGCGCGCAGCCCTCACAGTCGTAGCCCGCGGGGAACTGCTCGTGCAGCACCGACCCCTCGGGGAACGGGAAGTTCGTCATGTTGCGCGGCAGCCCGAAGAGCACGGTCTTGCCGGTCTCCTCGTCGATGCTGGCCACGGTGAGGGAGTCGGTGCGCAGACCCCAGCGGTCGCTGCCGGCGTCGCCCCCGATGAGCAGGACGTTGTAGCGGCCGTGCTCGGACGCGCTGGCGATCCCGTCGCCGAAGACCGCGGTGATGAAGTTGCGCTGAACGCCCACGACGTGGGAGGTGAACAACAGTGCCCCGGCGACTCCGAAGCACAGCACGCCGTTGAGTCCGACGACGGCCAGTCGCTGGCGGCGTTCGAGCTCCAGGGGGCGGCCGAGGCGCCACGCGTCGATGAACAGCAGCGCCCACCCGATGGCGACGCCGGTCAGCACCAACCGCACCACCCCGAGCGCGAAGGTGCTCGCACCCAGCCGAAACGCGAAGCCGTGCCAGAACCAGCTGATCGTCAGCACGAGCGCCACCACGGCGACCAGCCCGAGCCAGATCCGCAGGGCGAGGCGTCCGATGTCCTTGCGGCCGGCGACGAGTTGAGCCGAGCCCGGGAGCAGCAGCGTCATCGCCAGGAGCACCAGTGCCCGCCGGAACCGGACGCGAGCCAACTGGGGTCGCTGCAGCGTGAGATCGAAGGGCGCCCCGGGGGAAGTGACGGGCGGCATGCGCGGACCTTTCGGACATAGAGTGTCGTGACGTTCAGTATCACCAGCCCCAGCGGTCACGGCAGTCACGGCGCGCCGCGGCTGCGGGACCGGCTCGCGGCCCGGGTACCGTTCGGCCCATGGCAGATCGGCGGGCTCGCGGCTCGGGCGCGGGCGGGGGCCGAGATGGCGGCCCGGGCGAGGGCGACTACGACGC
>JBHWSH010000377.1:0-3811 GCA_043427135.1 Marmoricola sp. | reverse complement strand
CACTTCGAGAAGCCGAACTGGCGCCGGCTCGCGCTAGGTGAGGAAGCCGGTGGCGGCGAGATCGCGGATCGCCGGCACCCGCTCGGCG
Source organism: Marmoricola sp. (assembly GCA_043427135.1). Classification (GTDB taxonomy): domain Bacteria; phylum Actinomycetota; class Actinomycetes; order Propionibacteriales; family Nocardioidaceae; genus Marmoricola_A. Next base: position 3,723 of record JBHWSH010000377.1, on the reverse strand, counting down.
CGCAACGCGGCCGAGTCCTCGACGTCGAGCAGGTCCGCCAAGGCGTCGAGGATCTGCCCGGCGGTGAGCTCACCGTCGCTCGCGCCGACCAGCGCCGCCTCGACCGTGTCCGCTTGACGTGCCCGTCGCATCCCACGCTGCTGGCGCAGCACGATCGTCTCCGGATCCTCGGCCCCCGGCGCACCGAGCGTCTCCTGGCGTACGTCGTCACGGGTTCGCCATGCGGTCGCAAGCAGCGCGTCGTCGCCCAGCCGGACGAGCCGATCCGTGCGCTCGAGCCACGACTCGATCTCTGGTCCGAGCGGCTGCTCGATCTCATAGGGCCACTCCTCCACCACGACGGCCGGATCGGCTCGATCCGTGCGACGCAGTGTGATCCACCCGAAGCCCACCCCGGTGATGCCCTGGTCCTCGAACCAGCCCAGCCACGCGTCGTACCTCGCGGCATAGTCCGGGGAGCGGTCGTGTCCGGCATCGCGCAGCCACAGCTCGACGTACTGCGCCGGGTCGGCGACCTCCCGCTGCACCACCCAGGCGTCGCAACCGGTGCCGTCGAGCCACGTGTGCAGCCGGTCGTCCCACGGGCGGTCCTCGGTGTGCACCCAGTTGGCGAGCACCTGTCCGACTCCGTCGGGCGCGAGTACGCCGGGCAGGCCCGTGACCACCCGGCGCACCATCTCGTCGCCGGGCAGGCCGGAGTCGCGGTAGACCAGGAGCTCGCCGGTACCGGGCGACACCACGAACGGCGGGTTCGTCACGACCAGGTCGAAGCGCTCGCCGCGGACCGGCTCGTAGAGACTCCCGGAGCGCACGTCGACCTCTACCTCGTTGAGTCGGGCGTTGAGCCGCGTCATCGCGAGCGCCCGCTCGTTGACGTCGGTGGCGACGACGTGGCCGACGTGCTCGGCGAGATGGAGCGACTGGACGCCACAGCCGGTGCCGAGGTCGAGCGCTCGCCCGACCGGTCGGCGTACGGTCAACTGGGCGAGCGAGGTCGAGGCCGAGCTGATCCCGAGCACATGATCAGCGCTGACCCGCGTGGCGGACCCGTCGAGCCCGGGCGTCAGGTCGCTGGCCACCCACCAGTCGTGGCTGTCGTCGGCGTACGGCCGGATGTCGATGCGCGCCCGCACAATGCCCACCGAGCGTTCGAGGACGCCGGCGACGCTGAGCGGGTCGACCAGTCCCGGCAGCGCACGCTCGGCTGCGTCGAGTGAGACCGCAGCCTGCAACGGCCACAGCCGCACCAACGTCTCGAGCGGCGAGCCGCCCGCCGTCGCGCGCAGACCGGGGGTGGTCTCGTTGCGGGACAGCGCCGCATGCGCCCGTTCACCGAGTACGCCGGCCACGCCGTCGTAGGAGAACCCGGCGGTCAGCAGCGCGTCGCGGAGGCGATCGACGAGTTCGGGAGCGAGCAGGTCTCGGGACACGGCTGCAGCCTCTCACCCGTCGCGCCGAGGGGAGTACGACAGGAGGCCCGCCGGCGAACCGACGGGCCTCCCTGACGAACTGGCGCCGACTCGCGGCGCGGGTGGGTCAGACGCGGTGCTCGGCGCGGGCCAGGTCCTCCTCGCTGAACGCCACCGGGCGACGCCGGGTGATGACGATCGCTGCCGCGATGATCGCGACCGCGACCAACGCGATCACGATCCGCATTGCGTCGTTCTGGTCCTGGCCGATGCTCAGTTGGACGATCGCGCCGGCGATGAGCAACGAGACGAGGTTCATCACCTTGAGCAGCGGGTTGATCGCCGGTCCGGCGGTGTCCTTGAACGGGTCGCCGACGGTGTCGCCGATGACGGTGGCGTCGTGCGCGGGCGAGCCCTTGCCGCCGTAACTGCCGTCCTCGAGGAGCTTCTTGGCGTTGTCCCACGCACCGCCTGCGTTGGCGAGGAAGACCGCCAACAGCGTGCCCGCCCCGATGGCACCGGCGAGGAAGCCGGCCAACGGCGCGACCCCCAGCCCGAAGCCGACCGCGATCGGAGTGAAGATCGCGAGGATGCCGGGCGTGGCCAGCTCGCGCAGCGAGTCGCGCGTGCAGATGTCGACGACCTTGCCGTACTCCGGACGAGCAGTGCCCTCCATGATCCCGGGGATCTCGCGGAACTGACGGCGCACCTCGAAGACGACCGCGCCGGCAGCACGGCCGACCGCGCTGATCGCGAAGCCGGAGAAGAGGAACACCACTGCGGCACCGATCATCAGGCCGACCAGGACGTCGGGGCTGAAGACCGCGAAGTCGCTGAAGTCCAGCTGCTCGCCGGCATCAGCGAGCGCACCGGCGATCGCGTCCAGGTAGGAGCCGAACAGCGCGGTCGCCGCGAGTACGGCGGTCGCGATCGCGATGCCCTTGGTGATCGCCTTCGTGGTGTTGCCGACGGCGTCGAGCTCGGTGAGGATCTCGGCGCCCTTCTCGTCGACATCGCCGGACATCTCGGCGATGCCCTGGGCGTTGTCGGAGACCGGACCGAAGGTGTCCATCGCGACGATGACGCCGACCGTGGTGAGCAGACCGCAGCCGGCCAGCGCAACCGCGAAGAGCGACACGATCAGGCTCGCACCGCCCAGCAGGAACCCGCCGAACACGGCAGCGGCGATCACGAGCGCGGTGAACACCGCGGACTCGAAGCCGATCGCCAGGCCGGACAGGATGACGGTGGCGGCACCGGTCAGCGAGGTCTTGCCGACGTCTTGCACCGGACGGTGCTCGGTGCCGGTGTAGTAACCCGTCAGCGACAAGATGACCGCGGCGAGCACGATGCCGATGAGCACCGCGACGATGGCGATCACCTGCGGGTTGCCGTCGCTGACACCGCCCATGCCGAGCTCTTCGAACGTCGAGGGCAGGTAGACCAGCGCCGCGATGGTGCTGAGGACCGCGGAGATGACCGCGGAGATGTAGAAGGACCGGTTGATCGTGGTCAGGCCGTTCTCGCCGGCTCGGGGCCGGGTGATGAAGACTCCGAGGATCGCGGTCAGGGCGCCCAGGGCGGGGATGAGCAGCGGGAAGACCAAGCCCTTCTCGCCGAACGCCGCAGAGCCGAGGATCAGCGCGGCGACGAGCGTGACGGCGTACGACTCGAAGAGGTCGGCGGCCATGCCGGCGCAGTCGCCCACGTTGTCACCGACGTTGTCGGCGATGGTGGCGGCGTTGCGGGGGTCGTCCTCGGGGATGTTGTTCTCGACCTTGCCGACCAGGTCCGCGCCGACGTCGGCGGCCTTGGTGAAGATGCCGCCGCCGACCCGCATGAACATCGCGAGCAGCGCGGCGCCGAAGCCGAAGCCCTCCAGCACGTGGGCGGCCTCGTCGCGGAAGATCAGCACCACCGAGCTGGCGCCCAGCAGACCCAGGCCGACGGTGGTCATGCCGACGAAGGCGCCGGTGCGGAAGCCCACGGTCATCGCGGACTCGCGGCCCTCGGTCTCCGCGGCGGAGGCGACGCGTACGTTGGCGCGCACCGCCAGCGACATGCCCAGGTAGCCGATGGCTGCGGAGAAGCCCGCGCCGAGCACGAAGAAGATCGAGCGGCCCAGCCGCACGCCGAGGTCGGCCGCGGGCAGCGCCAGCAGCACCAGGAAGGCGATCACGACGAAGATCGCGAGCGTGCGGAACTGGCGTGCCAGGTAGGCGTTGGCGCCCTCCTGCACCGCTCGAGCGATCTCCTGCATCCGCGGGGTGCCGTCCGAGGCGGCCAGCACCTGGCTGCGGAAGACCGCGGCCAT
>JBHWSH010000376.1:0-4512 GCA_043427135.1 Marmoricola sp. | reverse complement strand
CGGGCGGGCGCCGGCGTCCTTTGGCAATGCCTCCCGGCGCAGACGCGTCGGCAGGTGCCCGACTTGGCCGAGGCCGACATCGCGCTGCGTCAGGCTCTCCCGCGGGCCGCCGATGCTCTCGCCGCGCTCGACGTCGCCCGGTGGCGGCCCGAGGTCGCCGACGCGCTCATGGACCGGCGCACCCAAGTCTTAGACGACCTGCCTGCGGGACTGTCCTCCCGCGCCGAACGCATGCTCGCGGCGGGCATGCGCTGCCGCCGGATCGTGGGCCTTGCGCTCGCCGACGACGGCGGAGCGGTGGCCGCTCACGAAGCGGACGCGCGCCGCAGGGCACTGGATCCGCTCGACCAGGCGGCGCGACGAGCCTTGGTCGCCGCGGTGGAACACCCCTGGGAACGGTAGCCTGCCTCGCGATGGACACTGCGACAGATGCGGCGCCCGATGCTGGGGCCCCCAAGACGCTGTTGATCACGCTGACCGGCGTCGACCGGCCCGGCGTCACCGCGGGACTCTTCGCCACCCTCGCTTCCTACGCGGTCGAGGTGGTGGACATCGAGCAGATCGTGCTGCGCGGTCGACTCATCCTCGGTGTGCTGGTCACCGCCCCGCGGGGGTGGAAGAACCTCGCCAAGGCGCTGGAGGACTCCGCGGCGGAGCTCGACATGGAGGTCACCGTCGACAAGGGTCACGGTGACAACACCGCGCGACGGGCGGGCCGCGTCCGGGTGACCATGCTCGGTGCACCGCTCGGCGCAGATGCCGTCTCGGCGATCGCAGGGCGCATCGCGGACGTCGGGGCCAACATCGACCGGATCGAGCGGATGGCGCGCTACCCCGTCACCGCGATCGACCTGCACGTGTCCGGTGCCGACCCCGGGGGCCTGCGGCTGGTGCTGGCAGAAGAGGCGGCCCGCCAGGAGGTCGACGTCGCCGTCCAGCCCTCGGACATCCTGCGGCACGGCGCCCGGCTGATCGTCATGGACGTCGACTCCACGCTCGTGCAGGGCGAGGTCATCGAGATGCTGGCCGATCGGGCGGGGTGTCTCGGCGAGGTCGCCCGGGTGACCGAGGCCGCGATGCGTGGCGAGCTGGACTTCGAGCAGTCGCTGCGCGAGCGGGTGGCCCTGCTGGAAGGCCTCGACGCGTCCGCGCTGGACGTCGTCTACGAGAACCTCGTCCTCACCCCGGGGGCCCGCACGCTGGTGCGCACGCTGAAGCGGCTCGGCTACCGGTTCGCGATCGTGTCCGGGGGCTTCTCCCAGATCACCGACCGTCTGGCCGCGGACCTCGGGATCGACTACGCGGCGGCCAACGAGCTCGAGGTCGTCGACGGCAAGCTCACCGGGCGCATCGTCGGGCCCGTGGTCGACCGGCCCGGCAAGGCCGACGCCCTCCGTCGGTTCGCGGAGCAGGCCGGGATCTCGTTGGCCGCGACGGTCGCCGTCGGCGACGGTGCCAACGACCTCGACATGCTGTCCGCAGCCGGGCTCGGTGTCGCCTTCAACGCCAAGCCGATCGTGCAACGAGCCGCCGACACCACGGTCAACGTCCCGTTTCTCGACGCGATCATCTACCTGTTGGGGATCAGCCGCGAGGAGGTCGAGGCTGCCGACGCCGAGGCCGGCATCATCACACCCGCGCCTCCGGTCCGCTGACCTCCGGTCACGCCCTGCTGAGCACCAGCCGGGCCATGCCGGGAGCCAGCTCGGACCAGGAGCCCGGCACCTCGAAGACCGCGAACGCGGCGGGGGGAAAACCGGTCAGCAGGCCGCGCATCGCGTCCGGGTCGGCTCCCCCGTCGTCGAGGATCGAGGCGAGGTACGCCGCGCAAGGGTTGTGCCCCAGGTAGAGCAGGGTGCGGACGTCGTCCGGACAGGCGCGGAGCACCGTCAACACGGTGTCGACATCGCTGTTGTAGAGCGCGTCGTCGAACTGGGCCTCGACATCGAACCCGCCGGCGGCGCGGAGCTGCTCCCAGGTCTCTTTGGTCCTCGCGGCGGACGAGACCAGCGCGCGGTCGATGTCCAGACCGTTGTCGGCGAAGAAACGACCGGCAGCCTCCGCCTCGGCACGACCGCTCGCACGCAACTTGCGCGCCTTGTCCGACTCCGCGTAGGGCTCGGCCTGCGCATGCCGCATGATCACGAGACGACGAGGAGGCATGCCCCATTGTCCCAAGCCACCGGTCGGGCTGTCTGCTGAACCGGCTCAGTCGTCGTCCTCGAGACGGAAACCGATCTTGAGCCCGACCTGGAAGTGCTCGACGTGACCGTCCTTGACCTGTCCACGCACCTGGGTCACCTCGAACCAGTCCACGTGCCGCAGCGTCTTGGCGGCGCGCTCGACGCCGTTGCGGATCGCCTGGTCGATCCCCTCCGGAGAGGTGCCGACGATCTCGGTGACTCGATAGGTGCGGTTGCTCATGACGTTCCTCCTGCGATGGGCGCGGCGGCTGCGGCGTAGGTGGATGCTAGTCCTTTCCGGTTCCGGCGTACCGTTGAGCCATGCGGCGGAAGGACGACGGTCGAGGGGTCGCTCCAGTGCGGATCACCACGGCCGCTCGCCCGCACAGCGAGGACATCGACCACCGTCAGCGTCGCTACGCGATCTCGATGCTCATCCGGACCCTGTGCTTCATCCTCGCCGTGGTGACGATGGGTCACTGGGTGATGTGGGTGTTCCTCGTCGGCGCGGTCTTCCTGCCCTACATCGCGGTGGTGATCGCCAACGGCGGTGCCGCTCCGGATCCGGACGGCCCCGAGAACGGGGTCTTCACCAGCGACGTCCGACAACTCGAGGACTGACGTGGACCAATCAACCGCGGTCCCGTTGATCTGCTCTGCCAAGGGGTGCCCGGCCCCGGCCCAATGGACCCTTCTGTGGAACAACCCCAAGTTGCACACTCCCGACCGGCGCAAGCAGTGGCTGGCGTGCTCGGAGCATCGGGAGTCGCTGGCGGGGTTCCTGTCCGCGCGCGGCTTCCTGCGCGACGTCGAATCGCTCCCCTGAGGTCCGCCTGACCGCGGATCAGCCTCCGATGGCGGACATCGGCCGGGCCGGTTGCAGGAAGGTCGGGTCGTCGATGCCATGGCCGGCTCGCTTCGGCAGCACCGCTGCGCGCCACAGGGCGGCGAGCTCCTCGTCGCTGGCTCCGGCGCGCATCGGCGTGCGCAAGTCGGACTCCTCGCGAGCGAACAGGCAGTTGCGCACCTGGCCGTCCGCGGTCAGCCGCACCCGGTCGCAGTCACCGCAGAACGGACGGGTGACCGAGCCGATCACTCCGACGGTGCCCGGGCCGCCGTCGACGGCGAAGAGCTCCGCTGGAGCGGAACCGCGCGGCTCTGACAGCGGCGTCAGGACGAACTCCTTCGCAAGCCGCTCGAGGATCTCGTCGGCGGTGACCATCTCGTCGCGACGCCAGCCGTGCTGGGCGTCGAGCGGCATCTGCTCGATGAACCGGAGCTCGTAGCCGCGCTCGAGACACCACTCCAGCAACGCCGGCGCCTCGTGGTCGTTCACGTCGCGCATCAGCACGGCGTTGACCTTCACCGGCCGCAACCCCGCGGAGTCCGCGGCTGCGAGCCCCGCGACCACGTCGGCGTACCTGTCCCGACGGGTGAGCCGCTTGAACGTCTCGGAGTCGAGCGTGTCGAGGCTGACGTTGACTCGGTCCAACCCCGCCGCTGCCAGGACTCCGGCGGTCTTGTCGAGGCCGAGCCCGTTGGTGGTCAGCGAGATCTCGGGGCGCGGTGCGAGCTGGGCGGTGCGGCGCACGATGTCGGCGAGCCCGCGGCGTACGAGCGGCTCACCGCCGGTGAACCGGACCTCGGTCACGCCCAACAGGGTGACGGCGACGGCGACGAGCCTAGCGACCTCGTCGTCGGTCAGAGTCACCTGCAACGGCAGCCAGTCCAGCCCTTCTGCAGGCATGCAGTAGGTGCAGCGCAGGTTGCACCGGTCGGTCAGCGACACCCGCAGGTCGGTCGCAACCCGCCCGTGGCGGTCGACGAGTCCTCGAGATGCCTGCACCCCGGGAGTCTATGCGGGACGGGCGCATGGCTAGATTCGAGCGGTGCGGTTCGTGCTCAGTCGTCGATGGATCCTCTTCGGGCTCGCCGTCGCCGTCATGGCCGTCGGAGCCGTGCTGCTCGGCCAGTGGCAGTTCGACCGCCTCGAGGACCGCGAGCAGCGCAACGAGTGGACGCGGACGAACCTGGAGGCCGACCCTGCGCCTGTCCAGGACGTCATGTCGACCGAGCGCTCGGTCCGACCTGCGCAGGAGTGGCTGCGGGTCCGGGCGGTGGGCGAGTACGACGCTGCGGCGACTGTGGTGTTGCGCTACCAGACGCGGGACAGCAAGAGCGGGGTCGACCTCGTCACCCCGCTGGTCACCGACGACGGGGTCGCGGTGCTGGTCGACCGCGGCTGGATCGAGACCCCCAACACCGGCACGGTCCCCACCGACCTGCCCGCGCCGCCGCCCGGCGAGGTCGAGGTCGTCGGCTGGGTCCG
>JBHWSH010000375.1:0-12387 GCA_043427135.1 Marmoricola sp. | reverse complement strand
CCGTGGCACCGGGACGGGGCGTGCACCTGGTTCGGGCAGCGACGCCACCTGCCGCGACGGCACCGGCTCCGGTGCCGGTGGTACGTGCGCGGGTGTCTCGCGGTGGGCCGCCGCCCGGTCCAAACCGGGCGGGGTACCGTCACCGACTTGCGCGGTGTCGAGCTGGTCCAGGATCGCCAGGGCGGTCTTGCGGACCCGTTCCCCGGTGGCCTTGACCACCTCCACCGGCTCCATGCCATCGACCCGTGTCGCCCAGGTCGACACGTACGGGATCGTGTACCCGGAGGTGTCCATTCCGTGGGCGGCACCGACCATCAACGCCACGGACTCGGCTTCGACCTCGCCGATGCCGCGATGCTGACGGACATCCTCGGCGTCGGGGCCGTGGAGGAGGACGTGGCCGAGTTCGTGGGCGAGGGTCTTGACCTGCGCGGCGGGATCCATGTTCTCCCGCACCGCCACAATGTTCGCGGTGTAGTCGGTCATCCCGTTCGCGCCGTGGATCATGCCCTCGTGCGGTACCCGTAGCACCGCGAACCCGGCCGCCTCGACCTGCGCCGCCAGACCGCCCCACAACCCGGCGGGCACTTCGCCTTCCAGCAGCCGCGGTGGCGGGGGTTCGGGGATCGGGTCACCGGCGGTCTGGCTCGCGTCCCACACATATGTAGGTCGGACGCCGACCATCTTGGAACGCACCACCTCACCGGCACGCGGCTTCTCACCCTTACCGAGCCGGCGCCAAGACTCCGCATCCTGCGGTGTAGCCGAGGCGAACCTGCCCGTCACCGGCGCGAGAATCTGGTAGCCCGGCTGGCCCTTCTCCACCTGCCGTCCGAGGGCCTGCCACTGCTTGTAGCCGGCCACGTACGAGGGGAACGGCTCCGGCACCCGGCCCTGCTCGTATGCTTCCGCGTGGGCGACCCAGATCAGCAGGGTGTTGTTGAAGCTCCTCGATCGGAACCGGGCCGCGAACGCCAACGCGCGCGCCCAATCCGGCCCGGACACCAGTTCTTCGACCGCGCCGGTCAGGCTCTCGTGCAGCTCGTCGAGCTTGGCCTCTCTTGCGGCTTGCGCTTGCTCTCGTGTCTTCGCCATCGGCGTGTCCTCCCGATACCCTGAGCACCGGGCCGACCAGGCTCGGTGACCATCAGGTACGCCGCGAAAACCAGCAACGGCAGACGGACAACGAAACAAGCCATTTGACCGTCAGGCACGGCGGTGAACCCGGCGAGTCCCCACCGGACTACTAGCCCTTGGCGCGTTCCCTGCCAGCAGGCGGGAAGGATGCGGAGATCCGTACCGTCGACGCTGCGATGTGTACCTTCAGGATCAGGCGGCCGCTCTCTGCCGGATCATCAGCCGATAGCGAGTTGGTGTGACACCTACGGCGTGGCGAAACATCCGCGCGGCATGACCGCGACTGCGCCACCCCACTTCGCGCATCGCTGCCTCAATAGACAGGTCAGTCTCACGCAGCAGCCGAGCCAGATGCTCGGCTCGGACAGTAGTGAGGTACGTCATGGGGGTCTTGCCGTAAGCGTCCACGAAGATCCGCCCGAGCTGTGAGGGCGATAGATGTACTCCGGCGGCGAGTCGACCGAGTGTCCAGTCCTCGGCCGGTGCATTGCGAAGCAGGTCGAGCGCTTCGCGAGCCTCGGCCCGCAGGGGCGCGAACCGCCGGTAACGTGGTGCGCCAGGACGACCCGTCCTCTTCTGGGTCGTGGTTCGTGATACGGGCGAGGTCTTCACATACGGGCTCACGACATCGAGCACGGCAAAGAGCAGGGCCTGCGTCCGGTAGAACCTCTTGGTGCACGGTCCGTCAACACTGAGCGCGACCAGCTCGTCCAGGAGTGGCGTGAACATCCGAGTGCGGTTCTCTCCGAGGCGGAGTATCTGGGCCGACTCGGAGTAGATCTCGTCGGCGAAGTCATGGGCATCGAGCCGGTCTGCAAGCAGCTCGGCATGCTGCCAGAAGACCTGGTCGACGACGTAGTCTCGGTCCAGGTAGAGCGTGGTGACGGTGACAAGATCTTCGGGTTCGCCACCACACAGGGTGTTGGCACCCAGGGCCACGACGTCACCGGCGCAGACGGGCTTCTCACCAAACTCGCTGAGCACGATCGCAGATCCTGCGCGGACGAAGATCAGCTTGACGCAGTCATGCGCCACGGGCGCGATAGGCACACGGATGCTGCAAGTGCGAGCAATGATTGGTTGAAGGCGCGCCGAAGGCATACATGCCTGCTACGGCCGACCCGCGCCAGGCGTGGACCGGGTCATGGCGCGCAGCCTCTCATTGCGGTCGCTGGTGGGGCGCCACGAGGTCTAGGAACCAGAGACGTCACGGGGCTGACCCCCAAAGGGGGAGTCGGGCAGCCCTACCCCAGCGCGTCGCGGCGAGCAGCCCACTGGCCGCCCGGTCGCGCCATGGTGAAGTCGGGGTGGTCATAGTCGGCGTTCTTGGTCCTCTCCTCCGGCAGCAATGGTGCTTGGATCCCCGCCCAAGGGCCTGCCACGGCTTCTGCCGCGTGTGTGGTCTCCCGCCGGGCATCACAGTAAAAAATGTAGCAGATAGTACAATTAACCGCCTGTGGCTGAGTTCGCGGTCGCCGCGTCGGTGTCGAGTCGCGGGCGAAGGGGGCGAGACGTGTCGTAGCTCCCGAGCGGGAGATATCGCCGTCATGCGCGGGAGACTTAGCGCACTCTAGAACGAGTTCTACCTCAGTCTTGGACCTAACTAGGGCATCGCAGGCTGCGAGATTCCCAACCCATACTCACGCCATTGGTATCAAAGATCGTACTTGACAGTACATAAATGACTCTGGCATCGTGATGTGCGGTGAGTGGAGATCCTCGTGTGGCCAACGGTTGGGGTGCCGAGCATCGGCGTGCCCAGGCCGAGCAGATCAGTTGTGCCGACGTGGTCGATGCGCTGGGTCGTCGTCACCGCCACCGTGCGCACATCCTGGGGCTGGAGAGTCCCACCCCCGGCAGGGTCCTCTTCGGACCAGTCGTGACTATCGCCTTCTTCCCCAGTTGCGCTGCCAGCGTCGACCCCGCTGTACACGATTTCCGATCGCTGTTCCGTGAGGCGGTTGGCGACGACGCCGAGGGAAAGGTCCTCGTGCTCGCGACCAACGGCCATCCAGGCGTCTCGGTCGGTGGTGGAACGAAGCTTGGCCGCGTTCACCACTACGGGCTCGACGGGGTGCTGACAGATGGCCGGCTCCGGGACTACGCCGAGCTTCGAACGTACGGGTTCACCGCGTACTGCGCCGGGGAGGCGGTCGAGGCTGGCGGTGCGCTGATCACTCCACACCAGGCGAACGTTCCCGTGGTGCTGGATGGTGTCGGCATCATGCCGGGCGACTACGTTCTCGCCGACGGATCGGGGGCGGTCATCATCCCCGGCGCGGAGATCGACGAGGTCCTGCTCGGTGCGACAGCGGTGAAACAGGAGGACGCGCGCTTCCGTGAGCAAATCGCGCAGGAACGCGCCAGTGCCGGGGAGAGCGCCCGGGGAGAGCGAGAGCGATGACCGAGCCGAGACGCGACGAGCGAACAGAACCATCACCAGACGCTGGAACAGGAGATAGCCCTGGCTCCCGCAGCGCTTCTCGACACCACGCCGAGCCGGAGGCGGGCGACCACTCCAACGACAGCGTTGGCCGCGAGATGTTCGCTTGCCCGCACTGCGGGCACCAACTCAGCATGTTCAGAGAAGCGCGGTCGAGCCCCGGAGACAAGGCCGCTGCCTGGGTGGCGAGCGTCGCGGGCTCATGGCCGTTCCTGCTAATCCTGGTGGTGGCGATTCTCGCGTGGTTTGTCGTGAACACTATCCTGCCGCTCTTTTATCCCCACCCGACGGCCATGCTGGACTATCTAGGAACGGCTCTGGCGATCGTCGCGGCTCTGCAGGGACCGCTGATTCTGCTCACTCAGCGACGGGAGTCGGACCGGGACCGTGCGCGAGACATCGAGACGTTCCACATCTCTCAGAACACCGAAGCCGATCTGCACTCGATCAGTCATGCCATCAACTCGGTTCTTGAGCAGTGGGAACGCGACCGGTCGTCAGGTGCCGTTGACGTACCGGGAGGTGGCGGTACGGCTGAGAAACCGCGGACGGGAGCCACTCGATCGCAGGACTCATCGTGACCTCCGAGGCTGGCGGGTTCAGTCCAGATCGGGAGCACGGTGAGTGAGAAGAAGCCGCGACGGCTGACCGCCAAGGGCGAGGCCACTCGCCTGCGTATCGTCGCGGCAGCCGCCGATCTCATGTACTCGCAGGGCGTCGAGGCCACCAGCGTTGACGATGTCATAGAGGCCAGTGGAACGGGCAAGTCTCAGGTTTACCACTACTTCTCGGACAAGACCGAGTTGGTTGAGGCAGTCGTGAGGGCCCAGATTGAGCGGGTGCTTGGCGAGCAGGCACCATTCCTCGACGACCTGCGCACGATGCGCGGCTTCGAGCGTTGGCGGGATGCGATCGTGGTGGGAGTGCGTGGTTGGCGAGGTGCTCACGGCTGTCCGATGGGGTCGCTGGCAAGCGAGATCGCTGGCCGGTCTGAGACTGCGCGTGAGAATCTCCAGCGAGGATTCAGCGTCTGGCAGCACTGGTTCCGTCTCGGACTGGAGCGCATGCAGGACTCAGGCGAGCTACGGCCGGACGCAGATGCTGAGGAACTCGCCGTCGGTCTGATGGCGGCTGTCCAAGGCGGGTACCTCCTCGTCAAGACCACACGGGACGAGCGCAGCATGGCAATCGCGCTCGACATGGCTCTCGACTCCATCCGCGTCGCGCTGAGCGCCGCAGAGTGAACTGCGGAGGAGAGCACATGCCTTCTGAGGCACGAGTCCCAGAGCCCGCGGACGATTCCACGAGCCATGCCGTGAGGAGGAGTTCTGCCCCGGCCTTTCACAGTTCGAGCTCTATCCACTCGATGCCTCCCGAGCATGATGGTGCGAGTCAGGCCACGGCCAGCTTGCGGGCAATGGTCGACCGGGTTCCTGAAGGCTGGACCGTCGTCGCATACGAAGGTCGCTCATACGGATTGACCCGGACCACGCGAGTGCAGGGCCAGAGCATCAGCATCTCGGCCGAAGAGCTAGGAGGCGAAGACCTGATCAGCGCCAACGTGTACCGCACTCGCAAAGCAGAGCACCTACGGCCCTGTGAGGTATCCGAAGCCAAGGTGCTGGCATTCCTGCGCGGGTGGACGCCCGCATGACCCCTCGCGACACTCTGTCAGCAGGATCAGGAATCCACGCCGAATCCTCTGGTGTGGCTTCATCGACTACGAGGACCACGACATGTTGGCATGGCCCCGTTTAGAGATTCCACGCCTGGATGTGCACGGGCCCGCAGTCTCGGTCTATGACACTGAGAAGCGATCGTTGGTGACGTTGCGGCCGGACGACGCCGCGCGGATGTACGTCTGTGGTATCACACCGTACGACTCCACTCATCTCGGCCATGCGGCCACCTACGTCGGCTTCGATCTGCTTAACCGCGCCCTTCGAAACGCTGGGCACGATGTCATCTATGTTCAGAACGTCACCGACGTCGATGACCCGCTGCTGGAACGCGCCCACGCGCGAGGCATTCCCTGGAGTGATCTCGCACAACGCGAGATCGAGCGATTCCGGCAGGACATGACAGCCTTACGCGTGCTGCCACCCGCGCATTACATCGGGGTTGCCGAGACCGTCACCAAGATCATCTCTCGCATCGAGATGTTGAAAGAACGCGGCTCCATCTACCGAGTGGGGATCGACCTCTACTTCGAGGTGTCTGCCGACCCATCCTTCGGCCGTATATCGTCACTCGACCGCGACGTGATGCTGAAGGACTTCGCCGAGCGTGGTGGTGACCCCGACCGGAAAGGCAAGCGCGATCCGCTCGACTGTCTGGTTTGGCGCGGCGAGCGGCCAGGGGAGCCGTCCTGGCCCAGTCCGTGGGGGCCGGGACGACCCGGATGGCACATCGGATGCACCACAATCGCCCAGGAATATCTGGGACCATCCTTCGACGTACAGGGTGGAGGACGAGACCTGGCATTCCCGCACCACGAGATGTCCGCAGGACTCGGTCATGTCATTCATCCACAGCATCGGTTCGCGCAGACCTTCGTCCATGCCGGGATGGTTGCCTACGACGGCCAGAAGATGTCGAAGTCGCGCGGAAACCTGGTCTTCGTCTCCTCTCTGCGAAAGCAAGGAGTGGACCCTGTGGCCATCCGCCTCGCCCTCATGCGGCACCACTACCGATCAAGCTGGGAGTGGACAGACGCCGAACTCCCTGCCGCACTCGTCACGTTGAAGCAGTGGCGGCGTGCCCTGGCGCTCGGTAGCGGGGCGCCGGCAGCACCGGTCGTGCAGGCCGTGCTATCGGCACTAGCCGCCGACCTGGACGCTCCGGCCGCGGTTACCATTGTGCAGGCGTGGGTTGACGCCTCGCTTGGTACCGACACTGTGGCGGACAAGCGAGACAGCTCTGCCTCTATGACGGTTCGACGTCTGGCGGACGCTTCACTCGGTCTCCTGCTCTGATCGGATCACCCCGGACTGGGAATATTCGGCCATCGTGCACGAGCTGGCTACGCCTGCGTCCAGGTGGTGCCGGAGGTGTGGTCCTGGATGGCGATCCCAGCACTAGCCAGTTCGTTCCGGATGCGGTCGGCGGTGGAGAAGTCTCCTGCGTCTCGCGCATGAGAGCGATTCGCGAGCAGGACCTCGACGAGGGTAGAGATCGTGCTGCTCTGCACGTCGGCTCGCGGGGCGGTCGTGAAGCCGCCGGGCTCGGCTCCTAACACTTCGGTCATCGCGAGCACCGATTCGTACGCGGACATGACGGCAGCTGCATCGCCGTTATCCAGAGCGATGTTGCCCGCGCGCACGTGGTCGTGTAATACCGCGAGCGCCGCTGGAACATTCAGATCGTCGTCGAGCGCGGCCGCAAAGGCAATGGGCGGCTTCGGGACGTCGGATGCTGTGTTCGCGAGCTGTGTTCGTGCGCGGCGCTGGAAGGTCGCGATTCTCGTGACCGCAGCTTCGGTGTGCGCGAGGGCTTCCTGGTGATAGTCCAAGGCGCTGCGGTAGTGCGCGCTGAGCAGGTAGTAACGCAGGGTCGCCGGGCCGACGCGGCGGAGGAGTTCGTCGGCATACAGAGAGTTGTCTAGCGACTTGGCCATCTTCTGACCGCCGACGGTGACGAGGCCGTTGTGCACCCAGTACTTGGCGAACTCCTCGCCTGCTGCGGTGGACTGGGCAAGCTCGTTCTCATGGTGCGGGAACCGCAGGTCGAGGCCACCTCCGTGGATGTCGAATGCACGGCCGAGGTAGTGCCTTGACATCGCCGAGCACTGTATGTGCCATCCCGGCCTGCCGGTTCCCCATGGTGAGCGCCAACGAGCGGATGCTGGGTCGCTGGGCTTGGCTCCCTTCCAAAGCGCGAAGTCGCGGGGATCGGTCTTTGCCCCGCCAGGCCCTTCGTCAGGGTCCACCACGGCGTCGGGGGTCTGCCGGGTGAGCGTGCCGTATGCCTGCCAGCTGCTGACATCGAAGTAGACGTCGCCGGAGCCGTCGCCGGCGACGTAGGCGTGTCCGCGGCGAAGGAGTCGTTCGATCAGGGTCAGTGCTTGCGGGATGTGACCGGAGGTTCGGGGTTCATGGGTTGGCGGGAGAACACCCAACGCGGTGTACGAGCGCGCGAACTCCGTCTCGACACGGTAGGCGCGTGCCCACCATGGTTCAGTCTCGGTTGCTAGGTCCAGAACCTTGTCGTCGACGTCGGTGACGTTGCGAACGAGGGTGACCGCGTAGCCGCGGTGGGTGAGCCAGCGTCGCCAGAGATCGTAGACGAGGGCGCTACGAAGGTGCCCGATGTGCGGCGCGGACTGCACGGTCGGCCCGCACACATAGATGGAGACTCGTCCTGGGGTCAGCGGGACGAAGCTACGTAGCTCCCGGACAGCACTGTCGTAGATGCGAAGCATCAGTCCGCAGCCTCCTGCCTGGTAGAAGCCGCGATCGCGACGAGCGGACCAGTCATAGGCGGGGCACCCTGATGTAGTCCAGGCCCGAGAGGTTCACTAGCGTCTCTCGGAAACCGCGGACGATGACGCCCAGGACCGCCTGACAATGGCCGCATCGCATGACTGCACCCATGGCCGTGATGAAGACATGCGCGCAGGCGAGGTTGAAAGAGCTGCCGCAGCCCCGGCACCTGCCGACCGTCACAGTGATCTCGATACCGAGAGCAGTCGCGAACGCACCCGCGAGGGCGTTTCCGTCGACGTGAGTCATCGACTGCCTCCAAATCGTTCCGTACGAATCTGCGTGGGGTCGTGGCCCAGTTCGACAAGCCAACCGGCGACGGCCTCAACGAACGATGTCGGTCCGCAGACGAAGATGCGTGGCGACAGCGACGCGGGAAAGGTCGACGCTGCGAGCGCCTCACGCGTCAGCCGTCCAGGTGGCCGGCCCGCTCCAGGTGCTGACTCGCGCGTGTAGACAATCTCGACGACGGTTCGTGAGAGCTCTGCCAGTTCGTCAGCGAAGAACTCATCGCGCGGACTGCGGACCGAGTACAGCAGCCGAAACTCAGCACCTTTCAACTCACGTTCACGCGCCGAGGCCATCGAGAACAAGGGCACAACCCCTGAGCCGCCCGCGATGAGCTGAACCGGTGACTGCTCGGGCTCAGCGGGGATCCAGACGAAGAAGCGTCCGAGCGGTCCTTGTACCTCGACTTCTTCACCTTCCGCGAGCTGACGCACAAGAAACGGCGACACCTCGCCCCCGGGTAGCTCCTGGACCACCAGCACGACCCGTGTCGACTCACCCGAGGACGCCAGCGAGTAAGACCGGGACGCCTGGTACCCGCCCGGTGCCGTGAGCCGGATGTCGAGATGAGCTCCGGCGTCGTTTCCAGGCCAGGTCGGCACAGCCAGTTCAAGACGCACGGCCGAGCCGGTCTCAAACTGCCGACTGATCACCCGCCCGAGGTGCCACCGGACTCGGTTAGAGGTGATCACCAGTAGCGCTCCTCCCGCCACGGGTCGCCACGGAGGTGATAGCCGTTCTGTTCCCAGAACCCCGGGTCGTCCGAGGGCATCATCTCCATCCCGCGAACCCACTTCGCGCTCTTCCAGAAGTAGAGGTGAGGCACGAGAAGTCGAGCAGGACCTCCGTGCTCGGGCCTGAGAGGCTCGCCCTCCGCTTCGGTGGCTACCCATGCCTGACCATCGAGCAGATCCTCGAGAGGGAGGTTGGTGGTGTATCCGCCGTAACTACGGACCATCACATAGTCGTAACTGGTCTCGACATCCTCGAACAGCCGGTCTATGGGCACGCCACGCCAAGCCATGTCCAGCTTCGACCAGTGGGTGACACAGTGGATATCGGTGACGATGTCTTCGACGCCCACCTCCTGAAGCTCACTCCAGTTCCATCGGTGCGCGACCTGGTCCTCGGTCGTGATCGTGAAGCTCCATCGGCTCTCGTCGACATTGGGCGTGGGTCCCGTCGAGAGCACCGGCCAGTCGTAGACGTGGGTCTGCCCAGGAGGCAGTCGCGGGTCACTGGAGCCACCTCGTCCTCCGAAACCGCTGTTGATCACTGTCATGGCTACCCCTTCCTCAGGGAACTCTCTACTGTGGCCCGCGCGAACGGTCGGCGTCGCTCACGAGGGAGCGATGTTGGGTAGGTGTTCCGGACGACGCCAGGCTCGGAGTGGCACCCTGAGCCAGCTTTAGGCGGGTCCACACGTTCATGTTGATGACGACCGCGGCGATCTCGGCGACTTCGCGCTCCGTGAAGTGGAGCCGCAGTTCTTTGTGCAGGGCCGGAATCTCCTCGTGACGGAACAAGGTGAGACCTTCGCAGTAGGCGAGCGCGACTCTCTGCCCGGGCGAGTACATGGCGCTCTCGCGCCACGACGCCAGGTGTGCGGTCTGCTCGGACCGGATCCCGATCCTGGCCGCCACCTAGGCGTGGAGAATCAGGCAGTAGGAGCAGGGGTTGAGCTGAGCGACGCGCAGACGGAGGAGTTGTAGCAGGACACGGTCCGCCGACAGCTCTGCGGCGTACCCGAACTGTGCGGCCATGTCCTTGGCAAGTTCGTGGAACGGGGTGATGTCTGGGTCGAAGCGACTGTTCTCGAACCGGAGACTCCCGAGTACCGGTTTCGGGTCTTCGGTGCCGGGCTCAGGCATCGTCGCGACCGTCCCGTCCAGTGCCCGGAATGTCCACCATGGCGGCGTACTCGGGGTTGCGCTCGATGAAGGACCGGAACACGGGGCACCTCACGGTCGCGCTCTTGCCCTCCGCGCGGATGCTGTCCAGCACCCTGCGGGTGAGTTCGGTCGCCAAGCCCTGTCCTCGGTAGTCCGGCAGGATCGAGGTCGCCAACAGCGTCACTCTGCCGTTCTTGTCCGCGAACGGGACGGCTCCGAATTCGACGCCATCCTTGGTTGCGACGAAGGCGCTGGCCTGAGCATCCACTGCGATCGAGAACGACGTGCCGTCCTCGAGGTTCGTCGACCTGGCATCGGGCTCGTCATGCCGTGCGCCTGTGTCCGTGAAGGCGCCACCAGCCTGATTCTGGTCCTGTGGGTCCATACTTCCTGTCACCTGACCCAGGTCCTCGGGTTCGTTCATGCCGTTTCCTCTCCAACCTCTGTCGCCGGACCTGCATCGCCGAGGAGTCTTGGTTTAACCCCTAGCAGCCGCGTGACATCGGTCTTGTCGGTCGTCGCGAGACCAGCCGCCCCGCCTCGGGGGCGACGCATCGTCTGGCCTCGACTCTAACGCAGGACATGTGGAATAGTTGGACCGCCTGGTCCGTTACAGCACGTGATGGCGCGGCAGCGCGTCACCTGCTAGGAGGAGCCAAAGTGACCACCAACGACTACCGCAGGACCCCTGAGTTGCTCAGCCGCCTGAGCGACGAGCAGCATCGGGTGACGCAGCAGGACGGCACAGAGCCGGCCTATCGGAACGAGTACTGGGACAATCACGAGCCTGGCATCTACGTCGACATCGTCTCGGGTCAGCCGCTGTTCTCGTCCACCGACAAGTACGACAGCGGCACGGGATGGCCGAGCTTCACGGCGCCCATCGCCGCCGACGCTGTCACGACCAAGGCGGACCGGACGCACGGCATGATCCGCACCGAGGTGCGCTCGGCGGGCGCCGACAGCCATCTCGGGCACCTATTCCACGACGGACCCGCCGCCGCCGGGGGCCAGAGGTACTGCATGAACTCGGCCGCGATGCGCTTCGTTCCTGCCTCCAAGCTCGTCGAGGAGGGCTACGGCCAGTTCAGTGCACTGTTCGACACCGACCAGGACTCTACGAAGGGAGCCACCGCATGACCAGCGGGACCAACGACAGCGGAGTGATCGCGCAGGTCTCGGGAGCGGAGACAGCCGTTCTGGCTGGCGGGTGCTTCTGGGGCATGCAGGACCTAATCCGTCGCCAGCCGGGCATCTTAGGAACCCGCGTCGGGTACACGGGTGGGCAGAACGAACACCCGACGTACCGCGACCACCCAGGCCATGCGGAGGCGATCGAGGTCGTCTTCGACCCTTCGAAGACGAGCTATCGGGACATCCTGGCGCTGTTCTTCCAGATCCATGATCCCTCGACGCTGAACCGTCAGGGGAACGACCGAGGGACGAGTTACCGCTCCGCGATCTTCCCGGTGACGCCGGAGCAGGAGCGGATCGCCCGCGACACGATCGCGGATGTGAACGCATCGGGTCTGTGGCCGGGTAAGGCAGTTACCAGTATCGAGCCGGTCGGTCCGTTCTGGGAGGCGGAGCCCGAGCACCAGGACTACCTGAAGAAGTATCCGAACGGCTACACGTGCCACTTCCCCCGCGACGGCTGGGTACTACCGGAGCGGAGTTCGCCCAGCGTGGCAACATAGCAAGGTTCTGAGGTTTGGGCCCGGGCATCTGGGGTCGAGATCCGCCTCGCCGCCCCCCGAAGGGTCCGGTGACGGTTGACGACTGCACAGCCATGCCCAACCGCGAGGGCCCCGATCCTGAAGTACGACATGAGGCTCTCGTCGGCTGCTCGCAAGGGTGGTCCACGCCGATGGTCGTTGGCACCTGAGTGCGGGCGAGAGACCGCCCAACCCGAGGCGATTAGCCTTGGGGTATGACTGACAGCGCCAGCGGCCCCCGCCCGCGCCGCTTAGTTGAGTCCCCGATAGTGGTGTAGCGCGGTCGCCGAGATCGTCCCGGCAGTGGACGTGGGTGCGGCCACCGCGTGATCCTTCGAGCGAACCTCTCACAGCACTCTCGAATGGAGTCATCACGATGACCGCACCACACATTGTCGACCCTGCTGGCCTGCTGGGTGAAGCCCTGGCTG
>JBHWSH010000374.1:0-9697 GCA_043427135.1 Marmoricola sp. | reverse complement strand
GCGTACGAGCGGTAGCTGTCGGTGACACAGATCGCCTGGCCGGTGTCCCGGGCGTACGCCTTCGACATCGCGTTGAAGGCGGCCGCGGCGCGTGGACGGAGGCCCTCGCCGCTGGCGCCGATGAGGGGGCACAGCGCGCTGGGCGGGAGCTGGCCGTTGGGGTAAGGGGACTCGTTGTCCGAGCACGGCTTGCCGCCCTCGAAGGCGGACACATCCTGGCCGGCCTCCTCCATGGCGGACGTGAGGGCCTCCTGGGCGCGTTGCGCGTCCGGGCCGGCCATGCCGAAGAGCGACTGGACGAGCGGCCCCGCCTCCTGGAGCTCCTTCGCGTACTCGGTGCGAAGGGTCTCGAGGGTCGCCTTGCGCTCCTTGATGATGGCGTCGTGGTCCTTGCGGGCCTTGTCGGCCTTGGCCTTCTGCTCCTCGGCGCGCTTCTCGGCACGCTCGGCCTTGCGGGCGAGCGTGGCCTGGTCGACTGTCTTCTCACGGACGAGGTCGACGCTGTGGATCCGCTCGTCGGTGAGGTAGGTGAGGTCGCCCGCCGAGTCACCGGCCTGGCTGGGCTCCTTCGTCATGATGTTGAGGAAGGCCATCGTGTCCGAGTAGCCGCCTGCCTCGGTGTACGTACCGAAGGCCCAGTCGCGCAGGTCCTTGCGCCCTGCCTCGAGCCGGTTCCTGAGGGCCTCGGCGGCGCGCCGTGCCTCCGTCGCCTCCGCCTCAGCGGCCTCGTACTCCTTCTTCGCCGTGGAGTACTTCTGGAGCAAGGTATTGGCCTTCTTCGAGTCCCGCTGGAGGGTCTTGACGAGGCTGGAGATTTCCTTGTTGCTCTGGAGGATTCGCGCGGCGAGGGCGTCGGCCTCCTTGATCTGGGCGGACACCTCCTCCGAGGAGAGGCTGGCGTAGGGCTGGGCCGCCGGCCCGTTGTAGACGAAGGGGTCGTCGCTCGGCTCGGTGCCGCCTGGCGGCTGGCTGGTGCCTGCCGTCGACGACGTCTGAGCCGGGTCGGTGGGGGAGGGGAGCGGTTCGGCCATCGCCTGAGGCGCCATGAGCGCTCCGGCAGCGGCGAGTACGAGGGCGGCGTGCACCCTCCGCAACGATGTGGTCCCCACCAGGTGTGTCCTCTTGACAGGTCGACGAGTCAGCAGTTCCGGACATCATACGCCCGGATGCGCCAGATCCGGGCGTCGTTCGTCAGACGTGTGGATGGCGCTCCAGGAGGAGCAGGACCTCGCAGTGCGCCGTCTGGGGGAACATGTCGATCAGCCGGGCACGGAGCGGTCGGTACGACGGCATCCGAACCAGATCCCGGGCGAGCGAATCGATATTGCAGCTCGAGTAGAGGACCCATCGGGCGCG
This sequence comes from Marmoricola sp., assembly GCA_043427135.1. GTDB lineage: Bacteria > Actinomycetota > Actinomycetes > Propionibacteriales > Nocardioidaceae > Marmoricola_A. The sequence goes on along the minus strand of JBHWSH010000374.1, from coordinate 8,341 downwards.
ACTGCCCTCGAGCGCGCTCGTGAGGTCGCCGATCCCGCGCCGGGGCGGGTTGACGACGACGAGGTCCGCCTGCGCTGCGGCTGTCACGGCGTCGCCGGTGCTGAATGTTACGTCGAGATTGAGGTCTGCGGCGGTCGAGACGGCTGACGCGACGGCCTCGGCAGCGATCTCCACACCGTGCACCGGCACTCCCGGCATCGCAGTGGCCGCGGTGAGCGCGAACCCGCCCACGCCGCAGTAGAGGTCGAGGACGGAGTTCGCTCCCGTGGTGCCGATCCAGCGCCCGGCGGTCTCGTAGAGCGCGGCCGCTGCCTGCGTGTTCGTCTGGAAGAAGCTGTTCGGGCGCAGGCGCAACGGGAGCCCGGCGACGCGCATGACGAGGTGGTCGTCGTCGGTGAGCACCTCCTCGACAGGCCCTTCGATGACGGCCTTGTGCTCCGGCTGGAGGTTGACGGTCAGCGCCCGCAGCCCGGGCAGCATGCCGATGAGCCGGGGGAGATCGTCACGCAGCCTCTCGACGTGGCGGTCGCTGCGCAGGACGAGCCGCACCATGAGCTCGTCGTCCGGGCTGGACGTGACGATGACGTGCTTGAGCTCACCGCGGCGGCGGGGCACGTCGTAGGGCGGGACCTGGAGCCGGTCGAGCCAGGCCTTGATCGGCGCGATAGCATCCGCCAGTCCGGCGGGGTAGAGGCCGCACCCCTGCAGGTCCACGCCATGCTGCTCGTGGTCGAGGATCCCCAGCGTGAGGTCGCCCGGGCGTCCGCCGGCCACGAGCTTGGCCTTGTTGCGGAACCCGCTCTCGGGTGAGGCGAAGGGCGGCTTCCACTCGACGTCAGGCGCCACGTGAGCGAGCCGGGCGGCGACCCGCGCCTGCTTGTCCGCGAGCTGGTCGGGGTAGGGGACGCCCATGAGGGTGCACGAGCGGCACACGCCGCTGTCGAAGTAGTCGCACCGCACCGGCTCATGGTGCCACTCGCCGTCCACAGGCCCTCCGTGGCGTCGTGGTCGATCCCCAAGAGATTGCCGCCGCGCCCAGGGGCGAGGCATCGCGAGCAGCCTGGCTCGCAGCTCAAGGATAGGAGACGTTATGTCAGGTAAGAGGGCGGCGGCCCAAGCCGCCGCAGGGGAGGACCGGAACGAGGTCATCCTCGTCGGGCGAGTCAGCGGTGGACCAGCGGTCAAGGAGATGCCGAGCGGTGACAGCCTCGTCACCTTGCGACTCGTCGTCGGGCGGGCGAAGGGCGATCCGGTCGACACCATCGACCTGGCGTGCTGGTCGGCGTCTGCCCGGCGCTCCGCGGAGCGGCTCGGCGACGGTGACCGCGCAGAGGTTCACGGTGCGCTGCGACGGCGCTTCTTCCGCACAGCGACGGGAGCGGCCAGTCGCTACGAGGTCGAGGTCATGCGCCTGCGCCGGGTCGCGCGGGCGACATGAGGAAGGCGATCCAGGCCTGTAGACCGATCCGTCTACACGCCTCTAGGATGTGCCCATGAGCACGACGACCACGATCCGCATCAGTCGGGAGACGCATGCTCAGGTGACTCGGCTGGCCGCCGCACGTCACGAGACGATCGACGTGACCGTCAGCAACGCTCTCCGCGCGCTCCGGCAGGACGCCATGGCGCGCGACCTCGCCGCCGAGCTGAGCGACGACGAGATCGCCTGGCTCGATGCTGACGCCGGGTGACGTCGTCGAGCTCGACCTCGGCACGCCGATCGGCAGCGAGGCGGGGCTGCGACGGCCCGCCGTCGTCATCACCGCCGGCCGTGTCCTTCGCGGCGGGCCGAACGTCGTCCAGGTCGTTCCGCTGACTCGCGCGATTCGTGACAGCAGCGCCGAGATCGTCCTCGAGCCGGACGACGACAACGGACTCACGGCGCGATCGTCGGCCCAGTGCCAGCACGTGCGTTCCGTCGCCACGGCACGCATCGAGAGCCGCGTCGGGAACGTCGGCCCAACGGTGCTCGACGAGGTCCGCGAGGTGCTCGGCCTCCTCATGGACCTCTGAGACGTCTCGCGCCACGAGTGGGTGCGGGACCTTGACGCACGGCTCGTTCTAGAGTGCCGATAATCGACATTATGTCAGCACGGCTAGAAAACTAGCCGTTTAGGCTTGCGGACTGCCCCCCGCTCTTGCACACTCGGTCCATGGGAATCTTCGCGCGAAACCGTCAGCTCGAGCAGGAGCGGGCGCCGGACTACTTGCAGCACGTGCAGGCGACGGCCGCCAGCCTGGAGCGGGCGCAGCACACCCGCGATCAGGCGATCGTCGCTGCCCGCCGACACCACAAGCTCGCCGACGTCTCGACTGCGGCCGGCCTGAGCCTCAGTCGCGTGAAGCAGATCGTCGCGCCCTACGACCGCGCGGGCGCAGGGCCGATGGCCAAGCTGCCCCCGATCACAGAGAACGACCTCAACCTCGAGCGCCGGGACCGGGCTCTCCACGACGGTGACCGAGTGCTCGCGCTCAAGGACGTCGTCGACTTCGACCTCGCGGCGCACACCTTCGACTCCGAGCGTGACTTCCTGCTCGCCGATCCCGCCCGCCAGGAGGGCGACCGGCCCGACATCGCCTGGGAGCTGTACGACCTCGACCCGACTGAGCGATGGGTGGCTGCCTATGTCGAAAACACCCGCGAGATCTACGTCTTCCGCCACGTCTCGGGTGCCAACGAAGGGCCCGGGATCGACACGACCATGGGATCGAACTCCGGCCCATGCATCGTTCTGGGACACCTGCCCACTGACACGATCGTCGACGCAGCACTGAACAAGTCCGCCACCAACATCGCCCAAGGACGGCTCGGAGGCCTCGCTTGGCTCTACGGCCGGATCAAGCTCACCAACGCGATCCTGGCCGCCGCGACCAACCCCTCGCGGCGCTTCATCCGCAACGCGGAAGCCGCCTGGGACTACCTCGCGAACCTCCCCGACTGGGAGCGCCCCTGATGCGCCCGCCCAGCACCCCTGTGGAAAGCCCGGTCAGTGTCGGACGGGTGAGTCAGACTGCAATGGAGCTCGCGACAAGGAGACGACGATGAGCAGCACCCCAGACGAGACGAAGACCCCGGCGCAGGACTACCACTCCGCCTACCAGGCGAAGTTGGCCGACGCGATCCAGTCGGTTCCGGTGTCGGATCGGGGCACCGAAGACCAGGACGGGGGTGAGCCCTTCGGAGTCGGCCGCGATCCGTCGGATCTGGGCATGCACCGTCTCCAACAACGCGTCCTGCAACAGCAGGTCGTCGATCGCGTAGCCGGTCAGCGCGAGCTCCGGGAAGACCGCGACCGCCACCCCGCGGGCGTGGGCCTGCCGGGCAGCGGCGACGATCCTGCTGGCGTTGGTCACCGGGTCGGCGATCGCCACCGGAAGGGTGACGGCAGCAACCCGGGCGAAGCCATGGGCGTAGAGCGAGTCGAAAGCAGTGTTCTCGGCCACGCACCGAGCCTAGTGGGCGCCGACCTCGCTGCGGGCACCGGACGCGCGGCTGCTGCTGGCCCGCTTCATGGCCCAGAGCAACCCGAAGGCGAAGCCCGCCGCCACCGCCTCAAGGATGATCAGCGCGATCGCGAACCCTCCGGGGTTGCCGTCCACGACCAGGCTCCACAGTCGGCCCGCCAACAGCCCGCCGCAGACCAGGCCCAGCATCCACAGTGCCACCGGCTTGAGCGAGTCGCGGAAGAGCCCGGCAATGCTGATCGCGGAGAAGGCCACGTGCATGCCGCCGTAGTTGGCGATGAACTCGTTCTGCGAGTGCGCGTTCAGCCTCAGCCAGCCCGCGTTGTGGGCGGCATTCGGGTTGAAGATCGCATTCACCGCGATGTAGCCGAAGAGCAGCGCCGAGATCACCAGCACCACCGTCACGGTGAGCCGACCCAGCGGGCCCAGGTCGCGGACCGATCCTCCGCCGACCGGGATTTCAGGCGACGACATCCACGTCCTCCTTCTTCCACGACGCCTGCTTGCGCATCTCGGGGGTGACCTTGATGGTGCCGACGTGCACCGGCGCTCCCTCCTCGGGGGTCCAGCCGGGCGGACCGAAGACGTAGCCCAACTTCTCGCGCCAGGTTCCCGCCTTCTTCACGTCGCGGGCGATGGAGACGTACTCGTGGGTCTGCAGCTTCACCATGTTGTAGGTGTTCACCGGCTTGGTGAGCCCGTACAGCGGCCGGTTGATCTCCTCCTGGAAGGAGCCGAACATGCGGTCCCAGATGATGAAGATGCCCGCGTAGTTGCGGTCCAGGTAGAGCGCATCGCTCCCGTGGTGGACCCGGTGGTGGCTCGGGGTGTTCATGATGAACTCGACCGGCCGCCACATCTTGTGGACTCGCTCGGTGTGCACCACGAACTGGAAGACCAGGTTGACGCCGTAGGCGGTGAAGATCATTGCCGGGTGGAATCCGAGGAACGCCAGCCCCAGCCACAGCAGGTAGTGCAGCGAACCGTTCCACTTCTGGCGCAGCGCAGTGGAGAAGTTGAAGTACTCACTCGAGTGGTGCACCTGGTGGGTGGCCCACACCAGACGCACCCGGTGGCTGATCCGGTGGGCCCAGTAGTAGACGAAGTCGACGACCACGATGGCCACCACCCAGCCCCACCAACTGTTCGCCGGGATCTGCCAGGGCGAGATGGCGTAGAGAGCGATGTAGGCGCCGAAGAAGACCAGCTTCAACAGACCCGAGAAGAGGAGGGACACGAGTCCCATCGACATCGAGGTGACGGCGTCCTTGCGGAAGTAGGAGCCGATCGCGTGCTGCGACTCCCCCGAAGGCAGCTTCTTGCTGGCCTCGGACTCGGGCTCCTTCTCCTCCAACAACCACGAGGCGAGCGCCTCGAGAGTGATCAGGGCGAAGAAGAACGGAATGGCCAGGACTGTCGGTTGCTTCACCCCGTCAGGCAGGGAGTTCCAGAAATCAGCGAGCATGGGAAGAACTCTATGTGACCACATGGTCACATGCAAGCGGATTCGTGGGCTTGCTCACATTTCTTCACCCACGACGAGTGGGGCACCCGTCCTGCGGATGCCCCACTCGTACGTCGGTACGTCGGTGCGGCGCTCAGCGCCGCTTGACCTGCACCACCTGCTTGACAGAGCTGGACGTCACGCTGGCCGAGCCGAGCCAGCGGACGGTGAGGGTGGCCTTGCCCGTGGCCTTGGCGGGAACCTTCACAACGACCGTTCCGGCGCCGCCCTTCACCCGCACCTGCTGGATCCGGCCCCAGGCATTCACCCGGACCGTGCCGGCGACCGGCACCCCGGCCACACTCGGCGTCACCTTGATCCGCAGCGTGACCTTCTTGCCCGGGCGGGCGGTGCGTGGAGCGCTCACCCGGACCCGGGACCCCGCCTTCCGCACCTGGACCGAGGTGGCGGCGTGCACCTCACCGGCGCCGGGAGCTGCCAGCACCAGGGAGACGCGGTGGGTGCCCACCGGCAGGCTCCTGGCCGGGACCTTCACGCTCGCCCGACCCGCTGTCACCGGTGCGCTGTACACCTTCCCGGCCACCTGGGCCCGCACGGTGCCGGCGTCGGCTCCGGCCACCCGGACCGGGACCGAGGTGGCTCGACCGAACTCGACCTTCACCGCAGTCGCGCTCAATCGCGGCGCCACCACCGGCGCGGACGCCACGGTGACGGGCACGTCGACCACGCGCTGCCACGGTGTCGACTGGACCAGGGCCACGGTGGCCCGACCCGGTGCCACGTCGCCCGGCACCGTGAAGGTGACCTGCTGACCGGCGGCGGTGCGCTTCACCGTGGGCTCCCCCAACACCCGGGCGCCGATCTGGACCCGGTCGAAGGTGGGAGCCGTGCCCACGTTGCCGCTGAGCAGCACGGTGGCCTCAGCCCCGGCCACCACCGGAGCGGTGACCTCGGCCTTCGGGAGCCGCTGGACGGTGTACTCCACCGAGGCCAGCGAGGTGTTCTCGAACTGGTCGACCACGTGGAAGGAGCCGCGGTGGCCGTTCTCGTAGTGCTCGGGGGCCGAGCCGCCGTCCAGGTGGATCTCCCCCCGGTCGCCGGTGTCCATGAAGCCGTTGAGCTCCACCCCGGTGGCCGAGCCGGACCGGATCGCGACCAGGAACTTGGGTTCCAGGCCGGTGGCCCGCAGCTCGAACTTCTGCTCCGACCCCACCGAGAGAACGGTGCCGGGCAGGCCCAGGCTGTTGGCCGGGAAGATCTGCACGGTGCCGGCCGCGTGGGCGGGGGCGGCCAGCAGGGCGATCGAGGCGGTACCGGTGGCGAGGGCCGCAGCGGCTCCCAGCAACCGGGAACGCATTGCTCGACAACGTCGCGGGCTCATCGGGTGACCTTCACGTCAGCGGTGGCCTTGCCACCCGAGACGGTGGCCGAGCCGGCCCAGGTCGCGGTCACCTTGACGGTGCCGGGCTTCTGGTTCTTCTTCACCGTCAGCTTCACCACGGCCACGCCCTTCTTCACCACTGCGCTCTTCTTGGTGGCCCCCACCTGGATGGTGACCTTCCCGTTGACCGCGGCGGCGGCCAGGCCGGGCGCGGTGACCCGAACGGTGGCGGTGACGGCCTTGCCCCGCTTCACCTTCTTGGTCGCGGTGACCTTGACGCTGCCCTTGGCCTTGGCCACGGTGACCCGCAGGGTCCCGTTGCTGTTGGTGAACCCTTCGGCACCGGTGAAGGCCAGCGCGACGGTGCGGGTGCCGGGCTGCAGGCTGGCCGCCGGCAGCACGATCCTGGCCGAGCCGTTGCTGACCGGAGCGGTGATCGTCCGGGAGCCGACCACGGCCCGCAGGGTGCCGTTCGCCTGGGGTGCGACCCGCACGGTGACGGTCGCCGCCTTGCCGTAGACCACCGAGGTGGCTGGGGCACTGAGGGAGGTGACCGCCGGAGCGGCCTTCTCCACCTCGAGGACGAACTTCTCCTGCGACCCGAGCACCCGGTCGGACTGGACCACGAAGTCGAAACGTCCCTCGGCGGTCGGGGTGCCGCTCAGGGACCCGTCGGCGCTCAGGGTGACACCGGCCGGCAGCTCACCGGAGACCAGGCTGTAGCGGGCAGCCGGTGCCCGGTCGCCGGCCCGCGACGTGGGAGCGACCGATGCCTTCAGCTCCGCACCGGCGGTGGCCAGCGGCAGTTCCTCGGTGGTGAACCGGGGCCGGTCGGCCATCAGGAAGACCGACCCCTTGTTGGTACCGCCCAGCACGGTGCCGGCGCTGGGGTCGGCGGCCACCCGGATCACGTAGGTGAGCGGGTCGGGCCCCTCCAGGGCGGTGCCGCGGTTGTTCGGGTTGGCGGTGTCGACGGCCCACACCTTGTTGAGCTTGGTGTCGGCCACCAGCAGCTTGCCGGTGCTCGGGTCCACGGTGATGCCGTTGGGTGCCGAGCCCGAGTTGAGGGTGCTGGTCACGACATTGCCGCCCGGAGAGGTGGGCGTACGAGTGGGGTCGATCTGCCACACCGAGGTGTCCTTGGTCGAGGAGAACCACACCTTGTTGGCCTCCTCGTCGATGGTCAACCCCGAGACGTAGACGTCACGGCTGCTCATCACCAGGCTGGCGGCGTTGTTCGCCCGCAGGTCGAACTTGCGCAGGTAGGTGGTCGGGTTGTCGGTCATCAGGCTGGTGTCCACCACGTAGAGCAGCCCGCGGCGCTGGTCGATCGCCAGGTCCGAGGGGGTCGCGTCGGCGTTGATGGCCAACGTGCTGGGGGTGGCGCCGAGCGCGCCGTCGTAGACATGCAGCTTGCCGCCGTAGAAGTCGGCCACGTAGACGGTGTGGCTCTGCTCGTCGACCGCCAGGGCCCGCAGCGAGCCGGTGTTGACGTTGCCGGGCACCTCCACCGTGGTGACCTTGTTCCGGTCGGCGCCGGTGCCGCGGGTGTCGACCACCGCCACCTTCTTGCCACCCGAGACGTAGAGCTTGCCGGTGGTGGAGTCCACCGCGATGCCGGTGGCGTAGTCGGGCAGACCGGTGATGGTCTCGACCGGCTCACCGGTGGTGGTGTCGTAGACGTCCACCAGACCGTCGCGGTACTGCAGCACGTAGCCCCGGTGTGCGGTCGCATCCACCACGGTCTTGCCCGAGGAGGCGTTGACCGCATTGACCAGGTCGTAGCCGTAGGGTGCGCCCGGCTTGCGCACCGAGGGGGTCACCCTCACGGTGAATCGCTTGGTGGCGGCCGCGGCACCGGTGGTCTGCACCGTGAAGGAGTGCGACGCGGCGTTCTGCGGGGTGCCGGTGATGGTGCCGTCCGCGGCCAGGACCAGGCCGCTGGGCAGGCGACCCCGGCTGGCAGCAGGCCCGCGACGCTCGCCGGATCTTCACCGAGGCCCGTCGCACCGGCACCGCGTGGGTGACCG
>JBHWSH010000373.1:0-6964 GCA_043427135.1 Marmoricola sp. | reverse complement strand
AGTCTCGGCTACTGGTGGCAGCGCCCGCTGCTGCGCACCGGCACCGGGTACGCCGCCCACAACGCCTGTGCGGTCGAGCACGTCACCGGCCGCGACGACCCGGAGTCCGACCTGCCGGACAACCCGCTGGTGCCCTACCTGCGGGCCAGCGACGCCGAGGACGGGTCCGTCGAGGGCGTTCGCGCCTCGATCTTGGGTGTTCTGGCGTCGCAGAAGGCGTGGTACGTCCCCGGCTTCGGCTGCGTGTTGGCGAAGGAGGCTCCCGACCTGGGAACCGCAACCGAAGTGGCGCCGGCCAGTGAGCCGCTGCGTCCGACCACCGACCCCGCAGGTCCGGAGGTGTCCGCGGCACTCGCGGAGGCGTTCGGCGACGACCTCTCCGAGGCCGACCGGGAGGCACTCGGCACCCGCGCAGTCGTCGTGGTCAAGAACGGCGAAATCGTCGCCGAGCGCTACGCCGACGGGTTCGAGCCGGAGACCCCGCAGCTCGGCTGGTCGATGACCAAGAGCGTGGCCAGCCTGTTGACCGGTCGCCTCGCCCAGAGCGGGCTGGTCTCTCTCAAGGACGACAACCTCTTCTCCAGTTGGACCGACGAGCGCGCCGACATCACCGTCGAGGACCTGCTGCGCATGACCAGTGGCCTGAAGTGGGACGAGACCTACGACCTCGGCACCCCCATCACCCAGATGCTGTACGCCGAGCCGGACATGGCGGCGTACGTCGTGGAGCAGCCGACCGCGCGCGCACCGGGCACCTACCAGCAGTACTCCAGCGGCAGCACCAACGTGCTCTGCGCGGTGCTGACCGAAGCCGCCGGCACCAAGGCCGATCTCCCCCGCAGCGAACTCTTCGCCCCGCTCGGTCTCAGCTCCGCCGTGTTGGAACCCGACGCGGCCGGCACGCCGGTGTGCAGCTCCTACATGTGGGCGACGCCGCGCGAGTGGGCTGCGGTCGGCCAGTTCGCATTGCAGGACGGCGTCTGGGGTGGTGAGCGACTCCTGCCCGAGGGCTGGATCGAGCAGACGACGACCGCGGTCGAGGTCGAGGAGACCGAGGACCCTGGGTACGCCGCCGGCTGGTGGGCCAACCGGCTCCCGGACGGAACCCTCGCCGACGACGACCTGCCGGCCGACGCTTACTCCGCCAAGGGCCATGACGGCCAGCGCATCGTCGTGGTGCCGTCGGAGGACCTCGTCGTCGTACGCCTCGGGTTCAGCCCCGAGGCCGACAGCGTCGGCGAGGGCGAGCTCACCGCAGCCCTCATCGAAGCTCTCGGCTGATGCTCGTCTTCGACGTCCTCGGCGAGCCCTACCTCGCCGAGACCATCGAGCTGTCCCCCGACGAGGAGGGCGAGGTCGTCGCGACCCTGGTCTCGCGACGCGAAGCCGCCGAACCGCGGGGCGCGGTGCTGCACGTGCACGGGTTCTGCGATTACTTCTTCCAGACGGTTGCAGCCGACTTCTGGGTCGAGCGCGGCTACGACTTCTACGCCCTCGATCTGCGCAAGTACGGCCGCTCGCTACTGCCCCACCAGACCCCCAACTTCGCCACCGACCTGGCCGTCTACCACGAGGAGCTCGACGAGGCGGTCGGTCGGATCCTCGAACGTGACGGCCACGAGCGGCTCTTGATCAGCGGCCACTCCACTGGGGGACTCATCGCTTCACTGTGGCTGGCCGAGCGCGACCTCGATGTCGCCGGGATCTTCCTCAACGCCCCCTGGCTGGACCTCAACGGTTCGCTGTGGCAGCGCACCGCCGGCACCCAGATCATCGACCAGATCGGCGCCCGCCGTCCCCGCCAGCTCATCCCCCGCTCGGTCTCCGGGCTCTACGGCCGCAGCCTGCACGTCGACCACGGCGGCGAGTGGGACTTCGACACCGGCTGGAAGCCGCTGGACAGCTTCCCGGTGTACGCCGGATGGTTGCGTGCGATCCGGCGCGGCCACGCTGCCGCGCACCGAGGCCTCGGACTGCAACCTCCGATCCTGGTGCTGACCTCCGCCCGCAGCCTGCAGGCCTCCACCTGGGAGCCGGCCGTCGACGAGACCGACGTGGTGCTCGACGTCGAGCTCATCGCCAAGTGGGCCCACCGGCTGGGGTCGCACGTCAGCCTGATCCGCGTGCCGGGTGCCCGGCACGACGTGACGCTTTCTGCGCAACCGGCCCGCGACCGTGTCTTCGACCAGCTGGACCGCTGGCTCACGGCGTACGTCGAGCGCTGAAAGCGAGCCCCTCGGGCTAACCGATCGCGAACGACACGATCGCCACCACGCCGACGACGACGATGAAGGCACGCAAGATGGCCGGCCGCATGCGACGCCCCCAGCGCGCCGCCACCTGTGCACCGATGATGGAGCCGGCGGCGATCAGTCCAGCGATCGCCCAGTCGACATCGGCCACGATGATGAAAACCACGGCAGCGATGCCGTTGATGGTCGACGACAAAGCGTTCTTCAAGGCGTTGTTGCGGTGCAGCGAGTCGTGGGTGCCCAGCCCGAGCACGGCGATGAGGATGATGCCCTGCGCGGCGCCGAAGTAGCCGCCGTACACGGCAGCGCCGGCGACGGCAGACCAGAGCCAGTGGGCATCACGCGGAGCGTCTTCGGTCGCGGCGAGCACGCGCCGCGTGATGGCCGGCTGGAACGCCACCAGCAGCACGCCGACCCCGATGAGCGCCGGAACGATCGCGCCGAAGGCCGACTCGGGCAGCACCAGGAGGAGAACCGCCCCCGTGGCACCGCCCATCACGGCCGCAGGGATCAGTCGCAGCAGCCGCTCACGCTGGCCGGCCAGTTCCCGTCGCCACGCGATCGCCCCGGACACCGCTCCCGGGACGAGACCGACGTTGTTGCTCACGTTGGCGGTCACCGGAGGTACGCCGAACGCGAGCAGTGTCGGGAAGGTCACCAGCGATCCCGACCCCGCCACCGAGTTGATGAATCCGGCCGCGCCCCCTGCCAGGGCGATGGCCAGCAGCTCCCACGGGCTCACCGGGGCTGAGTCGGCAGCTCACCGTCTCCTGTCGTCCCGGCGTCGCCCTCGGAGCTCGAGGCGGACCCGTTGCCCGGCTCGGCATCGCCGACGGCGGCCAGCGCGTCCTGCACCGCCGCGCGCGTGTCGGTGTGCGGCTGCGACGACGGCACATCGGTGCCCATGTCGACCCGGTGCCGTACGCCGCCGGTGTCGGACGGGATGCCAGGGATAGAGCCGATCGAGGTGCCCAGCCCCTTGAGCGCCTCCCCGATCTCCGAGGGCACGATCCACACCTTGTTGGCGTCGCCTTCCGCGATCTTCGGCAGCATCTGGAGGTACTCGTAGGCGAGCAGCGACTGGTCCGGCTGCCCGTCGTGGATGGCCTGGAAGACCGTGGTGATGGCCTGCCCCTCACCCTGCGCCCGCAGGATGCGCGACTGGCGGTCCGCCTCGGCCCGCAGGATCGCTGCCTCCCGCTCACCCTCCGCGTTGAGGATCGCCGACTGCTTGTTGCCCTCCGCGGTGAGGATCGCCGACTGCCGCTGGCCCTCGGCGGTGAGCACGACAGCGCGCTTGTCGCGGTCGGCGCGCATCTGCTTCTCCATGGCGTCCTTGATCGACGGCGGCGGGTCGATGCCCTTGATCTCCACCCGGTTGACGCGGATCCCCCATTTGCCGGTCGCTTCGTCGAGGACGGTCCGCAGCCCGCCGTTGATGGACTCACGGCTGGTGAGCGTCTCCTCGAGGTCCATGCCACCGACGATGTTGCGCAGCGTGGTCATGGTGAGCTGCTCGACGGCCTGGATGTAGTTGGCGATCTCGTAGGTCGCCGACACCGCGTCGGTCACCTGGAAGTAGATGACGGTGTCGATGGAGACCACCAGGTTGTCCTCGGTGATCACCGGCTGCGGCGGGAAGGAGACGACCTGCTCGCGCAGGTCGATCACGTAGCGCACGCGGTCGATGAACGGGACGATGATGTTGAGGCCGGCCGGCAGAGTGGCGCGGTACTTGCCGAACCGCTCCACGATGCCTGCGCGTGCCTGCGGCACGATCCGCACGGTCTTGGTCAGTGCGATCACCACCAGCAGGAGGAGGATCAGGAAGAGGATCCCGAGGAAGCTCGGCATCGGTGTCCTTTCGTCGGTGGTGCGGGAGGTGCAGAGAAAACAAGGAGTCGAGGCGCGGGCTCAGCTGCCCAGTTGGGGCACCTCGAGGACGTACGCCGTCGCGCCGCGGATCTCCAGGACCTGGACCCTGGCGCCGACGGCGATGGTGGAGGTCTCGTCGTAGGGGCGCGCCGTCCAGACCTCACCGCCGAGCTTGACCTGGCCGCCCGACGGAGACAACTCGCCCACGACGAAGGCCTCCTCGCCAATGAGCGCCGCCGGCCCGTGCTTCAGATCGGGGCCGCGGTGGAGCCTGCGCACCATCGTGGGGCGGGCCAGCGCCAGCATGGCGACCGCCGCGGCAGCGGCGGCGATGATCTGCACGGCGAGCGGCAACCCGACCAGTGCGGTGGTCATGCCCACCAGGGCCCCGACCGCCAGCATCAGCAGCACGAGGTCCAGGCTGAACAGCTCCGCGACGGCCAGGAGCATGGCCAGGCCCAGCCAGGTCTCCCAGAGGTGGTCGCGCAGCCATTCCATGCCGCAACCCTATCGGGACGGACATCGCCCGAGCCGGTTCGAGCGACGCTCAGGCCATCCGGTGCGCGCGGCTACGTCGTCGCGCCGACCAGCGGCCGTCCTCGTGTCGGAGCATCAGTCGCATGCCGAACGTCGTGGAGAGGATCTCCTCCGTCATGACCTCGGTCATCGGCCCAGCTGCCACCAGCCGTCCCTCGCGCAGCAGGAGCGCGTGCGTGAAGCCCGGCGGGACCTCCTCCACGTGGTGCGAGACCAGGACGATCGCCGGTGCGTCCTCGTCGGCGGCCAGCACCGACAGCGTGGACACCAGGTCCTCGCGGCCACCCAGGTCGAGGCCGGCGGCGGGCTCGTCGAGGATCAGCAGCTCCGGGTCGGTCATCAGGGCGCGCGCGATCTGGACCCGCTTGCGCTCCCCCTCGCTGAGCGTGCCGAACGTGCGCTCAGCGAGCCGACCGACCCCCAGCTCGGACATCAGGTCCTGTGCGCGCTGGTGGTCCATCTCGTCGTACTGCTCGCGCCACCTGCCCAACACGCTGTAGGACGCAGACACGACGACGTCGCGGACCTTCTCCGACTTCGGGATCCGCTCGGCAAGGGCAGCGCTGGCGAGCCCGATGCGGGGTCGCAGCTCGAAGACGTCGGAGGCGCCCAGCACCTCACCGAGGATCCCGGCGACACCCGCGCTGGGGTGGATCTGCGCCGAGGCCACCTGCATCAGCGTGGTCTTGCCGGCTCCGTTGGGCCCGAGGACGACCCAGCGTTCGTCGCCTTGCACCGTCCAGTCGATCGCGTCCAAGAGAGTCGCGTCCCCCCGGCGTACGGTCACGCCTGCGAACTGGAGAACGGGTTCCATCTCTTCCTCTGGCATCGGCGCGTCGGCCCGCACGCGCGGACCCCCGGTGCCGCCCAACCTACGTCACCACACGCTGCGTGCGGGGTAGATCGACTCCTCTCGCGTGACGCGCAGAGCCGTCGGTCGTTGCGGACGTATGTTCTCCGTCACACCCCCGTCTTCGCCCGCCGGCCCTGCTCTGAGCTCGCCCGTCAGCCGCCGACATCTGCTCCTGGGCGGCGCCGTCGCCTCGTCCTTGGCTCTCCTGCCTGCCGCGCCGGTGAGAGCCGCAGCTCGATCAGGTTGGCCTGGCCCGACCGATGCGGCCGGACTGCACGTCCTGGGGTGGGAATGGCTCGACGAGCGCCTGCTCGAGGTGCGCTTCCGCACCCCGCAGGTGCAAACCGAGCCCGCGGCGGCGGTGCTCCTCCCGGCCGGCTACGACCACCCTCGCAACAGGTCGCGGCGCTATCCGGTGCTCTTCCTCTTCCACGGGGGCGGCGGAGACCACACGCAGTGGTACGAGCAGCTCGGGGCGGTACAGACTGCCGAGGGGCACGAGGTCATCATCGTCATGCCCGACTGCAACCTCGTCGGCTGGCATGCGAACCACATGTACCCGACCGGCGCGCGCCGCAACTGGAAGAACTTCCACATCCAGCAGCTCCTCCCCTGGGTGGACGCCAACTTCCGGACGATCCCCGACGGGTCGGCACGCGCAGTGGCAGGTCTGTCGATGGGCGGCTACGGCGCCCAGAAGTACGTCGCGGAGTACCCCGACCTCTTCGCCGCGGTCTCGTCGTACTCCGGTCCCTCGAACAACCTCGACCCGGTCCTGGAGACCTGGATCTTCTTCACCGTCGGCCTGGACATGCAGGTGCCGGGCGCCGTCTACGGTCCGGTCGGCGTCCACCGCGACCGGATGAAGCGCGAGAACCCGTGGAACCGCGTGCCCAGCTTCCGCGGCAAGCGCGTCGTCATGTACGCCGGGAAGGCCCCTGTGGTCTCCCCCAACGTCATGGCCGACGTGCAGGAGCACGTGGTGCACGCCCAGAACATGGCGTTCAGCCGCAAGCTGACCAACGCCGGCATCGCCAACCAGTTCCACGACTACCCCGGCACCCACAGCGGCGAGTACTGGACGCGTAGTTTCAGAGAGGACCTTCCCGGCATCGTCGCGGCCTTGCGACGCGCCACCGGCTGAGAGGTCCTCACCGGAAGGGGCGTCGTGGAGGACTCGCTGCGGCTGGCGCTGTGGTTCAGTGCGTGGACCCGCGACACCCTCAGCCTCGACTCGGCCCGCGACGCGATCGTCGGCCAGGACGCAGCGCACGTCGTCGCCGGACTCCCCGGCCACGACGCACCGGTGCCGCTGATCCTGGCCTTGGGAGTCCTGCGCGGTGCAGGCGCCACCAGCGCCGGCGTCGCGTTCCCCGTGCCCGGCGACCCGCTCGGCCTGGCGGGACCGGCCGGTTTCAACGGAGAGGCGCTCGACGCCGGCGAGGCC
>JBHWSH010000372.1:0-3828 GCA_043427135.1 Marmoricola sp. | reverse complement strand
GTCCCCAGACGAGGGGCACATCCAGCAACCCCAATCCACACGGGAGCCAGTCGTTGGCGAACGTGACGTGGTGCGCGACGTCGAAGTCCACCTCGCGATGGAACATTCGAGCACGCCGCAGCAGTTGCGCCTGCCACAGCGCGTAGTACCAATACATGTCCCAGGAATGCCGTTTGAGCTTCACCAAAGGGAATGGCAACTCGAGGAACTCAACGGTGAGGTGCTGCGCAAGGTCCGGTTGCTCCCGAAGCCGTGATGCGATGGCCGTAGCGAACCTGGCCCGAGTGATCACCCAGACGTCGTGGTCGCGGGCGGCGGCTACCGCGAACGCCCAACCGGCCGCAGCCTCCGGCTCTTCGACCGGGCCACACGCATAGGCACCGATGAGGACTCGCAACCGATCCACCTCCCCGAGTGCATCGGTCAACGGAACACCTCCAGCGACTTCTCGGCTTCCCGAATCTTACCGTCGCGGGTCGTTGTGGTCAGAGATTCGTGAGTTGCAGTGCACGGAGGGGACGCGTGGCAGCGGTGCCGTCTGCAAGACTCCTACTCGTGATCCCTGAGCACCGGGGCGACCTCCGAGATTCTGGAAAGCACCGTCGTCCTGTCCCGCGCCGGGTGACTGTCGGTGTGCTCACCTATCGCCGAGAGATGCAGCTGGCCCGCCTGCTCGACGCCTTGGAGCCTCAGTTCTACGATGTGCAGCTGCGCTGGTCGGGCGGCTACAACTGTCGTGTTCTCGTCGTCGACAACGATCCGGCAGGAGGCGCCGCATCCGTAGCCGAAGAACGCGGGGGACGCCTCGACTATCGCTTGGATTACGTCTGTGAGGCCACTCCCGGAATCGCTGCTGCCCGAAACCGAGTGCTGGACTGCACCCCCGACGACGACATCCTCGTCTTCATCGACGATGACGAGACACCTCGTCCCAGCTTGTTGGTGGCACTGCTCGAGACCTTCAGCGACTACAGCTGCGGCGCCGTAACGGGACCCGTGGTGTCGGGGTTCGAGGCTGAGCCGGATCCCTTCATCGTCGCCGGCCGGTTTTTCGCCAGGGACCACCGCTCCGACTTGCGCACGGGTCAGCGAGTGCACAGGGCCGCGACCAACAACCTTCTCTTGGATCTCCACACCGTCCGGCGCCTTGGAGTGCGCTTCGACGCCGCGTTCGGCGCCACCGGTGGAGAGGACTCGGTGTTCACCGGCGAGCTGGACCGCGCCGGCGTTCCGATGGTGTGGTGCGCCGAAGCCGTCGTCACCGACCACGTGCCAGCAGCCCGAATGACCCGTTCTTACGTGCTCCAACGAACGGCAACCCTGGCCAATTCGTCCCTGCGCGCCGAGTTGCGGCTCCATCCCTCGCGGTTGGACCGGACTGCGATCCGTCTGCGCAGCTGCGCCGGTGAGGTCATCCGGTTGGTCGGGGGGCTCGTGCTGACGGCACGAGGGATGGTGACCGGATCAGTCCGTCACGAGGCGCAGGGTCGGCGCAAGCTTGCACGGGCTCGAGGAGCGTTGGGCGCCGTCATCGGGGTGCAGCGGACGCCTTATGCACGGCCGTCGGGGGCGGGGTGACCTCCCGAGCGTCAGAGGACGAGCCAAGCAGGCCCACCTACAGCAAGGTCGCTGCGAGCGGCGCGAAAGTCATCTTGGTGGGCCAGCTGCTCAAGATGGTGGGACAGACTGCCGGGTTGATCGTGCTGGCCAGGCTACTCACGCCCACGGATTACGGACTGTTCGCGATCGTATTCGCGGTGGTCGCCTTCGGAGAGGTCTTCAGAGACTTCGGTTTGTCCACGGCAGCGATCCAGGCGCCCAGCCTCACAAGGGCGCAGCAGTCCAACTTGTTCTGGATCAACACCTCCCTAGGTGCCGTACTCGGCGGTGGACTGCTGCTGGCCGCTCCTCTGGTGCAACACGTCACCTCCGACCCGCGCGCCACCGACTTCGCGCGCACGATGGCGATCCTCTTCGTTCTGAACGGAGCGTTGGCGCAGTATCGGGCCGACCTGAACAGACGGCTGCGCTTTGGTGCGTTGGTGTCCGCTGAGGTAGCGGGAGTCTTCGTGGGCACGGCGACCGCCGTCGTAGCGGCTCTGGCAGGTGCTGGCGTCTGGTCCTTGGTACTGCAGCAGGTCTCCTCGCTGGGTATCGCTCTGTTGCTCAGCGTGAGCCTCGCCGGATGGTTGCCTCGCCCACCGGACCCGGAGGGTGATGTGCGTCCGTTCCTCCGGTTCGGGTTGGGCATGGTCGGCACGCAGACGATCGGCTACCTCAACAGCAACATCGACACGCTGACGATCGGAGTGCGTCTGAGTGCCGCAGAGCTGGGGCTCTACAACCGGGCACACCAACTGCTGATGCAGACGCTGAATCAGATCCGCAACCCGACCACCACGGTCGCGCTGCCCGTCCTGTCCAAGCTAGATCCCGGCGGCGAGACGGCTGGTCGAGCCATCGTCCGGGGCCAGGCTGCCCTGGGCTACACGCTGGTCGCGGGGACTGCATTCGCGGCAGGCGCGGCGGACCCTCTCATCCTCCTCGCTCTGGGGCCGACATGGTCCGCGGCCAGTCCGGTGTTCGCGGTCCTCGCTGCGGCCGGCGCCTTTCAAACGATCGGCTACGTCGGCTATTGGATCTTCGTGGCGCGCGGGCTGACTGGGAAGCTCTTCATGTTCTCGCTCATGGGTACCGGTCTGCGGGTCGTCCTGGTGCTGCTGGGCTCGACCTGGGGGCTGGTAGGTGTCGCTGTCGGATACGCCACCGCTCCAGCACTCACTTTGCCATTGACCTACGCGCTGCTCTCGCGGTGGACTCCGCTGCCCGCGCGCGCGCTGCAGCTGGGTGCCGTTCGAATCCTGTTCGCAGCGTCGGCTGCCTTCGTTGCGACCAGATTGATGGCCGACAGCATCGACTCGCTCCCGTCGGTCGCAGAGGTGGCGATCTGCGCATTGACCACTGTGACTGCCTACGGACTCATGGGTCTGGTGGTCCCCCCGGTCCGGCGAGATCTCATCGGAGTGCTCCGATTCGGACGCGATGCCTTCAGTCGATGAGGCTCAGGCAGCCGGGTCGGTGGCAGTGAAGTCCTCCACCGACACCGTCACCGGCGAGGACGCCGACGCAGCGTTGGGCAGGAACGAGAACACACCCACCGAACCCGGCCCCTGCAGACCCGCGAAGCTGCTGGTCCCGGTCCGCTGCCAATCCGGCTCAGGATCAGAGGACTTCCACACCTTCGACGACACCGTCGTCGGCGAGGTCCCCGTCACCTCGATCGCGATCTTGTACCTCTCCCCCGGCACCAACACCTCCGGCATCAGATACGACGACGCCACCGCGTTGAAGTTCTGCAACGTGTACAGCCGCCCCTGACCCGACGGCGTCACCGTCAACCGCGCCACATACGAATCGCCACCCACCTGGCGACCCACCACACCCACATAGGTCTGGTCGACCACCTTGTCCATCGAGAACTCAGTGACCACCCGAGTACGACGCGAACTCACCCCCGCCAAATCCGCATACAGCGACTGCCCCGACCGGTTCTCCAACCGCCCCGCACCGCCACCGACACTGAACGACGTCGCCGGCCAACCCCGCACCGACCACGCCCCACCGACCTCAGCACTCCCCCAACCAGACGACACCGAACGATCGAACCCATCCCGCGCCAACACTCCAGCCGCAGGCTCCACCACCGTCACCTGCTTGGTCACCGACCCAGAACCACCCCGGTCATCGGTCACCGTCAACTTCACCGCATAGGTCCCCGGCTGCGCGTAGGTGTGTTCCACCGACACCCCCGAACTCGTATGCCCATCA
>JBHWSH010000371.1:0-9352 GCA_043427135.1 Marmoricola sp. | reverse complement strand
CGTTACGCCGCCGGCTGTCGCCGAAACGTTCGGGCCGGCCGCGGTACGCACGGGAAGCGGCGCAGGCAGCCAGCTCCTCAACAATAAGGTCGGCGTTGCCGTTGCGGTGCTCGCTGCGCTCGGGGCGACACCTGTTGCCCGGCGGACCTGGCAAGAGAAGGTGCAGCCAGCCGCGTCCAGGGTCCGGGCCCGCATCGGCGGGCGGAAGCCAGCCGGGGACGCCGGTGGCGCGGATGAACAGGACTCGGGAAGCGGGCCGGAGCAGCCTCCTCACCGACCGCAGCCCTGACGCACCTCCTCGCCCAGTGGTCGATCCGGTCGCTGGCACACCCCCAACGCCTGCGCTTCTGCTCGCTGTCACCGGCGTCGTCGCCTCAGTCATAGTCGTCCCAAGCAACCCGCGCGGACCGCCGGAACCTCTCACAGCGCGGTGATAACTTTATCGCCGCACTGTCTCCAAGAGTGCCCGGGATGCCCTCGATCAGGACACCCAGTCAGTGGTGTGCCAGCTGCCGGCGTCCACGAAATCGGCGGAATCGGGAGCCCGCGCAGCGGCCTGTTGGGAGACACCCGTGACATGGCGCCTCGCCTTCTGCGGAGCGGTGGCGCCGTCGGCTTGGCTACATTGGCTCTGAGGGAAGCGGACGACCGGAGGTGCAGCGGTGTCTCAGCGTGACATCGATCGCGTCCTCGCCGGGCAGCTGTCCTACGACGACCTCGATGACAGCGACCAGGCCGCCGTCCGGACCGCCTGGCGCAAAGGGGTCGACGCGGACCTGGCGTCCCTGGACCTGCGGGCCCGTCTCAACGCGCAAGGGCGCACCCGCTGGTCAGAGGCCGACCGAGAGGGAGTCCTGCTTCCCAGACGTGAACAGCCCGACTAACGACGTCGCCCCAGTCGGCCGCGTGGGCCGTACTGCCTGGGTTGCTCGGTCACCAGCCGGGGTACCGGTCCCACCAATGCGGATCCCGAGGTTTGGTGTACTCCTCGCCGCCCGGGTTGTCCGTCAACTGCAGCACCAAGTCACGGGCCAGCGTGTCCATCACCCACGCGAGCTCGAGCCGGCTGACCAACTCAACCGGCCACACGTCCACGCCGTGAGTCGCACCCAAGATCGCGGCCGTCACGGTGGGCACCGCGGATCCGCCGGGCGCGGTGGCCGCAAACTCCACGGCCGCAACCGCATCACCCGGGTCGGGGAAACTGTGGGTGGCGTACACAGCCCCGGTCAACGCAGACCGGGCGGTGCGATCTGCGGCGACGTTGTCTCGCGCGAGAAAGGCCTGCTGACGAGGCTCGTCGAGGGCGGTGTCGCGGGCGTACCCGATGTAGGTGCCCATCTCCATCCGATTCGTCTCCCCCAGTGCTTCGACCAGGTCTCCGGTAACCAGACATCCGGCAGCCCACAGCACCGCGGTCGACGTCGACCAATGCGCGTCTTCGTGCCCGTGAGACAGCGCCGCAATCTCCTCGGCGTACCGGACCAACGGTTTCCGCGACCAGGTTCGTCCCAGGGCCGCTACCGGGAGCGTGCGCGTCAAAGCGTGCGCGCCCGCACTGTTCGACACCGGCCGCTCAGGCGTCCCCGGCTCCAGACCCCTAACCGCGGAGACCGTCGCGGGGGCTGAGCCGCGACGTTGCGTGAGTAGTGGCACCTGCGCCAACCATCCGTCCGGCCACGCCCCTTCGGTGCCCGGCTGCCAGCGGCGCCGCAGCTGCTCGACCTCGATGCCGTGCCCGGCCGCCCACCGGCTGTAGGCATGCCACACCACGCCCGACAGTGACGAGATCCCCTTGTGGTTGGCGCGCACGGTCGCCCGAATGATTCCCTCAGTGGTGAACGCAGCCAACTGGGTAGCCACGCCCGCCTGGACAGGTCCGGTCTCGGGCAACTTGCCGCGGGCGGCACCGATCGCGTCACCAATGGCCAGACCGATCAGCAGGCCGCGGACACGCTGACCCCAGGTGTAAACGTCAAACTCTCCCGCGTTGTTCACGCAATCACCTTCCCGTGGCAGCGGCGGCAGTCGCTGATGGGCCTCCGACGAGGGTCGGCAGTGACGCATGGAGACAAACCGCGTCCACTTGACCTGGACCACAGCTCGTTCATCGTCGCTTTCCGCTTTCGTAGGACCCAGGGAGTACCTGACGAACGCCGAACAGATCCTGCTGGGAGCGTGACCTGGACTTGGACCGCCCAGGTATGCGTCCCCGCTTTCCGTACTTCAGCTCAAGCTTGCGCAGAATCTGGTTCGCCGCCCACATTCGGGCCGCCGCCTGCATTACCTGAGCCGCGTCACCATCACCACGCATGTGAGCGTCGAGGATCCTGTGGAATCGCTTGGTTTCGCGTTGCGAGTTCTTCTTTGCCTGACCGAGAGCCTCCTTGCCTGTCAGTTCGCCTGGTTGTCCAGAGGACCCGCGTGGCTGTGCCGGAGTCCTTCGCCCTGAAGGCCTGGGGGGACCTGCTGACGAACCCGGCTTGTTGCGGTCGGGCTCAGACACCTCTCGCCGCCTCTCGTCCACGCTGCTCCTCCCGGTCCGACAGCGCGTAGGCGTAGAAGGCCTTGGCGATCGAGGACACCAGTTGCTCGCGACCGGGTGCGTTGGTGAAGAAGTAGTCGGCCATCTTGTTGTGGGCACCCTGGTTGTCGGCGACAGCCCCGGTGACGGCGTCGTCGAAGTCAGGTGACTCCACGAACTGCTTCGGTGTGTTCACCCGTGCCTGCTGCACCAGCTCTTCGTCGTCTAGCAGCGTCCGCAACAGGGCCTCGAGGAACGAGACCTTCTGCGACTGGGTGAAGTCCTCGTTGCCGAAGAGGTCGTTGAGCCGGTCCAGCACAGCGTCGAACGCGACCATCTTCGGGTCCTTCTTGGTACCCGACCCGGCGGCGGTGGCTCCCATCAACCCGACCTTGTCCCCCAGGCTGATGTCGGTCTTGCCCTTGTCGACCTGCTTGACCGCGATCAGCTGGACGTCGGACAGGTCGATGGGGGCGGTGTAGTTGTGCGGCTGGATGTGCCGCTCAAGCAGTCGGAGGAAGATGGACTTCTTCTCCAGCTCCGGGTCGCCGTAGTCGATGATCTGAGACATGAAGTCGTAGAGCCGTACGAAGGTGCCGACGTCCTTGCGGAACATGTCGAGCTCATCGAGTGCTGCTTTGTCGCCGCGCCCGTCGTTCTCGGCCAGGGCCGCGGAGTAGCGGTCTGCGAACCGCTTCTTCGCCGGCCCGATCGCGGCAGCCAACGCGTTGTTGCCCTTGTTCGTCACGAACGCGGTCGCGCACTGGTCCACCTCGATGGTGGTGTAGATGCCGGCCTGGTCGAGCTTCGCGGCGACGTCGTGGACGAGGTTCGGGTCGGTCTCGGTCTCCAGGTAGGCATCGGTGAAGTACGGCTCGAACGCCGACCGGATGGCGTCCGGCTCGTTGACGAAGTCCACCACCTGCGTCATGTGCGCGGTCTTCACCACACCCGTGGGGGTGACGTAGGTGCGGTTGAGCCGCGACAGCGTCTGCACCGCGGTGACCCCGGACAGCAGCCGGTCGACGTACATCGCGCACAACAACGGCTGGTCGAATCCAGTCTGGAACTTGTTCGCGACGATCATGATCTTGAACTGGTCGGCCTTGAAAGCCGTGCGCAGGTCGCCGACACCAGGGTTCATCGTCGCTTCGGTGAAGTCATCAGGGCCCGATTCCGGGTCGGCGACGGAGCCGGAGAACGCAACCAGGGTGCCGTACCCATACCCCTTCTTCTCGATGTAGGTGTCAATCGCGAGCTTGAACCGCACCGCAGCCTTGCGGGAGTCGGTGACCACCATCGCCTTGGCGTGCCCGTCGAGGAGGTGAGCGACGTTGTCGCGGAAGTGTTCGACGATGACCGCGGCCTTCTGGGAGATGGTCTGCGGGTTCAGCTTCACCCACCGCATCACCTGCTTGGTCGCCTCGCTCTGGTCGACCTCGCCCTTCGCCCCTCCCTGCGCGCCTGCCTTCTGGCCGACGCGGAACGCGAGCTTGAAGGAGTGGTACCCGGCGAGCACGTCGAGGATGTACCCCTCCTCAATGGCCTGCTTCATCGTGTAGACGTGGAACGGCTGCGGTGGCAGGTCCGTGCCGTCCGGGACGCGACCGAACAGCTCGAGCGTCTTCGCCTTCGGGGTGGCGGTGAACGCGAAGTAGGAGATGTCCGCGGAGTCGGCCCGGTCGGTGGCTTCCGCGGCGAGGATCGCTTCGACGTCGACCTCGCCCCCGTCCTCGATCTCCTTGAGCTCATCCGCGGTGAGGACCGCCTTCAACTTCGACGCAGTCTGCCCGGACTGGGAGGAGTGCGCCTCATCGGCGATGACGGCGAACTTCTTGCCCTTGAGTCCCTTGGACTTGCGGATCTCGTCCATCGCGTACGGGAACGTCTGGATGGTGACGACGATGATGAGCTTGCCGTCCTTGAGCGCTTTCGCCAACAACCCAGACTTGCCGGTGCCCGCACGTGTTGCGGCGTCGCGGTCGATCGCGACGACGATGCCCTGGTCGTTGTCAATCTGGGTGATCGCGTCTTGAAGTTGGGCGTCGAGGACGTTGCGGTCGGTGACCACGATGACGGAGTCGAACACCTTGGCGTTGTTGACCTGGAGCCGTGCCAACCGGTGCGCGATCCACGAGATCGAGTCAGTCTTCCCGGAGCCGGCGGAGTGCTGGATCAGGTACCTGTGCCCGGGGCCCTCGACGGTAGCGGCGGAGGTGAGCGAGGTGACGGCCTCCCACTGGTGGAACCGAGGGAAGCGCAGCGAAGAGGTCTTGGTGGTCTTGCCGCTGATCGGGTCGGTGGTCTTCTCGTGCTTGATGTACATGAACCGGCCCAGGATGCCCAACCACGCGTCGCGGTCCAGGACGCGTTCCCACAGGTAGGACGACGGTGAACCGTCCGGGTTGAGCGGGTTGCCCGCTCCCCCGTCCTCGGTGCCTCGGTTGAAGGGCAGGAATCGGGTCTTGTCGCCGGCGAGCTTGGTGGTCATCCACACTTCGTCGTTCGACACCGCGAAGTGGACCAGGGCGCGGGTACCGAACCCGAACAGGGGCTGGACCTTGTGGGTGCCCGGGTCCTTGGGCAGGCGGCTGGTCTTGTACTGCTCGATCGCGTCGGCGACCGACTGGGTGAAGTCGGTCTTGAGCTCCAGGGTGGCGACCGGGATCCCGTTGACGAACAGCACCAGGTCCACTGACCGGTTGTCAGCTGTGGAGAAGTGCACCTGCCGCATCACCCGGACCCGCACCTGGCCGTACCTGTCGACGGTCTTGGTGTTGAGGGTGGATTCGGGCTTGAACTGGCACACCTGGAACTTCGCTGAGGTGTGCGAGAACCCGTTGCGCAGCACGTTCAACGTGCCGCCACCGTTCTCCATCGGTGTCTCCAGCACCTTCACCAACCGGTCCAGCAGCTGCCCGCGCTGCTTCGCCTCGGAGGCGGTGCCGACCTTGACGACCTTCGCGAGCTCGTCCGGCTGGGTGTCGCTCAGCCACCCGAAGAAGTCTTCGGGGAACAGGGCGCGCTCCCGGTCGTAGCCGGAGTCGTTCGCGCTGTACAGCCATCCGTTGGCTTCGAGGTGAGCGCACAGCTCCTTCTCGAACTCGATCTCGTTGTGTTGCGCCATCTCAGGCTTCCTCCCCCGGTAGGCCGATGAAATCGTTGAGTGCCTGAGCGATCGCGGCCCGCCGATGCGTCAGGAAGTTCTCGTACTGCGTGGGCTGGTCACCCCAGTCGTCGAACCGCACCAGTTGGGCTTCCAACGCTGAGGCTGGATAGTCGTGCTTGTACTGGGCCGGTGTCTTGGAGCTGATCGACTTGTTGGTCTTCGACCCGATGAACGCCAGGTTCGCCAGGTCGTTGATGTCGCGGTCGACGAGGTCGGTGCGGGTGGCCTTGAGGAACGCCTTGGGGAAGACGTGGTGGAACTCGATCTTGTCGGCCTTGTTGCTGTGCTTGGGGCTGATGCTCAGCGAGGTCGCCCAGTCTTGGGCGCCGCGTTCACGGAACAGCAAGAACATTGTCTTGAACACGCCGCTGGCGGTGGTGCGTCCCACCAGGTCAGACGGCGTGAAGTCGAGGCGGCCAACCTGCTGCTCGAGGCGCTGGAGCAGCTCGGCGGCGCCGCCGCCGTTGCGCAGCGCGGTCAGGTCTTGGTCCAGCACAGACTCAGAGGAACCGCGCGAGTAGCGGCCCTTGGCGTTCGCGAGCAGGAACCACTGCCGGAACGCCGCCACCTCTGACGGCGAGATCTGTAGATCCCGTTTGTGTGCCCAGTACGCGGTCGTGATCAGCAGCACCGGGGAGGACAACAGGGCAGGACTGTTGATGTGCAGGTTGGTCTTCGCGAAGTCGACGGCGTAGTCGAAGCAGCGTTGGGTGCGCTTCCACCCGTCCTCGAGCACGGGCTGGCTCAGCGACCCGACGGTGAGGAACTTCGACTGGCCGGTGATGATCGAGATCAGGGCGCGCAGGTGCACACCCAGGTCCAGATCGAAGCCACGGGTGGCTACGTCGTCTCGGTAGCTGGTGAACTTGCTCAGCGACCCCTTCCACCTGGCGGTGATCTGGGCTAGGGCCAGGTCGGAACCGCGGAGCTTCGCACCGAGAGAGTTGACCCGCACGAAGATCTCGGTGACCTCTTCGTAGGACTTCTCGCGTTCGAGGATTTCGGCGCGGTACACGTAGTCGCGGATGCTGCGCAGCTGCTTGAGCCGGGCGGAGTACTTCTCGTAGTTGGGGTCGTCGAACCCGGTGACCCCGGCGCCCTTGAAGATCTCGGAGTCGGACTTGGTGAACACGTCGGTGACCTTCACCCAATGCGCGAGGGCCAGGACCGGGTTGCTGGACACCACGAAGGCACGCTTGTTGACCTTGATCATCGGGTCCAGGTCGGCTTCGTCGCCGGTGTCGGCATCGCCGTCGCTCTCGACGTCCTCTGCCACCTCGGTGACGAACGTCAGTTCGTCGGGGTGGTTGAGGTTGAAGAGGATCTCGACTGGTGTCTTGCGGCCCTTGACGGTGACCGGTTCTCCGCGCAATACCGATGACAGTGAGGTGAGCCGCTGCTGTCCGTCGAGGAGCAGCAGGGTGGCGGCGGAGTCGTCGCGGTTAGCGGCGACCGCGAAGTCGCGGGTCTCGACTTCGGCGTCGTGGGGTGCCTTCCACGCGAGGATGATGCCCGAGGGGTAGCCGCGGTATAGCGAGTCCAGCAGGTCTCGGACCTTGGTCTGGGTCCACACGTACTGGCGTTGCATCTCGGGCAGCTGCAGCTCGCCGGCTTCGATCATGTCGACCAGGGTGCTGACCTTGTACTCCGCCTTGCTCATGCTGCCTCCCGCACATCGATTTGGCCTGTGACCGCGGCTGTGATGAGCGCAGCGCGGCGCTCCTTTGACAGCGCGATGAACCGATCGGTCTCCGCGATGAGCCTGTCGATCTTGGCGGTCTGCTCGTCGAGGTAGGCAGCAATGCGGCGCTGTTCATCTGGTTGAGTAATCGGGACGCGGAGACTTCGCAACTTCTCGGCCGTGAGGTGCGGGATGGTGGACCCGTTGCAGATGATGTCGATGACTCCCAAGTCACGGTAGACACGAAGCACATAGCCCAGCCACGAGGTCGACCAATCAGCAGTCGGCCGAATCCGATTGACGGTCTTCTGAAAAGACCACCCTGGCATGTCGACAGCAAGCAAGGCGGTGGTCCCGACCGCGCCGCCCTCCACGACGAGCAAATCCCCTCTCCGAAGATCGAGCGTGGCCGCCTCTGCGGCCGAATAAGGCATTGACTTGGCGTCCTGCAACTGCAGTCCACTGTCTTGGATGTTGGCTGCGCGTACGTACGGCAGGAGGACATCACCTTCGCGTCGCGCCCTCGCCGCGTCGAGCATCTTGCCGAGGGTCACTGAAAAGTGGTGCCCGATTGCTGTGAATGGCGCGCCAGCGGGTGGATCGAACGGGTTTGCGTCACCAAGGACGACGTGCCGAGTCAGGTCCACCCGGCGCTGCATCAACAGCCTTACGAGTTGCTCTTGTTCCTTGATGAGGTTGTCAATCTTTGCCGTCTGGTGATCGAGAAACTCGGCGATGACACGCTGTTCATCCTTGGGGGGCAGCGCAATCGGCGCACTACGAATCAGCGCGCCGTTGAGAAGCTTGGCTCCGTAAATGTTCGTGTTCGCGTTCATCGGCACGAAAACCGGAAACGCGTAGAAGGCGTAGGCAAGGTCAATAGAGTCGGACTCCCCGAACGCAGCGATGGCTTCGTTCGTGTACATGGGTGCGGCAGTCCTAGACACCGCACCGACGCTCAACTTGAAACTAAAGAGCAGGGCGCCCTCGGGCACGGGTGAACGGCCCTGAACGGCTTCGTCGGACAGCGTCTTGACAGTCGCGGCAATGACCGGTGTGCTGAGATCGCTGATATTCGCCCATAGATGCTGGCCGCCGTAGGACGATGCGTCATCGGTGGGCGGAGTCCACCCCGTTTCGAACGTCGCGAAGTGCCGCAGCGGCCCAGTCGACCAATGCGCCGGAACACGGGGGAGCCAGGAGTCCGCCCAGTCTCGGTATCTGCTGTATGCCAGTGCAGTCACTGCTCGACCTCTCGCAAGAGTTCGAGGATTTTCGCGACCTGTTCTTCAAGCTCTGCATCGATCTCCGCCAGGGGCCTCGGCGGCACGTAGTTGTAGAAGAGGCGCGTGAACGGGATCTCGTACCCGATCTTGGTCTTCTTGTCGTCGACCCAAGCATCAGGAACATGCGGCAGCACCTCTGCCTCGAAGTAAGCCTTGACCGTTGCTTCGCGACCTTCCTCGCCTGCCGTGTTGCCGGCGTAGGTGTATGGGACGTTCTCGGTCTCTCGCTTCTTTGCGTCGGGCTTCGGCACTCCCTTACGGTCAGTAACCGCGTTGCCTTCATCGTCTCGCAGGGGACGCTCGACGGTGATCGTCCAGTAGCCGAAGTCAGCGTTGGCGAACACCTTCGAGTAGTCGGGGTCGGCCTCGTCGAACGCGTCATACAGGGTGAGGATCCGCTCGCGCGCTTGCTCATCGACCTCGCGGCGCTTTGACCCGAGACTCCTGCGCATCTTCGTCCAGAACGAGCTCGCGTCGATCAGCTGAACTTTGCCTTGACGTTCGGGGTGCTTGGCGTTGTCCAAGATCCAGATGTAGGTGGCGATGCCGGTGTTGAAGAACATGTCGGTCGGCAAAGCAACGATCGCTTCCACCAGGTCGTTCTCCAGTAGCCATCTCCGAATCTCAGACGGACCTGACCCGGCACCGCCGTTGAAGAGCGGGGACCCGTTGAGGACGATGCCGGCGCGGCC
>JBHWSH010000370.1:0-6191 GCA_043427135.1 Marmoricola sp. | reverse complement strand
TCGGGCAGCCTCCATGCCGCCGGGTCCGCCCCCGACCACCACCACATGGCGGGTGAAGCTCACCGGCAAGGAAGTGGCGAGTCGCTCGTCGCCGAGGGCGGGGTTGACCGCGCACCGAGGCGTGTCGTCGTAGAAGTTCTGGTCGACGCAGACGAAGCAGCTGATGCAGGGACGCACCTGCTCCGGCGTACCTGCGGCCAGTTTGGCCACGAGGTCTGGGTCGGTCAGGAGCTGGCGGCCCATGGCGACGAAGTCGGCGTCCCCGTCGGCGATCATCTTCTCGCCGAGCTCGGGGAGGACGCGGCCGACTGCCACCACCGGGATGTCGACGGACCCCTTCACCGCTCGGGCGAGCTCCTGGTAGGCGCCGACAGCGCTGGGCACCGGACCGGTGGTGAAGTCGCGGAACGGGTTGCGCGCCCATCCGGTGACGTGGATCGCCTCCGCGCCGGCGTCCTGGAACATCCGAGCCGCCGCGACCGCCTCTTCCGTGGTCAGCGCACCCTCCTCGCCGTACTCACGGCCAGCGAGCCGCACCAGCACAGCAAGAGCGCCGCCGACCTCCGCCTTGACCGCGCGGATCACCTCGACCGCGAGTCGGGCGCGGTTCTCCAGGCTGCCGCCCCACTTGTCGGTGCGGTCGTTGTCGGCACGGCAGAGGAAGGCGCCGAGCAGGTAGCCGTGCGCGACATGGATCTCGATCGCGTCCCCGCCAGCTTCGCGCACCCGCCGCGCCGCGGAGACGAAGTCGGCGACGACCTGCGCGAGGTCCTCGTCGGTGGCCTCGCGGAAGGTCGGCCGCTTCCCGGCGGTGGTGTCGGCCATCCGGGTCAGCTCTTCGGCCGTGCTGTCCTGCAGTGCGCTCATGTCGCGGCGGCCGCGGGGCTTGGACGGCACCAGCAGTGGCCGCTCGTCGGCGACGTCGACGCGGGCCACCGCACCGTGATGCACCAGCTGCACGCACAGCGCGGAGCCGGCGTCGTGGATCGCGTCGGCGAGCATCCGCAGACCAGGGATGAACCTGTCCTCGGAGAGCCCTGGCTCCTTGCGGCTTGCCGCACCGGACGGGTAGGCCACCGCGGAGGCGCCGGTGATGATCATGCCGACACCACCGCGTGCACGGGCGGCGAAGTGGTCGACGTCGCCGGCGACGATCTCCCCGTCGTGGCACAGGTTCATGTCCATGCCCGCCATGAGCACCCGGTTGCGAAGCGTCAGCGGACCGATCCGGCCCGGGCTGAGGAGGTGTTCGAAGCCAGAGCTGCCGCGACGTCGTGCCATGCGCGCACGCTACGTCCGGCGTACGGCATGCGGCCTCGCCCCGACCCGGCCAGCGGGATCAGCCAGCGGGATCAGCCAGCGCGACCGATCAGCGGAAGGAGCCGTCGGCGTTGCGGTAGCCGTGGCCGTTCACGGTGTACACCACCAGCGGAGACGTGCCCGCCCCCACCTGCAGGTGGACGGTGCTGCCCTCCAGGCCGGCGAACTCCGCAGCGTTGGACTCCACCTCGCCGTCGCCGTCGAGGTCGGCCGCGGCTCGTGCGTGCAGGTGGCCGTCGGGCCCGAGGTCCAGGGCGGCGCCGTTGAGGCACCAACCGCCACCGCATGCCTGCAGGGTGCCCGAGCGCGACACCAGCTTCGGCGCGGGCGGCTGCGAGGGTGTCGCCGGAGGAGCCTTCGGCGGCTTGGAGCCGGAGTTGCCCGGCTTGCTGCCGCCGTCGGCGTTGCCGCCGGGCTTGGGGCCCTTGGGGCTCGGGGCGGCTGCCGGCGGCCGGGTCGGCTGCGCAGCTGCCGGCGTCCCGTCGTCGGGCTTCACGGTCTCCGGCTCGGCCGTCTCCTCTGCCGGGAGCTCCGGCTGCGGCGGCGACGGGATGACGAAGCTGCCCGTGCGGTAGCCGCGCTCGAAGGCCATCACGAGGTCGACGTAGTAGTCGGACTGGTTGTAGCGGTAGATCGCGTAGCGCATCGCGCTCTCCGGCAGGATCGAGCCGTACGCCGGGCAGAGGTAGTCCGCGGCTGCCAGGGCCGCGTCGTCGATGTCGTGCGGATCGGACTTGCCGTCGCCGTCGCCGTCGCGCGCCATCCCGCGCCACGTCGAGGGGATGAACTGCATCGGGCCCACGGCCCGGTCCCACACCTTGTCCCGGTCGAGCCGCCCCTTGTCGGTGTCGCGGATCGCGGCCACCGGGCCGATGCCGTTGAGGGGCAGGCCGATGATCTTGGGTCGGGCGACTCCGTCCACGCCGAGCGAGGCGCCGCCGTGCCGGCCGTGGTCGGTCTCCACTCGGCCGATGCCGGCGAGCAGCGTCCACGGGATCTGGCAGGCCGGACTGGTCCGCGCCATCGTCGCGGCTGCGTTCTTGTAGGCGCGCTCAGCGGCTTGGGGCACGTCGTAGCTCCCGGTGGCGCTGACGGTGACGAGGCTGCGCCCGCGCGCGTCGAGGGCTGCTCCGGCGGGTCGGAGGGTCACGCGTCTCTCGACGCGCTGGCCGATGACGACCTGCTCTTCGACCACGAAGTCACTGCCCCTCACACCCGGCGAGTCGACTACGACCGCCTGCGCAGGTGTGCCGGCGAGGATGATCGCGACGCCGCCGACGAGAGCGGACAAGATGTGGGCGCGCCTGCGGTGTGCGGGGGCGGGGAGGTTCATCTGCTCCAGATGTCCGTTCGGGACCGACCGTTGTGACCGAGTTGTCACGAATTCAGTCTAGGTCTTCGGACCGCACCACCGTGAAGGAAATGCCTGATCTCTCCAGCCGCTGGATGAGGTTCTCCCCCATCGCCTCGGCGGTCGTCACCTGACCGCTCGTGGACGGGTTGTCCTCGTCGAAGGCCAGCGAGAGCGCCGACTCGGCCAACATCTTCGCGGTCTCGTCGTAGCCGGGGTCGCCGCCCTTCACGCGCGTCACCACGCGCTTGCCGCCGCCCTCGCCGACGAAGTCGACGGTGAACCACGACCGCGCCCGCTTGGATTCGCTCGGCCCGCCGCCCTGGGGCACCTTGGACATCAGGAACTTGCGCAGGGGCGGCACCTGGGCGGCGCCGAACAATCCGGCCACTCCGGCGGCTCCCGAGATCGCGACGGGCAGTCGCTTGACGCCGGCGTAATGGGAGTAGGTGAAGTCCGGGCCGTAGTCCTCGCGGGCCGCAGCAGACCGCTTGACCACCATCGGGTCGAGGGTGGGCAGCGGCATCAGCCAGTAGCCCAGTTCGCCGTCGCGGTGCGGTTTGCCGGCGGCCGCACGCACCCGACGCCCGTCGGGACGTGGCTCGATCCGACGGCGTTCGGCGACGGCCTGCTGCATCTGCCGGGCGCGGGAGAACTGGCCGAGCGCGGAGGCGAACGTGCCACCGGAGAAGGTTCCCGCAGCGCGTACGACGCCGCGCACCTCCAGCGGAACGTCGTCGGGCAGCTGGTTCACCGTGAAGAGAGCGCCGAGGTCGTGCGGCACGGAGTCGAATCCGCAGGCGTGGACCAGACGCGCGCCGCTCTCGACTGCGGTGGCGTGGTGCGCGACGTACATGCGGTCGACGAACTCAGGCTCGCCGGTGAGGTCGACGTAGTCGGTGCCGGCGGCGGCGCAGGCGGCGACCAGCGGCTCACCGTGCTCGAGGTAGGGGCCGACGGTGGTGATGACCACCCGGGCGGCTTCGGCGACGGCCTTCATCGACCCGGCGTCGGAGACATCGGCCTGCAGCAACGGCAGGTCGGCCAGCGCGGGGTCGATTGCGGCGAGGTCCTCGCGCACCGCTTCGAGCTTGTGGGTGTTGCGGCCGGCCAGGGCCCAGCGGCAGTCGGCGGGGGCGTGCCGGGCGAGGTACTCCGCGGTCAGCCGACCGGTGAACCCGGTGGCACCGAACAGCACGATGTCGAACTGACGCTCGTGGACCTGCGGCATGTTGCTCCTCGTCTCGGATCACTTCTCTGTTCGATCACTGTGGCAGACGGTCGGGAACCGAACTCCGGTCGGCTGCGTCCCATCGCCATGCGCACCCAGCTCGCCCTCGGCACCGCCCTCGTCGGCACCACCGTCGCCCTGTCCTTTGCGATCAACGGCGTGGCCACCAGTCAGATACCCGGGAACCCGCTCCCCATGCCGGTTGCGGCCGCCACGGAACTCGAGCCTTTCACCGACTGCGCGGACCTGTTGTCCTGGTATGTCGAGGAGGCCCGCGACGAGGTCGGACCATGGGGCCTGGGCGGAGGCTGGGGCTACCCGATGCCGCTTGCGGCGATGAGCGACGCCGGCGGCGCGGAACGCGACATGGCCGTGGAGACGCGCGCGGCGTACGACGCGGTGGAGAGCGAGGAGAGCGGCACGAACGTGCAGGAGGCCGGGGTCGACGAGCCCGACCTCGCCAAGACCAACGGCGACGTCGTGGTGCATCTGCGCGGCCGGACTCTCGTGGTGACCGACGTCCGTGGCGACACCCCTCGCGAAGTCGGCACCCTGCGGCTGGCCCGCGAGCTCGGCGACGCGGAGCTGCTGCTTTCGGGCGACACCGTCCTGGTCCTGGGCCAGACCTGGGGGCACCACGGCTGGGCGGCGCGCAGTGCGCTGGTCGACTCCCCCTACCCGGGCGGCGGCGGCAGCACCCGCGTCGTCGAGGTCTCCATCGCCGACCCCGCCGCGCCGACCATCGAGTCGGACGGGGAGATGAGCGCCGAGCTGCTGTCGGCTCGGCTGCACGACGGCACCGTCCGGATGGTGCTGCGGTCCGGGGCCCCGACCATCGACTGGGTGCACCCCGACCGGCGACGCACCCGCAAGGAGGCCAAGGCCGAGAACCTACGCCTGCTTGAGGCCTCCGCGATCGAGGACTGGGTCCCCACGGTCGTCGGCCCGGGTGGCACCGACGAGCAGCCGCTGGTCGAGTGCGGCGACGTGCTGCACCCCGACGAGGGATCGGGTTGGTCGACGACCGCGATCGTCTCGTTCCCGATCGACTCCCCCGACGACCGGCAGGGTGCGGGTCTCACCGCAGATGGCAGCGTCGTGTACTCCTCGACCGACCGGCTCTATCTGACCTCGTCGCGCTCCGGCAAGCGCACGCAGGTGCACGCCTTTGCGCTCGACGGCACCGACACGGCGTACGTCGCTTCCGGCTCGGTGGCCGGAAGGGTGAAGGACCGCTGGTCGCTGGACGAGCAGGACGGTCTGCTACGCGTCGCCGCTTCGTACGGCGGCTGGTCCCCCGACGAGAACGGGATCGAGATCCTGCGCGAGCGCGACGGCCGACTCGAGTCCGTCGGCTCGGTGCGCGGCCTCGGCCCGGATGAGGAGATCAAGTCGGTGCGGTGGTTCGAGGACCTCGCCGTGGTGGTGACGTTCCGCCAGACCGACCCGCTCTACACCGTCGACCTCTCCGACCCGGCGCGGCCGCGCACGCTGGGCGAGCTCAAGATCGAGGGGTTCTCCGCCTACCTGCACCCGATCGGCGGCGACCTCCTCCTCGGCGTCGGGTACGACGCGACCAAGCGGGGCCGGGTCACCGGCGGCCAGGCGTCGGTCTTCGACCTGGGCGACCTGGCGGCGCCGCGGCGTACGGATGTGGTCTCGCTCGGCCGCGACCTCGAGCCGGTGGTCACGTGGGACACGCGCGCGTTCACCTGGCTGGCCGACTCCCGCACCGCGCTCACGCCGCTGGTGCGTTGGCGTGGCGGCTCGGAGCTCGTCGCCCTGACCGTCGCCCCTGACGGCACGCTGGTGCAGTCCGATGCATGGGACCTGGCCAACCGCGACGTGTACGGCGCCCGCACCCTCCCGCTGGACCAGGGCCGAGTCGCGCTGGTGGCCGACGGAGTGCGACTTCTGGACCTGTCCTGAGCGGCTGGTCGCGCCTTACGGTGGTCGGCATGTGCCGCAACATCCGCCCGCTCCACAACTTCGCCCCGCCTGCGACCGACACCGAGGTGCAGGACGCCGCGCTGCAGTACGTCCGCAAGATCAGCGGCGCCACGAAGCCCTCGCAGGCCAACGCCGAGGCGTGCGATCGTGCCGTCGCCGAGGTGGCCGCCGCGACCCAGCGCCTGCTCGACAGCCTCGTCACGTCCGCTCCACCCAAGGACCGCGACGTCGAGGCCGCCAAGGCGCGCGCTCGCGCCCAAGCCCGCTACGCGGGGTAGTGGGGCGCCCGCGCCGGCTGGCCCGGCGCGGGGCTGAGCGTAAAGAGGCGTGGCGTCTCGT
>JBHWSH010000369.1:0-30203 GCA_043427135.1 Marmoricola sp. | reverse complement strand
TATGTCCTACAAGCTGGTCGGCGACTTCGACCGGCTCTTCCCCGCGGGCGCACCGAGCCTGCGGCACGCGACTCGGCTCGAGGTCCAGGGGGAGTGGACGTTCGGGGAGGGCGTCGAGATCCACGGCGCGGTCCGGGTCGGACCCGAGGGCAGCCCGGGGTCGATCGCCGCGGGCACGGTCCTGTCGGAGTGAGCGGGCCCGACGGTTAGGGTCGCGAGCATGGCCTTCGTCCCCACGTCGAGTGGTGCGCCCGTCACCGTCGCGGAGCACCTGGAGCGCGTGCTGGACGGGGTCGAGCCGCTGCCGCCGTACGACCAGCCGCTGCTGGAGGCGCTGGGCCTCCCCGTGCACGGTGCGATCACGTCCCCGATGGACCTGCCCGCCTTCGACAACTCGGCGATGGACGGCTACGCCGTGCACCACGCCGACGTCGCGTCCGCGACCGAGGACCGCCCGGTGCACCTGCCGGTCGTGGGAGAGGTCGCTGCCGGCCAGACCCGCATCTTCGGGCTGTCGCCGGGCACCTCGGTCAAGATCATGACCGGCGCTCCCGTCCCTCAGGGCGCGACCGCGGTGGTGCCCGTCGAGCACACCGACGCCGGGGTGGCCAACGTCCGGATCGAGCGCCCCTCCGCTGAGGGGCAGCACATCCGGCGTCGCGGAGAGGACGTGCGCACCGGCGACGTCCTGCTCGAAGGCGGCTCGGTGCTGGGCTCGCGCAGCCTGGGGCTGCTCGCCGGCGTCGGGATCGCCCAGGTGCCCTCACGCCCACGCCCGCGGGTGGTCATCCTGTCCACGGGATCGGAGCTGCGCGAGCCGGGCACGGCGCTGACCCACGACACGATCTTCGACGCCAACTCGTTCATGCTCGCGGCAGCAGTACGGCGGGCGGGTGCCATCGCCTATCGCGTCGGCATCGTCTCCGACGACACCGCCGATTTCGCCTCTGCGTTGTCGGACCAGCTCGTGCGCGCCGATGTGGTGGTGACCAGTGGCGGCGTCTCCAAGGGCGAGTACGACGTGGTGAAGGAGGTCCTCGAGGGTCTGGGCACCGTGTGGTTCGGCGAGGTGCGGATGCAGCCGGGCAAGCCGCAGGGATTCGGTCACGTCGGCGAGGACCGCACGCCGATCTTCACGCTGCCCGGCAACCCGGTGTCGGCGTACGTCTCCTTCGAGCTCTTCGTCCTGCCGGCGCTGCGCAAGATGATGGGCCGCACACCGCACTCCCGGCCCGCGGTCCGCATGCGCGCGGCGACGGCCTTCCGCTCGGCGCCCGGCAAGCAGCAGCACGTGCGCGCTCAGGTGAGGGTCGAGCGTGGCGAGCAGGTGGTTTCCCCGGTGGGCGGTCACGGCTCGCACCTGCTCGGCGACCTCGCGGAGGCCGACGCCCTCATCGTCGTACCCGAAGACGTCGAACTGGTCCGCGACGGCGAGTTGGTCGACGTCCTGCTGTTGGACCAGGAGTTTTGATGAGTACGCCGGACGCCCGCCTCACCCACGTCGACGAGTCCGGCGCTGCCCGCATGGTCGACGTGTCCGGCAAAAACGTCAGCGAGCGGACCGCGGTCGCTGCCGGCCGCGTGCTGGTGTCCCCGACCGTGGTGGAGCTGCTCCGCGGGGACGGCGTGCCCAAGGGCGATGCGCTCGGGGTGGCGCGGGTCGCAGGCATCATGGCCGCCAAGCGCACCCCCGACCTGGTGCCGCTGTGCCACCCGCTGGCGATCAGCGGCGTGACGGTCGACCTCGAGGTCGTCGACGACGCCGTCGAGATCATTGCGACCGTCCGCACCACCGACCGCACCGGCGTCGAGATGGAGGCTCTCGCCGCGGTGTCGGTCGCGGCCCTCACCGTCGTCGACATGGTCAAGGCCGTCGACAAGGCCGCGGTGATCACCGACGTGCGCGTGCTGTCCAAGACCGGCGGGACGCGCGGCGACTGGAGCCGGCCGTGAAGGCGGCCGTGGTGGTGGCATCCAACCGTGCCGCCGCCGGCGTCTACGAGGACACCACCGGTCCGATGATCGTCGCCGCACTGACCGAGGCCGGCTTCGACGTCGGCGAGCCGGCCGTCGTGGCGGACGGCCAACCGGTCGGTGACGCGATCGCCGCCGCGATCGCCGGCGGGGCGCGGGCGGTCCTCACCACCGGCGGCACCGGGCTCACCCCCACCGACCGCACTCCGGAGGTGACACGTCCGCTGCTCGACCGCGAGGTGCCAGGCGTCGCGGAGGCCATCCGGGCACACGGGCTCGCCCAGGGCGTGTCGACGGCGGCATTGTCGCGTGGCCTAGCCGGAGTGAGCGGACACGCGTTCGTGGTCAACCTGCCCGGTTCGCGGGGCGGCGTGCGCGACGGGCTCGCGGTCGTCGTACCCCTGTTGCGGCATGCGGTCGAGCAGATCGTGGGGAGCGACCACTGAACGCGCTGACGGGGGACTGGCGGCGGCTCCGGTTGCAGCACGGGCCCGTCGGCCTCCGACCGCTGCGCTTGTCGGACCGGAGCGCGTGGACCGAGGTGCGGGCGCGCAATGCCGCCTGGCTGCAGCCGTGGGAGGCCACGCTGCCGGCACAGCACGAGCCGATGCCGCGCACGTTCCGCTCGATGGTGCGCGACCTACGCGCGCAAGCCAGCCAGGGCCGCACGCTGCCGCTCGTCCTGACCGTGGAGGGGCGCTTCGCGGGCCAGGTGACCGTGAGCAACGTGACCGGCGGGTCGGCGAGGTTCGCCAGCGTGGGCTACTGGATCGACCAGCAGTACGCCGGCCGCGGCTACATGCCGTTGGCGGTCGCGATGGTCTCCGACCACTGCTGGTTCACCCTCGGGCTGCACCGGATCGAGATCGCGATCCGCCCGGAGAACACCTCGTCGTTGCGGGTGGTCGAGAAGCTCGGGTTCGAGGAGGTCGGCTACGCCCGGCGCTTCCTGCACATCGACGGCGAGTGGTGCGACCATCGCCTGTTCGCGCTCAACGTGGAGGACGTCCCGGGAGGGCTCGTCCGCCGCTGGGAGCGAACCCGCTCCTGAAAGCACTGCTTTCACACCAGTCCCACGCGTAGTCCTGCGACACACCGCGTCGCCTGCCCCCTGCGCGACACGCCGACTCGTACGGTGTGTCCCATGTTGTCTGGGGTCATCTTCCTCGTCCTGGCCCTGCTGTGGGCCGTGTTCCTGATCCCCAAGGCCCTGCGACACCACGACGAGGTGGCGCGCACCCGCTCCGTCGAGGTCTCGGAGTCGGCGCGCGTGTTGGCGCGACGCGAAGCGATCAGCGCCAAGGACTCGCGGCTCGTGGTCGGTCCCACCGTCAGCACACGGATCATGCCTTCGGCGCCCGAGCGGACTGCTTCTTCCACTTACGGGTCGGCGGCCGCAATGCCCGTCTTCACGCGACGACTCGAGGCACGGCGGGCAGCAGCGGCGTCCGCCGCGCGGCGACGTCGTCGCATCCTGGGCGGGTTGCTCCTGGTGACCGCGGTTGTCGGCGGCACGGTGATCGCCGGCCTGACCCCTGCGTGGTCCCCTGCTGTCCCGGGTCTGCTCGTGGTCGGGTTCCTGATCCTCGCGCGGGTGACCGTCCGCCGGGCCAACGCCGCGTGGGAAGCCGAGCGCGCCCGACTGTCGAGCGCGGACGAGCCCGCCGTCGCAGAGCCGGTCGAGAGGGAGGCGCCAGTCGAGACCGACGAGCTCGGCACCCCCGTGGTGTCCGCACACGACGACACCGCGGCGTACGACTTCGCTGCGCTGCGGACGGGCGCGACCGCGTCCGGTGCGAGCGACCTGTGGGATCCGTTGCCGGTCACGCTGCCGACGTACGTCTCCAAGCCCCGCGCCTCGCGCTCGGTGCGCACGATCGACCTGCGCGACCCCAGCGTCAGCAGCTCCGGTCGGGACGAGGCCGACAGCGCGCTGGTGGCCGAGGCCGCAGCAGCAGCCGACGAGGTCGAGGAGATCGCGCCTCCCGCGCGCGCAGTCAACTCCTGATTCGGGTCGACCCAGAGCCGGGTGTTATCTTCCTACTCGCGCCGCGAGGCGCATGGGGCTGTGGCGCAGTTGGTAGCGCGTCTCGTTCGCAATGAGAAGGTCAGGGGTTCGAATCCCCTCAGCTCCACCAAACCCGCTGGTCAGCGCCGGTGCCCGTCATCCGACATCCGGAGGACGACATGGCAGGTCCGCACTTATTCCGCACTTATGGCCCCGAGCGGGCTGTTCCATCGACACATCTACGTGTCTCTCGGCCTCCCTCGGGGACGATGGCACACCTGTGGTGCATGGACACCACTCCCCATCGGCACGCTGACTACACGCAGGCGTCGCTGCAACTGATCGAACAGGTCCTCTCCCTCAGCGAACTGTGCGATCACCTGCACATCAGCGCCCAGACGATCTACGACCTGCGCAGCCAGGGACGCGGTCCGCATGGCTTCCGAGTCGGACGCGAGCTGCGGTTCCGGGTCAGCGAGATCGACGCCTGGTTGGCGCGGATGGAAGCCGAGGATGCCCAGCGCCACTCGGCCGGAGACCGATGATGGCGGGCCGTCCACGGACTGCGGTCGGCACCTACGGCACACTCACGGTCAGGCGCAGGGATGGGCGGGCGATCGCAGAAACCCGGATCCGTGACGCGGACGGCCAGGTCCGACAGGTCCGA
Organism: Marmoricola sp.; assembly: GCA_043427135.1. Taxonomy (GTDB): domain Bacteria; phylum Actinomycetota; class Actinomycetes; order Propionibacteriales; family Nocardioidaceae; genus Marmoricola_A. The sequence continues at coordinate 25,554 of JBHWSH010000369.1, read as the reverse complement.
GTGCGTGCGCGCACCGCCGAACAGGCGCGAGCGAAGCTCAAGCAGCGCCTGATGTCCCGTCCTGGATTCGGCAATGGCGGAGTACTCAGGCCGGACAGCTCTTTCGCCCGCTTGGCGGACCTGTGGCTCGCCGACCTCGAGCTGCGAGACCTCGCCGAGGGCACCAAGGACGGCTATCGGGACGGACTTCGCCTGCACCTACGCCCGGCCCTGGAGCACTACACGCTGGCCGAGATCACGACCGGTCGTGTCGAGTGGTTCCTGAACTCTCAAACGGCCATCTCCCACTCGCGCGGCAGACAGTCGCGCACCCTGCTGAACCTGATGTTCGCGTTCGCGCTGCGTCACGACGCGATCGCCCGCAACCCGGTCGAGGGCACCTCGCAACTCCGCAAACCGAAGGGCACTCCCAAGGCCTTGACGCTCGAACAGGTCGCGGCGATCAGAGCGGCCGCGGCCACCTGGCGTACCCAGCCGGGCTTGCCTGGGCCGAAGAGCGACGGGCAGGTCCGCGACATCATCGAAGTCCTGCTCGGCACGGCGATGCGGCCTGGCGAGGTACTTGCCTTGCGACCCTGCGACATCACCGACGGCCCAGACGGCATGGTCGCACACGTGCGGGGCACGGTCGTGCAACGCAAGGGCGCCGGCACCCTGCGACAGCAGCATCCCAAGACCCAGTCCTCCGTCCGGGACATCGCGGTACCCCACTTTGCCGCCGAGGTGCTTCGCCGCCGGCTCGGCGAAATGGCCGCCGTACAGGACGAGTGCACGATCTTCGCCAGCCGCCGCGGTGGCCCGCTCAGCCCCTACAACGTGAGGCGCACCTTCCGGAGCATCCTGGAGCTGGCTGGTCTCGCCGACACCGGAATCAGTCTCCGGTGGTACCGACGCACTGGAGCGACCGTGATCGCCCGTGGCATGGGCAGCGACGGCGCGGCAGCGTTCCTAGGACACACCTCCACCGTGATCACCGAAGGCCACTACATCGAGCCGGACCGTACCGTCGACGTCACCCCCGCGGTCCACCTGGAGCGCACCCTCCGCCCGGTCCAGCCGGACGGCTACCTCCTGGGAAACGGTCCGGCCGACCGGGAAGACGACCTCCTCGCCGCGATCGACCGCGAAGGCGAGGACGACGCCGTTGCCTAGCGTTCGGGCGAGCAGGCCCGACCCGTCTCGATGTCCGGTGAGGTCGGCGGAGCGCCTCGGTGGTGACCCATTCCAGCCCGGTGTCGCGGCGAATCTGCCGCCAGCAGCGCTGGACGTTGTTGACCTGCTGCCAGGTTACGTTTCGGGTGGGGAACACGGCGTCGAGGAAGTTGTCCCGCATGGAGCGGCGTCGGGACTGGAGCAGCAACGCCGCGGACTCAGGCAACGCGACCATGCGAGGGCGGGAAAGTGGCCTGCGATAGGTCCCGACGCCCGCCTCCGTCTTGATCGTGGCATTGATCTCGACGACCTTCGTGCTGAGATCGATGTCGGCCCAGCGAAGCGCGAGCACTTCGCCGATGCGCGCGCCGATCGCGAGCATCAGCTCGATGATGTCGGCGATGTCACCTGACGGCTTTGGCCCTGAGCGGTCCTTGTTGAGCCATGCCCGGACTGCTGCACGGACGCCCTCGAGTTCGGCCATCGTGAGCGACCGATCTTCAGGCGGGGGCCGCCTGATGCTCAGCGAGCCTCGGATCGGATTGACGCTGAGTGCGCCGAGGTCTACGGCAGCGTCGATCATCGCTCCCGTCACGACCTTCGCCTTGCGCTGATGGTTCAGACTCTTCGTGCCCAACTCGGTAAGCACCTCGTCGATCCGGCTCGTCGTGAGTGCGCCGAGGCTCGCCGGGCCGAGGTTCGGGATGACAAGGTTGCGCAGGACGCGCTCGTACTCGTTGATCGTGGTTCTGGCGAGCCGGCCTTCCGTTCGAAGCTGCTGCAGCCAAAGGTCGGCCAGGGTGGCCACGGTGGTCTGTGCGGTGATCGGCGTGTTCATCGAGTGCTCCTTCGTTGACAAAGGGCGGGTTGCCCTCGTCCTGAAGGTGTGCAGTTGTTACCTCGCGACCTTCTTTCGTTCCCGACTCCGCCGTGTAGGGTCGCGACCTCAAATCCAGAGGTCGCAGGTTCAAATCCTGCCCCCGCTACTCGAGAAAGTGCAGGTCAGAGGCCCTGTCGTCAGAGGTGGCGACAGGGCTTCTGACTCTTCCGTCGGCAGTACCGTTGCTGACAGATTGTCGTCGACGCCTTGGCTGGCGCTGCTGCACCGGCGGCTACTGGACAGAGGTGGACGGTTGTGGAAGTTGAGTCCAGGGACGTGGTGTACGACGGGCCCGACCTGAGCGTGGCGTCGTGACACAGGGACGGCCACCGCGTGATCCTTCAGAAGACCTTGCGAAGTCCGACTGAAGGAGAGCACGACGATGACCGTCGACCCCAACTCTATTGACCTGACTGCGTTCATGACCGAGCACCTGCAGCGGGCCGAGCCCGACCTGCTCCGCAACATGTTGTCCACGTTCGTGCAGGCGTTGATGTCGGCCGAGGCCGACGCGATCTGCGGCGCCCCCTACGGCGAGCGGTCCCCGGAGCGGACCAACTCCCGCAACGGCTACCGAACCCGGGACTTCGACACCAGGACCGGCACGATGGAGGTGGCGATCCCCAAGCTGCGCGAGGGGTCCTACTTCCCCGACTGGCTGCTCGAGCGCCGCCGTCGGGCCGAGCGGGCGCTGACCACGGTGGTCGCGACCTGCTACCTGCTCGGTGTCTCGACCCGGCGAATGGAGAAGCTCGTCGAGACCCTCGGCATCACCCGGCTGTCCAAGTCCCAGGTCAGCGTGATGGCCAAGGAGCTCGACGCGCACGTCGAGGACTTCCGCGCCAGACCACTCGACCAGGGCCCGTACACGTTCCTGGCCGCGGACGCGTTGACGATGAAGGTCCGCGAGGGCGGCCGGGTGGTCAACACCCACGTACTGGTCGCGACCGGTGTCAACGCCGACGGGCACCGCGAGATCCTCGGCGTGGACATCTGCTCCGCGGAGTCCGAGGCCGGCTGGCTGACCCTGTTCCGTGGCCTGAACGCCCGCGGCCTGACCGGAGTCAAGCTGGTCACCTCAGATGCCCACGTCGGGCTCGTCGCAGCCGTCGGCGCCACGATGGGCGGTGCGTCCTGGCAGCGGTGCCGCACCCACTACGCCGCGAACTTGATGGCCGTCTGTCCCAAGCACGCATGGCCGGGAGTGAAGGCGATGCTGCACAGCGTCTACGACCAACCCGACGCCAAGGCCGTGCACGCCCAGTTCGACAAGCTGCTGGACACCGTCGCCGACAAGCTGCCCGAGGTCCACGACCACCTCGACGAAGCCCGCGCTGACATCCTCGCCTTCACTGCGTTCCCCAAGGAGATCTGGCGCCAGATTTGGTCCAACAACCCCATATCTGTTAACCGGCCCTCGAGGGACACGTTCACCACGGCAGCTTGAGGTCCCCGCACCGGCCGGCTCCCGGGTTGATGCTGGACGGTGGATGAAGGGAAGCCCCGATGGCGGTGTCGGTACAGGTCGTGGACGGCGAACACTGTCTGGTCGGCGACTGGCCCGGCACCGGAGTCGGGAACGAGTTCCTGGCGCATCTACGGACGCGGGCCTTCTCACCGGCGACGGTCAGGGCCTACGCCTTCGACCTGGCCAACCTCGCCCGGTTCCTCGACGAGCGCGACCTCGCGCTGAAGGCGGTCGAGCCGCTGGAGGTCTTCGCATGGGTCGACTGGCAGGGCACGCGCGCACCGGCGTCGGGAAAGGTGGTCCGGCTCGCGCCACGCACCGCCGCTCCCGCCACCATCAACCGCCGGGTCGCCGCGGTACGGGCGTTCTTCGAGTTCCTGGTGATGAGCAGGGTCTGTGCTGTGAACCCGGTCCCCGCACCACGGCGTGGTCAGGGGCTGCGGCCCACCGCTCGCGACATGCTCGGTCACCTCGGGCCGGGTCGTGCACGCGGCGGCGGGCGTCTGGTGCGTGAGCAGCGTCGGCTTCCCGAGTCGCTGGACCTGGCCGACGTGCAGGCCTTCATGTCCGGGCTGCGGACCCATCGGGACCGGGCGATGGTGCTGGCCATGCTGCTCGGTGGGCTGCGCTCGGCAGAGGTCCGCGGCCTGCTGCTCAAGGATGTCGACCAAGGGCGACGACGGCTGCGGGTGGTCGGCAAGGGCGGGCGGGAACGGGTGGTCCCGGTCGACGCCGCGTTCTTCGCCGAGCTCGCCGCCTACCTGCGCCAGGAACGACCACACGGACTCGCCACGGCGGAGTGCTTCGTGGTGCTGCGCGGACCCACCACCGGCGCACCGGTCAGCGAAGCAGGGCTACGGGCGCTGTTCCGGCGTCACCGGGACGCCTCGGGAGCAACCAGGGTCCGACCGCACCGGCTGCGGCACACCTACGGCACCGAGCTGGCCACGGCGGGCATCGACCTGCTGGCGTTGCGGGAGCTGATGGGTCACGCCAGTCCCGAAACCACCAGCAGGTACGTGCACCTCTCGACCGAGCACCTGGCGGCCGAGTACGCCGCCGCCCGCGCGACCCTGACGGACCTCCGGTGAGCACCGCCGTCGCCCGGAACGCGACCACAGCAGACCACGACTGGATGAGTGCCTATGTCGAGCACTGCCACCGGCTGGGCTGCAGTGATCGGGCGCTACGGGACCGACTGCGTAGCGCCAGAGCGTTCCTCGGCGCTCACCCGGACCCGTCGGCCTGGATGGCTCTGCCGACCGCGGACCGGGTCGCCGAGCTTCGCCGCACCCACGCCTGGCCGCTGCTGGTCTTCCTGATCGGCACCGGCCGGCTACAGCTCGACCTCGAGCTGGCCGCGGCCAAGAACCTGACCGGACTCGGCGCCATCGTCGAAGCCCACCAGGTCGAGGACTTCGCCGCCGCACGCGCCGCCGGCCTACGGCTGAGCTGGACCCCGGCCTGGGTCGACACCGTGCTCGGTGAGTGCCTCGCGGTGATCTTGGCCTGGCACGGCGGCGCCGTCGCCGACCTCAGCGAGCAGGTCTTCGCCGACTTCGACGAACAGCTGGGCCACACGATGCAGCTGTCCCGGTCCTCGCTACGGGCCTACCGGGCGCGGCTGGCCAGCCTGCGGCAGCTGATGTTCGAGATCGGCGTCCATGACGCACCGCCGCGGCGCCGGCCATGGTCCCGGACGCTGGAGCAGCGCTTCGCCGAGGTCGTGATGGCCGAGGCGATCCGGACCGTGCTGCTGCGCTACGTCCAGACCCGAGCCAGCGTGCTGCGCCCCCGCTCGGTGGAGTCGCTGGTCAACGACCTGCTGCCGTTCGCGGAGTTCCTCACCGCCCAGCACCCCGACGTCACCAGCCTGCGCGACCTGCAGCGCAGCCACGTCGAGGAGTTCTTGATCTGGAACCGCAGCCGGCCCTGGCGCGGCCGCAAGGCACGTCCCCAGCCGGTGTCCGCGGCGGTGGCACAGTCCGCCGTGCTCAGCCTGCGGAACCTGCTCGAGGACATCGCCGCCTGGGGATGGGCGGAAGCACCCACCGGGCGGTTGGTGTTCCCCGCCGACGTTCCCAAGCTCGACCGGGCGCTGCCACGAGCACTGGCCCCGGACGTCGACGCCAGGCTGATGGCCGTCGTCGTCGAGCTGTCCGATCCCTTCGCCCGGGTCGGGCTGCAGGTGCTGCGCGGCACCGGCCTGCGGGTCGGTGAGCTGCTCGACCTGGAGGTCGGCGCCGTCGTGGACTACGGACCCGCCGGCACCTGGCTCCGGGTGCCGCTCGGCAAGCTCGCCACCGAACGGTCCGTACCGCTCGACGAGCAGACCCTGCAAGCCCTCGACGAATGGGCGCATCGGCGAGGTGGCCATCGCCCGATCCCACATCCGCGCACCGGGCGACCTACCGACTTCCTGTTCACCGAACACGGCCGCCGACTGGGAGCGACCCGGCTCCGCAACGGCCTCATCGCCGCAGTGGCGCAAGCCGGTCTTCGCGATCCGGTCGGTCGGCCGCTGACGGTGACGCCGCACCAGCTGCGGCACACCTACGCCACCACGTTGGCCAACGCCGGCATGTCACTGCAGGCGCTGATGGCACTGCTCGGTCACGTCACCCCAGAGATGACCATCCGCTACGCCACCCTGGCATCGCCCACGCTGCGCGGCGCCTACGACGAGGCGATGGGCAAGATGCGCCGCCAACTCACCCTGACGCCGGTCGGACGACCGATCGTGCCCGACAAGGTGTCCTGGCTGGCCAGCGAGATGCTCAAGACCCGCATCGCGCACGGCTACTGCTCCCGCCACGAGTCCCAAGGGCCCTGCCCCTACGCCAACATCTGCGAAACCTGCGACAACTACACCCCAGCCGCAGAGTTCGAGCCCGCGCTGACCGACCAGCTCGCCGACATCCGAGCACTGAAAGCCGACGCCGAACAGCGGGGCTGGGCCGGTGAAGAAGAACGGCACCGACACGTCGCCGAGGCGATCGAGAACCACCTCACGAGCATCCAACCAAGGTGACCGACCAGGCAGACAGGCTTGACCCGTCCACCAGGGCCGGATAAACGAGAGGCTCAACCGCGAGATCCGCCGCCGCACCGACGTCGTCGGGATCTTCCCCGACAGAACCTCCGCGATCCGCCTCATCGGAGCCGTCCTGGCCGAGCAGCACGATGACTGGATCGAAGGCCGCCGCTACCTCGGACTCGACGTCCTCGCACGGTCAAGGATCGCCCTGATCAACACCGACCAGACCACCACCGAACAGGAGGACCTGACACTCGCCGCACTCACTGCCTAGAGTGCAACCACCGGATCACGCGGTGGCCCCTTCATCCACCACGACCGTGGACTTGACCGTTGTGGACGCGAATGACTTATGGCCATCGACCCAGAGGTCATTCGAGTTGGCCCCTCAGCAATGAGCCTGGGCCATCGTGCAGCGAGCACTGCCTCGACTGCGGCACAGTTACCCGATGATTGAGGGGCCGCCGCAATCTAGCCGCGCCCCAATTCGTTGTTCTAGCAGCCGACAACGTGCAAGCCAGCGTTTGGACGCCGCGGGTGCGAATGAACGCTACGACTTCGAGTGGAAGCGCTCCTGCAGCACCGCTTGCAGGTCTCGCGCGGTCGGGTTGGCGTTGTCCTTTCTCACAGCGGCACAGACGTCGGTCCAGGCGCCCTCGTCACGCAGCCGTAGGTAGTGGACGCCGTCCTGACGAAGGGTTCGCACGGACGCCGGCACGACCGCGACGCCGACTTCGGCGGCTACCAGGGCCAGCAGGGTGGCGAACTGGTTCGCCTCCTGACCGAACTGCAGGCGCGCCCCGCTTGCGTGGGCCATCACCACGAGTCGGTCCCAGGCGCGCGGCACCCTCGCCCGGGGCAGGGTCACGAGCTCGGAGTCCGCTAGGTCGCGGACGTCGATGGTGCGTCGATGATGCAGCGGGTGCGTGGTTGGTACGACGGCCAGCAGAGGCTCGCGCAACAGGGTGCTGACGGTGATCCCGTCCTGTTCCTCCAGGTCGCGGCTGAGGCCGACGTCGATGGCTCCGTCGTGCAAGGCGGCGATCTGCTCCTCGGTGGTCATCTCCCTTAGCGTGAGCCGCACTCCGGGCCGCGCCCTGCTGTGCCGGCGTACGAGCTCGGGGAGGATCTGGATCGCCGCCGAGGCGACAAAGCCCAGCGTCAATGTGCCGCGTACGCCGGAGGCCGCGTCGACGGCCGCCTCGCGGCTCGAGTTCACGGCGGCGAGAGCCCGCCGCGCGGCGTCGAGGAACGCCGCGCCCGCGGCCGTGAGCTGGACGTGGCGGCTCGTCCGCTCGAAGAGCTCGACGCCCAGGTCGCGCTCCAGGTCGCGAATCTGGCGCGACAGCGAGGGCTGCGCCACGTGGAGTCTCTCGGCCGCTCGACCGAAGTGCAGCTCCTCGGCCACCGCGACCGCGTACCGAATCTGGCGCAGTTCCATGACTTCGGTCTAGCACCGATGACCCATGTGAATCAATCGTTGCTGAACAAGTCTTGGACTGACTAGGTCTTCGCTGCCACGGTCGTCGTCTGTGAGGGCCGTCACGGTTCGACTAACTCGGGGCGACACTGTCAAGGAGAAGAGGAAGACATGAGTACAGACATTCGCGGGGCCGCGGCCCCCGAGGTCCGCGGCGGAGGTGTGGACCGGGTGGTCACGGCGACTAGCGCCGGTGCGCTTCTGGTCTTCGTCGCCGGCGCCATCGCCGCACCCGACACCGTCGGCGCTTGGGTGACTACGAGCTTCACCAAGAGCGCGGAGTGGTTTGGCTTCTACTGGCAGGTGCTGATGCTCGCGACCTTCGGCGTGGCACTGGTCCTCGCGGTAACGCCCTGGGCGCGCGCCCGGTTCGGCGACGTGACGCCGGAGTTCGGTCGCTTCAAGTGGGTGGCAATGATCATGTGCACCCTGCTCGCCGGCGGCGGCGTCTTCTGGGCCGCGGCGGAGCCGATGTACCACTTCCTCAACGCCCCGCCCTACTTCGACGGCGTCGAGCCAGGCAGCGACGGAGCCGCTCACGTCGCGCTGGCGCAGAGCTTCGTGCATTGGGGCTTCCTGGCCTGGGCGATTCTCGGCTCGCTGGCCGCGATCGTGATGATGTACGCCGCCGAGCGCGGCATGCCGTTGCGTCCGAGGACCCTGCTCTACCCCATCCTCGGGAGCCGGGTAGTCACCAGCCCGATCGGCACCGTCGCCGACGTAGTGTGCATCGTCGCGGTGGTTGCTGGGACGGTCGGCCCGATCGGCTTCCTGGGTCTACAGGTCTCCTACGGAATCTCCTCTCTGTTCGGCATCCCCGACGTGTATGGAGCCCAGCTCGCCGTCATCGCGGTGCTGACCGCAATCGCCGCCGTTTCCGTGGTCTCCGGCGTCAACCGCGGCATCCAGTTCCTCAGCCGGGTCAACGTCTGGCTGGCGCTGGCGCTGATGGCAGCAGTGCTCATCCTCGGTTCGGCGTGGTACGTCCTCAAGGCCTTCGTCGGCGGCTTCGGGGTGTACGTCACCGACTTCGTCGGCATGAGCCTCTACACCGGTGACCCGGCCTGGACGTCGGGCTGGACTGTGTTCTTCTTCGGCTGGTTCCTGGGCTACGCGCCGCTGATGGCGATCTTCATCGCGCGCATCTCCCGCGGACGAACAGTCCGGGACCTGATCATCAGCACCTCGGTGCTGCCGCCGGTCGCCACCTGCCTGTGGTTCTCAGTCCTCGGCGGCACCGGCATCATGCTCGAGCAGCGCAACCCCGGCGAGGTCTCCGGCCCGCTCGGAGAGGCCGGGCTGCCCGCGGCCGTGATGGCCATCGCCGGCGGCCTCCCACTGTCCCTGCTCGTCAGCGTCGGGTTCCTGCTCCTCACGATCATGTTCGTCGCCACCACCACCGACTCGATGTCGTACGCCGTCGCCCAGTCGTGCACCACCAAGGACCACCCGGACCCGCGCCTGCGCGCCGTCTGGGCGGTGCTGATGGGCGCCGCCGCGGCGGTCCTGATCAGCATCGGCGACGGCGGAATCAGCGCCCTGCAGTCGTTCATCGTCGTCACCGCCGTCCCCGTCGGCTTCATCCTCCTGCCGTCCCTCGTTTCGGCGCCCGTGATGGTGCGCCGCATGGCGATGGAGCAGGGCCTCACCGGATGGCGTACCCCGTCCGGTTCAACCCACCCCACGACCTCGACCCGCGCCACCCGCGACGCCGAGGAAGGAGTCAACGCATGACCACCGCGACCATCCACCTGCGCCACCTCATCGGCGGCACCTGGGCCGACGGCGCCGGCGTACCGGAGCACAGCGAGAACCCCGCCGACCCGGCAGGCGACCCGATAGCTGAGTACCACACGGCGTCCGAGGAGCAGCTCGAGCAGGCCATGGCCGCCGCCGCCGGCGCCGCCCGAGACTGGGACCGGCGCGGACTCCTGCGCCGCGGCCAGGTCCTCCGCCGGGCCGCGCAGCTCATGGAGAACCGCGCCGAGGAGCTGGCCACGCTGATGACCCGCGAGCAGGGCAAGTCGCTGGCCGACTCCCGTGGCGAGGTCAGTGCGACGATCGAGACGCTGCACTACCACGCCGCTGCCGCGCGGCGCCCGGACGGCGCGACATACCCCTCGAGCCACCCGGACGAAGTCGTGCGCACCGTGCGTCGCCCGGTGGGCACCGTCGCGGTCATCACCCCGTGGAACTTCCCGTTGCAGATCCCGGTCTGGAAGATCGCGCCGGCGCTGCTGTGGGGCAACCCGGTGGTCTGGAAGCCCGCGAGCGACACCCCCGCGATGGCGGTCGCGCTGACCGAAATCCTCGTCGCGGCCGGCGTGCCGGACGGCGTGCTCAACCTCATCCTCGGCCCGGGCCACCTCGGCGCGGCGCTGGTCGCGCACCCCGCCACCGCCGCCGTGACGTTCACCGGTTCCGTGCCGGTGGGCCACGCGATCCGCGACGCGGTGATCCCGCGGGGCGCCAAGCTCCAGATGGAGCTCGGTGGCCACAACGCCGCTGTCGTCCTCCCCGACGCGCACCTGCCCTCCGCGGCCGACGCGATCGTGGCCGCGGCGATGGGCAGCACGGGCCAGAAGTGCACCGCTACTCGCCGGATCATCGCGGTCGCCGACTGCTACGACGCACTGGTCGACGCCCTGGTAAGCCGGGTCGAGGCGCTCGTCGTCGGACCAGGGATCGACGAGGACTCCGCCCTCGGGCCGGTCGTCTCGGCCAAGGCCCGCGACCAGATCACCGCCGCGGTGCAGCACGCGGTCGACGAGGGTGCGGAGGTGCTGGCCACCGCGCCGGTCCCCGACGCACCGGGCCACTGGGTGCCACCCACGCTGCTGGCTGGCACGCCCGTGTTGACGACCTGCCGCGAGGAAGTATTCGGACCCGTCACGACGCTGCTCCGCGCCGCCGACCTGGACGAAGCGATCGAGCTCGCCAACGCAACGGACTTCGGACTCACGGCCTCGGTGTTCACCCGCGACGAGCGCGCCGCCCGGCGGTGCGTGAACGAGATCGTGGCCGGCCTGGTCAAGGTCAACGCTCCCTCCACAGGCTCCGAGCTGCACGCGCCCTTCGGGGGGCTGCGGGACTCGTCGTTCCCCGCGCCGCGCGAGCAGGCTAGCGACTCGGCCGCGGAGTTCTTCACCGTCACCAAGACCGCCTACGTGCGACTGGCGCCCGAGGACGACTCATGACCGCGACCGCCCCAGTCGCGGTCGCATCGATGCGACCGCCTCACGAGGTCATGGCACCCTCCGATCTGGGGGGAGCTCGCTCGACGCGACACAGCTTCGCGCGAACGCTCGTGCGTCGCGCGGCCGCCGAGGGGTGGAGCGTCTCGCTGGGGCGCGTCGACCTGGACGAGGCTGGCCGCGGCGTCGTCGTCTACCACGTGCGGGCCGGCGATCACCGGTGGAGCTTCGTTGCGTTCTCGCAGAACATCGACGACTCCGAGCGCGAGGACCGGGTCGTCGCCGCGTCGTGGGACGTCACCGCGGCACTGGTCGACGGCGAAGTGGACGACGAGTACATCGACAGCCTGCGGCCGCAGGTCACCCGTCAGGAGCAGGGCCGTGCCGACGAACGGACGCTGATCTGGACCCGCGCCAACCGCAGTGGCCGATTCTTCGACTACGTCGTGAACCGCCTGGCCAACGGTCTGCAGCCGGAGCCGGACGCCTTCGGATTGTCGCCCTACCTTCTGCGCAGCACCGCTTTCTACAGCAACGGCAAGTTCGGTCTCGCCGACTTCGAGCGTTTCGAGGCGGGCCACCCCTTCGCCGTGCCCTATCGGGCCCACATGCTGGCTGCTTGGCTGCTGCGTGACCTCGGCTACGAGTTGGCCGAGAGGTGCGCGGCGGCGCTTAGCGAGCGCGCCGTCCGACTCGATGGCGACTGGCGCCGCTACTTCGGCCTGGGCAACGCCACCGGCCTCGGGATGGTGCCCTATGTGGTGAACCACCCCGAGGTCCTCGACGCCTGGATGCGGCTGCGCGAGCTTCCGCTGGCTGAGGTCACCTCACGCGAGGTCTCCCCCTCCAGCCCCGACGTCACCCGCGTGCGTGAGCTGCTCGGCCGCGCTGTTCGGTTCCTGACCGAACAGGGGGACTTTGAGCCGACGCCGTACGCCGCTGGAAGCGAGCTGGCCGCGCGCCTCCTGCCACTCAGCGATCTGCTCGACGAGTACGCCGAGCGCGGGACGATGAGCGGCGCCGCCGAGCCCCAGCCCTGGCGACACCTCCACCACATGGCAGCCGCTTCCGGCCCCGAAGTTCGCGGCCTGATTGCGTCGGTGCTGACCGAGCTGACCGGCGACCTCGACGATCTCGTCGAGGCCGGGCTGCGGTGCCGCGAGGAGCGGGCCGTTCGCCCCAGGATGCGCTGTGGCCACCTCCGACAGCTCATCGACACGAGCTACAGCTGGCTGGCGCGGTTCGACTTCGCCGACCCGCGACAGACCGAGCGCTTCTGGTACTCCTCGGCCAACAACGAGGAGCCTCGCCGCGCCTTCGCCGGCGTGGACCCGGGGGAGGCGGTGCAGCACGCCGTCGACGTGGCCCGGGCCGTGCACTCGCTCAGGTTGGACCTCGAACGTGTCACTGACGAGACCAGCGTGGGGGAGTTCCTCCTCGGCCATCCGTGGCACCGCGCCGCCGTCGCCCGGGTACAGACGATCAGCGAGCTCGCCTATTCCGAGCTCCACACGAACCTCCTGGCTGGCGACTTCCTCCCCCTGCACGTGCAGCGGCTCCAGCTCGCCGTCTACGGCATGGACAACTTCAACCCCCAGTCCACCGACTGGCTTCGCGTCACGCTCTTCTCGGGCGCGCCCCGGATCGCCGACTTGACCCACGGCACTGCCGACGACGATTGGTGCTTCACCCCGCGGCCGGCAGCCGTCGACGAAAGGACAGACGCATGACCGCCCTCGACATCCCCGACGCGGCCCGACTGCACGCCGACGCGGTGGTAGTCGACGGCCTGCAGATCAACAACTGGAGCCGCGAGGTCTTCGAGGAGCTGCGTACCGGCGGCGTCACCGGGGTCAACGCCACCGCAGCCGTCTGGGAGGGCACCGACCAGACCCTGCGCACCATCGCGGAGTGGTACCAGCTGGCCCAGCGTCACGACGACCTGATGCTCCTCGCCGAGAGCGCCGACGACATCCGCAAGGCAAAGGAGGAGGGACGCGTCGCCGTCGTACTCGGGTTCCAGAACACCAGCCCGTTCGGCGACGACTACCGCCTCGTTGAGGTGTTCTCGCGCCTGGGTGTCCGGATCGCGCAGCTGACCTACAACATCCAGAACGCAGTCGGAGGATCCTGCTACGAGCCGCAGGACAGCGGGCTCACCCGCTTCGGTCACAACATCGTCGCCGAGATGAACCGGGTCGGCATGCTGATCGACCTCTCCCACGTCGGCAACCGCACGTCCCTCGATGCCGCCGAGGCGTCGGTCGCACCGGTCGCGATCACCCACTCCAACCCGACCTGGTTCGTCGAGAACCCGCGCAACAAGCCCGACGAGGTGCTGCGCGCGGTTGCCGACGGCGGTGGCGTCGTGGGGTGCTGCCTGTACCCGCTCGTGCTGGGCGGCGCAGCCACCGGGCTCGACGAGTTCTGTGCCATGGTGCGGCGGCTCGTCGACGAGATCGGGCCCGAGCACGTCGCGCTCGGCAGCGACTGCACCCGGAACTGGGACGACGACTACGTCGAGTGGCTGCGCAGCGGCCACTGGCGTCCACGCGGCGACGTGCCCGCGACCTGGCCGGAATGGCCGCACTGGTTCCGCGGGCCCGAGGACTTCCCACGGATGACCGACGGCCTCGTCGCGGCCGGCCTGGACGAACAAACCGTGAGAGGCGTGCTGGGCGAGAACTGGCTGCGGCTCTTCGACGACGTCTTCCTCGGTGGGAGGACCACATGAACACGATGACCATCATCTCCCCGAAGATCGATGCGAAGGAGGACTCGGTGCCACAGCACGACGGACCGACCCTCCGCGTCACCATCCGCGAGATCCGCGAGTACGCCTACCGCGCGCTGATCGCTGCAGGGGCGAGCGCCGGCGAGGCCGCCACGGCTGCGGGCCAGGTGCTCCACGCCGAACTCCACAGCGGTGACGGCTTGACCGGTCTCGTGTCCGACCTCGCTCGCGGCCCCTGGCCGCGCAGCGGCCTGGGGTGCACGCGTCGGTCGGTCCTCCATGTCGACTGCCGAGGACGATCCGGTGAGCTGCGCGTCGGCACGCCGGTCCTGGAGTTCGTCGCCGGCGAGGACGGACCAGCGGTCGCCGTGACCACCGCCGACGTCCCGGTCAGCTCACTACTGGACGGGGCACTACTGTCGGCGGCGGCTGCCGCGGACACCAGCGTGACCGCGATGCGCGCCACCGCAGACGCGGCGTACGCATTGCGCCACGCGACGCCCGCCGGCGACCTGGCCCACGGCGTCCTGGCTGGCGCCGACCTCCTGACCTCGTCTGGGGTCGATGGCACTGGCGAAGCGGAGGCGCTGATCGTCCTGACCGGCGCCGACGTGGGACCTGCGCTAGCGCGGCTGACCTGGAGCACGCGCGGCGCGCGGGATGAGCGCCGCCGTCTGGCCGCCGTGCGCGGTATCCAGGTCGACGAGGCGAGTTGGCGGATCGTCGCCGAGCACGCGCAGCAGTTCCTGGTACCGGAGATCGACTCGTGAGCACGGAACCTGCGGTGGTGCGCCGCGAGCACGCGGACGGCGTACCTCGCTCCTACACCGCGTCGGCGACCCACGGCGGAGTCGTCTGGGCATGTGGGCAGGTGCCGCGCCGAGCGGACGGGACGGTCCCGGAGTCGATCGAGGAACAGGTCCGCGTCACCATCGACAATCTCGAGGCCGTGCTCCACGAGGCCGGAGCCTCGCTCTCGACGATCGTCAAGATGACAGTGTTTCTCGCAAACCTCGACGAGTTCGACGCCTACGACGCGGCCTACCGCGGGCGCCTCGACGGCGGCCCACTGCCGCCCCGGACCACCGTTCAGGTCGCACGGTTCCGCGGTGAGAAGCGCATCGAGATCGACGCCGTCGCCGCCGTGCAGTCGATTCACATGTAGAAGACGCACGGGAAGCCGGCGGATGAGAGCAGTGCAGTCGCGGTGCGACGTATAACGGGTCATCTCGCGATACTGACCGGTAGCTGTGCGAAGGGCTGGTCACCGAGCCAAGTAACTGTCCGCGAGTATTCCGCGTTTATGGGGCCGAGAACTCTCGAGACTTGCCGAGAGGCGGAGGTAGAGTCAGAGCCGACAGACAACCGATGGCTGACATCGGCGCAGGTCAGCGGGTGATTCGCCGAGTTCTTCCGAGATCTGGCGAGATGGCGATCCGTCTCAAGCGGATTGAGAAGGTCAGGGGTTCGAATCCCCTCAGCTCCACCAAACCCGCCTTCCCCACTGAGGGGCGACGCGCGAGCTCGGCCAGCAGGCACGGTGGCATGATCGGAGCGATGAGCCCGCCCACCGTGCAGGACCGTTCCAGCGCTATCCGCAGGTACGACGAGTTGCGCGCCTACACGGAACGACTGGCCGAACCTCTGTCGGCCGAGGATCAGACGGTCCAGTCGATGGCCGACGTCTCGCCGACCAAGTGGCACCGAGCCCATGTCACCTGGTTCTTCGAGACGTTCGTGCTCGCCGATCAAGAGCCCAACTTCCGACCGTTCCAGGATCGATACTGGTTCCTGTTCAACAGCTACTACGAGGCGATTGGCCCTCGGTACGCACGACCGCTGCGCGGGGTGATCAGTCGCCCCGGCGCGCACGAGGTCGGTGACTACCGCCGCAACGTCGACCGCCGGATGCAGCACCTGTTGACCACGATCGACGACGGCACCTTCGCGAAGATCGCACCGATCATCGAGCTCGGCTTCCACCATGAGCAGCAGCACCAGGAGCTGCTGCTCATGGACATCAAGCACGTGTTGTCGCTCAACCCTCTACGACCTGTGTACGCCGGGAAGCCGGCCCCACCGGCCGACTCGGGACCGCTTGGCTGGGTCGACGTCGAGGGCGGTCTCATCGAGATCGGTCATGGCGACGATGGCGGGTTCTGCTTCGATAACGAGCTGCCTCGGCATCGGCAGTGGCTGGAGCCGTACCGATTGGCCGACCGGTTGGTCACCAACGGAGAGTGGCTGCAGTTCATCGGAGACGGCGGCTACGAGCGGGCGGCGCTGTGGTTGTCAGACGGCTGGGCTCGGGTCCAGCAGGACGGCTGGAGTGCACCGGCGTACTGGACCGAGGTCGATGGCCGGTGGTTCGAGCACACGCTGCACGGCACCCGGCCCGTCGACCCGGCACTGCCGGTCTGCCACGTCAGCCACTACGAGGCCGACGCCTATGCGACCTGGGCAGGCAAACGGCTGCCCACAGAGGCCGAGTGGGAGCACGCCGCGCGGGAACAGGAGATGCAGGGCAACCTCGCCGACCTCGTGACCTTCCACCCGCGAGCAGCGTCGGCAGCGGACGGACGGCTGCAGCAGATGTTCGGCGACTGCTGGGAGTGGACCTCCTCGGCCTACACCGCGTACCCCGGGTTCCAGCCGGCGTCCGGGGCGATCGGTGAGTACAACGGCAAGTTCATGTCCGGGCAGATGGTCCTGCGCGGTGGCTCCGCGTTGACACCGCCCGGACACGCGCGGGCGTCGTACCGCAACTTCTTCCCGCCAGGTGCTCGGTGGCCGCTGACCGGCGTACGCCTGGCAGATGGCGGCAGCCCACGGCATGCCTGACGGCCGGGCCCGCGGGGAGGACGCGGCCAGCCGCCGCGCGACAATCGACGTCCTGCTGGACCCCGCAGAGCTTCGCACCGGACTCGAAGCGGAAGCTCGTGCGGGGCTGGCGTCTACACCCAAGACGCTGCCACCGAAGTACTTCTACGACGCCGCCGGAAGTGAGCTCTTCGAGCAGATCACCCGGCTGCCGGAGTACTACCAGACGCGCACCGAGCATGCGTTGCTCAGCCGGTACGCCGACCAGATCGCCCTCGCAGCCAATGCGAGAGTCCTGCTCGAGCTGGGATCGGGTTCCTCGGAGAAGACCCGGCTGCTGCTGGACGCCATCCGGCGCACGGGCGACCTGGTCGCCTACGTGCCCGTCGACGTCAGCGCCTCCGCTCTTGACGGGGCTGTGGCAGCGCTGACACGGGACTACCCGGACCTGGTCGTGCACGGCGCGGTCGCCGACTACGACCGGCACCTCGACGCGTTGCCCGCCCCCGCCACCCGGCTCGTCGCGTTCCTCGGCAGCACGCTCGGCAACTTCGCGCCTGCCAACCGCGCCGCGTTTCTCGAGAGCCTGGCCGCTGGCATGGCCGAAGGCGAGACCCTGTTGCTCGGGTTGGACCTGGTCAAGGACGCCGACCGCCTGGTTGCGGCGTACGACGACGCGGCCGGTGTGACCGCGGCCTTCAACCGCAATGTGCTGCGTGTACTCAACCGCGAGCTCGGCGCCGACTTCGACGTGTCGGCCTTCGAGCATGTCGCCCTCTGGAATGACGACAACGAGTGGATCGAGATGCGGCTGCGGGCCAGTCGTGAGATGACCGTGCGGCTACCGGCACTCGGACTGGCGGTCACCTTCGCCGAGGGGGAGGAGTTGCGCACCGAGATCTCCGCGAAGTTCCGCCGCACTGGCATCGAGACGGAGCTGGCTGCAGCTGGTTTCCGGCTCGCACGGTGGTGGAGCGATGCCGACGACGGGTACGCGCTGGCACTCGCTCGCCGAGGGTGAGAGGGGAGGCCTGCGAGTCAGGTTTGGGTACAAGGCGAGAGGTCGTCCTCGCGAGCCTCCAGGATCCGATCGACGTCGGCGACCAGTCCGAAGGGGTCGAAGGGCTTGATAAGCGCCCCCACGACGCCGGGGACCTCGTGCCAGTACTCCAGCACCTGCACCTTGGCGGTGAGCAGAATGATGGGGACGCCTCGTGTGCGGTCGTCGGCCCAGATCGCCCGGGCCGTCTCGACGCCGTCCATCCCGGGCATCATGTAGTCGAGCAGGATCACGGCGGGTTGCTCGGTGGCGGCCAGCTCGAGCGCCGTGGCGCCCCGGTCGGTGTCGACGACGTTCCAGCCGCCGACCGACTCCAGTGCGAGACAGGTGATCTCGCGTACGTCGTCGTCGTCATCGACGACGAGCACCCGTCTTTGAGTCACCCGACTCCCCTTTCGCCTCCTACAGCGTAGACCTCTGGCTCGGCATCCGCAGGCCATCCTCGGCATGGATGGGCACGGCGGTGTAGTAGGTCTGGGTGTCGACCGCGCGGACCTCCGCCTGCGGGACGGCCCGTTTCACGATCGACTCCACCGCGTCGCCGAGACCGATCATCTCGTTGTTGAAGGTGCAGATGTCGTAGGAGCACATCGCGTCCTTGGCGAGCAGAGTGCGTGATACGTGGGTGATGAGCTCGCTGAAGAGCTGCACGCGCCGCCGTGGCGAGGAGACGAGGCTGAAGCCGAGGTAGTAGACCGCGCCTCGGGCCCAATGGTCGGGGTAGTGGTGGGCGAAGTAGTCGGGGCTGATCCAATCCACGACTTCGAGGTGGTTGGTCAGCGTGCACATGGCGATGACCTCGCCGGTTGATTCCTCCTCGATCACGATCTTGTCGATGCGAGGGTCGACCATCATTGCCATGAACTCGTCACGGCGCAGGAGATGGCGGTTGACCGCGCGGACGGCGAGCTCGCCGAAGGTCTCGACGTACAGCGCATAGAAGCGCTCCGCTGTCCTCGCGTCGATCGTGGAGAGCGTGCGGATCGTGGTGCTCGGGTGGCCCGATGGCTGGGCGAGGGGAGTGCTGCGCGAGTCGGTCGGGTCTTCTGTGGCGGTGGTCGTCCGAGACGTCACGAGGATCTCCATCTGTAAGCCGCAAGTTGTGGCGAATGGGGCGGAAGGTAAGTGCGATAAAGGACAACACGGCTGTGATGTGTCCGGCTATCGCCCACCCGAGTCATATGGCCCAGGGCGATGGTCCTGAAACCCCTCTAACGGTCAGCGAGACGAAGCGACGACGGCTGGGGAGACAAAGGCGCGCGGCAGCGTGAAGTGGAAGGTCGTGCCCTCGCCGACCACACTGTCGGCCCAGATCCGGCCGCCGTGTCGCTCGACGATCCCTCGGCAGATGGCGAGACCGATGCCGGTGCCGCCCTTCTCGCGGGAGTCGGAGGAGTCGACCTGCTCGAAGGGTTCGAAGATCAGCGCCAGCTTGTCCTCGGGGATCCCGCGGCCCTGGTCGGTCACGCTGACCAGGACCTCGGCGTCGTTGGTCACTGCGTCGAGGCGCACCGACGTGCCGGGAGGGGCGAACTTCACGGCGTTGCCGACGATGTTGGCCAGCGTCTGGGCGATCCGGTCGGCGTCGGCGACCGCCCAGCCGTCCGCAGCCCCCAGCTCCAGGGTGATGCCGGAGGCCTGGGCCATCGCGGACATCTCGCGGATCGTTCCGCGGAGCAGCGCGGAGATCTCCAACGGCGTGCGTTCCATCGGGATCTTGCCCGAGCGGATCCGCTCCACGTCGAGGATGTCGTTGATGAGCCGGATCAGCCGGTCGCAGCTGCGCAACGCGATGGTCACCATCCGCTGCGCCTGGGCTGGATTGCTCTCGATCAGGGTGCCGAGCAGCCTCAACGAGCCGAGCATCGACGTCAGCGGCGTCCGCAGCTCGTGGCTGACCGTGGACAGGAACTCGTCCTTCATCCGCTCGATCTCGCGGCGCTGGGTGACGTCGCGGAAGACGACGACCGCACCGGTGACGGCATCCTCGGTCATGATCGGGCTCGCCGTCAGCTCGACCGGGAAGCAGGTGCCGTCGGTACGCCGGTAGACGTCCTCGTGCTCGCGGGCCACCCGTGCGTCGGCGAGAGCGCGCTTGATGTAGCAGTTGTCCCAGCCGTGCTGCTGCGCGACGTGCACGCCGTCGCGGTCGGTCGGCTCACAGACGTGCAGCACGTCGTGGGCCCTGCGTCCGATCAGCTGCGCGGGGGCACAGCCGATGGCGTGCGCGGCCGAGGGGTTGCACGAGGTGATGAGTCCGTCGAGGTCCACTGCGTAGATCCCGTCGCCCACGGAGTGGAGGAGCACCTCGTTTTGCCGGGCCATGGTGTGCAGGTCCGCGGTCTGCTCGCGGACGCGCTGCTCCAGCCCGTGACGCAGGCCCTGGTTGTCGATGATCAGCAGCGTCTGGCGTGCCCCGACGACGGCGACGAGGAGCACCCACAGGCCGGCGAGCGTCTCGGTGAGAGGGCCCTCGGCGGCCAGCGCCTGGGCGGCGGCGGCAGCCACGAGGAGGCCGAAGGTCAGGAGGGTGCCCTGGACGTCGAAGTGCTCCGCCGGTCGGGCAGCCAACTCATCGGCAGTGCTGGGTGAAGATGCGGCCGGGTGCCAGGCGCCGGCAGCAAGCAGCAGGTAGGCGCTGATCCACATGAGGTCCTGGATCGTGCCGAATTCGTAAGTGCTCGTGGCGTTCTGCACTGCGAAGCTGAGATCGGCCACGGCGTAGAGCACGAAGCTGAACCCGACCAGACCGTAGAAGCCCCGGTCGCCTTGGCTGCGCAGGATCATGAGCAGCGCGACGGTGACGACCGCAAGATCCAGCATTGGGAAGAGCAAGGAGCTGAGCCGGTCTGCGATCGCGTCCGAGCCCACGAGCTGCTGGAAGACGAGGACCACAGCGAGTGTCATCACGGCGCAGGCGGTGATCAAGCCGTCGAGCCACGTGACCAGGACGTTGGCGCCGCGCAGCGGCGCGTGGGCGAGGCCGAGCAGGCCGAAGATGGTCAGGATCAACGCGACCGCGACAATCGCATCGCCAAGGGCGCTGGTGTCCTTGATCGGGTCGCCGCCGGCCAGCGTCGTGACGGCGTTGCCGGCGGCGGCAGCTACCGCAGACAGGACCAGCACGATCAGGGCCCGACGCCGTCGGTCGCGTGCGCGTCGTGCTGCCAGCGATCCGCTGACGGCGATGGAGATTCCGCCCACGACGAACCCGACCGAGCTGATCGCGGACTTCGTTTGGTCGGGCAGTCCGCTGAGCAGGAGCGCCGCGAAGATGGCGGTAAGGGCAAGCGCCAGCCCGAGCGCGATGCCGAAGGCTCGCGCGGATGTGCCCTCAGCGGCTCGCCCCACGACTCCGCACACTAGGCGTTTTCGGTCGCTGAAGACGCGAAACCCGCAGGTAGGGCGCGGGAATGTCTTGGATCTGGCCGGCGTTAGGGTTGGGACGCAGCCGCGGCCCCCGGGTCGCCTGGTGCTGCCCCGCGAACACAGAGAGGGTCCCGATGCGCATCTACGACAACATCGCCCAGACCGTGGGTCACACGCCCCTGGTGCGTCTCAACCGGCTCGCCGGTGAGGCGACGGTCCTGGCGAAGCTGGAGTCCTTCAACCCCGCCAACAGCGTGAAGGACCGCATCGGGGTCGCGATGATCGACGCTGCGGAGGCCTCGGGCGAGCTCCAGCCCGGAGGCACCATCGTGGAGGCGACCAGTGGCAACACCGGGATCGCGCTGGCGATGGTGGGTGCCGCGCGCGGCTACCGGGTCGTGCTGACGATGCCGGAGACGATGAGCAAGGAGCGGCGGTCGCTGCTACGCGCCTTCGGCGCGGAGCTCGTGCTGACCCCGGGCAGCGGGGGGATGAAGGCCGCGGTCGAGGAAGCGGAGAAGCGGGCCGCCGACGGCGGTGTGCTGGTCCGCCAGTTCGCCAACAAGGCCAACCTCGAGGTGCACCGGCGTACGACCGCCGAAGAAGTCTGGGATGACACCGACGGCTCCGTCGACATCTTCGTCGCCGGCGTGGGCACCGGCGGCACCGTGAGCGGGGTCGGCCAGGTGCTCAAGGAGCGCAAGCCAGGGGTGCACGTGGTCGCTGTCGAGCCGGCGGAGTCGCCGATCCTGAGCGGCGGACAGCCCGGCCCGCACAAGATCCAGGGGATGGGTGCGAACTTCGTGCCCGACATCCTCGACCGCGACGCCTACGACGAGGTGGTGACGGTCGACGCGCCGACCTCCGTGGAGTTCGCCCGACGCGCCGCGACCGAGGAGGGCATCTTCGTCGGCATCTCCTCCGGCGCCGCGCTCGCAGCAGCCCTGCAGGTGGCCGAGCGCCCGGAGAACGCCGGCAAGACGGTCGTCGTCGTCCTGCCGGACTTCGGCGAGCGTTACCTCTCCACGATCCTCTTCGAGGGGCTGGCGGAGGACTGAGCCGTTTGGCCGACAACAGGAGCAGGACTCGAACCTGGTGGTCGACCCTGCTGGAGGACGTCGACGCTGCCCTCGCGCGGGACCCTGCGGCGACGTCGCGATGGGAGATGGCACTCGCCTCGCCCGGGCTGCATGCGATCTGGGTGCATCGCCTGGCGCACCGGATGTGGCAGCGGCGGCGCACACGGCTCGCGGCCAGGCTGCTGTCGCAGCTGGTGCGGGCCGCGACCGGAGTCGAGATCCATCCCGGTGCGCGGATCGGTCGCCGGTTCTTCATCGACCACGGCATGGGCGTCGTCATCGGTGAGACGGCCGAGGTCGGTGACGACGTGATGTTCTACCACGGCGTCACGCTGGGCGGGCGCTCACTGCGCCGGGTGAAGAGGCACCCCACCATCGGCAACCACGTGGTGGTGGGGGCCGGAGCACGGATCCTGGGACCCATCACGGTCGGAGACCACGTGCAGATCGGCGCCAATGCCGTGGTGGTCAAGGACGTGCCGGCCGGCACCGTGGCCGTCGGCGTGCCCGCGCACGTGCGCTCGGTGGAGCGCAATGCCGCCGACCCCGACCGGCTGTTCCAGGATCCGGCGATCTGGATCTAGGGCATCAGGCCTGCGTGACCTCGGCGAGCAGCTGCTCGACCGGCTGATCGCGGTCCAGCTCCAGGCCCATGGCACGCACGTGTCCCTCGAGGAGGTACCAGACCGAGTCGGTCAGTGCGGCGACGAGCACCGGCGCCGCCGGTGCCCGGTCTTCTGCGGCGAGCCAGCGGCGTACCGCACTGAAGACCGCTCCGACGAGCGCGAACGCCAACGGGTCGACGACGGCGCGATGATGGTCCCGGACCGGCAGCTGCAACATCTCGACCGCGGTGTTCACCAGGTCGGCCACCTGGCCGGCGATGCGCTCGAGCCCTCGTTCCAGCGGACCGCCGCTGCCGTCGACCGGGTCGGACTCGGCCACGCGGTGCAGCGACGGGTGCGCGACGGCCCACGCCACGTAGCTGGCGACCGCGCGCTCGACGATCTCGGGGATCGTGCCGTCCAGGGTGACGGTCGGGAGCAGCTTCTCGGCGAGGTCGTCGACGATGGCCGAGCGCACCGCACGGTCGAGATCGGCCCGGTCCTTGAAGTGGCGGTAGAGCACGCTGCGGGTCACGCTCGCCTGATCGGCGATCTGCTGGACCTGGATCGACGCACCGGGCTCGTGCTGCTCGATGACGGTGATCGCCGCGTCGATGATGTGCCGCCGACGGTCGCGGTTGTGGGCGGACCACCTGGTCGAGCGCCCGTCCGTCTGGCCGGTCATGGCGCTCAGACTATCGGCCGCCCATCCTGAGGGGCGGCGATGCGACAAAGGACCCAGGCGAGGTGCTGTCGTTTCGCCCGACCGCATCCTGCCTGCCGTGACTGGGTAGGACGTGCTGGCGAAGGAGTGAGCGAGTGCCGGACGGAATGAAATCGCGTGAGTCGAGCGCGGAGGCAGGGCGAGACCCGCTGCGGTGGCGCATCCTGGTCGTGCTGCTCGTCGCCATCGCGATGTCGCTCATCGGCGTCAGCATCGTCAACGTCGCTCTGCCGTCGATCCAGCACGGTCTCGGCGCCGACCAGTCCGACATGCAGTGGGTGCTGTCCGGTTATGCGTTGACGTTCGGGGTGGTTCTCGTGCCGGCCGGTCGCGCCGGCGATCTGGTGGGCAGGGGCGGGATCTTCGTCGCGGGGGTCGGCGTCTTCACCGTGTCCTCGGTCGTCGCCGGGCTCGCCCCGGACCCGGACTGGCTCAACGTCGCGAGGTTCGCGCAAGGGGTCGGCTCCGGACTGCTGAACCCCCAGGGCATCGGCATGATCCAGCAGTACTTCCGCGGGGCCGAGCGCGGTCGCGCCTTCGGGTACTTCGGGAGCGCGGTCGGCGTCTCGGTCGCGCTGGGACCGGTCCTGGGTGGACTGCTCATCGACCTCGGTGGTCCCGACGTCGGGTGGCGGCTGACCTTCCTGGTCAACGTCCCCATCGGTGTCCTGGCGATCATCCTGGCGCTCCGCTGGTTCCCGCGGCCCCTCATCCGCAGGATCGGTCGACAGGGCAGCCCGTCGGGACCGAGCCTGTGGCGTGCCATGGATCCCGTCGGAGCGGCACTCCTGGGAGCCGCGGTGATGGCGATCCTGTTCCCGTTCGCGGAGGCCGGCGCCTCGGCGATCCAATGGCTCTTCCTGCCGCTCGGCATCGCCCTCGTCGGCGCTTGGGTCGCGTGGGAGCGGCGCTACAAGCGCCGTGGCGGAAGCCCGATGGTGGACCTGCAGATCTTCGCCACGAGGAGCTTCTCCAACGGCACCGTCATCGCGAGCCTGTACTTCCTGGGGATGACCAGTGTCTGGGTGCTCGTCGCCCTCTACATGCAGGAGGGCGACGGCCGGTCCGCTCTCGAGTCCGGGCTCGTCGGGCTGCCGTCCTCCGTCCTCTCGGCGCTCGCCGCGCAATGGGCCGGGCGTCGCGTGCTGGAGTACGGGCGCAGGATCGTCATCGGCGGCCTGCTGCTCGCGCTGGCCGGCCTGGTCTCGACCATCGCCGTGGTGCTCGTCCATGCCGGTGGCCATCTCAGTGTCTGGTGGCTGATGGTGTCGCTGTCCTTCATCGGGATCGCGCAGGGGTCGGTGGTCAGCCCCAACCAGACCCTGACCCTCGCGGCGGTCCCGGTGCGTCATGCCGGAAGCTCCGCCGCGGTCATGCAGACCGGCCAACGCATCGGTACCTCCGTCGGGATCGCCGTCGTCACGGCGGCGACCTTCGCGACCCTGGCCGCGTCCTCGTGGGCCGTCGCGGTGGCCACCGGCTTCGCGTTGATCGGCCTGGTCGTGCTCGCTGCCCTGGGGGTGGCGGTCAAGGACCAGCGTGAGCGCGCCGCGTCGTGACGCGCAGTCGCGGCGCCTAGATCGGGCGCCCGGCCACCGTGTGCAGCTCGCGGAGATCGAGCAGCTTCTCGCGCGGCCGGTCGAGGAGTACGCCGCGCCGGCGCTCCTCCGCGTCGATGGCGCGCCATCCCGCCAGGTCGATCGGCCGGACCCCCCGGCGGTCGAGCAGCTGCCGGAGGGCGTGCGGGTCGCGCGGGGCGCGGTCCGGCAGCCCGGCGTCGAGGTCGTCGAGCAGCTGCTCGACGGTCTCCTGGGCACAGGTGCGGTTGGAGCCGATGAACCCGGTCGGTCCGCGCTTGGCCCACCCCGCGACGTACACCCCAGGCGCCACGCGGCCGCCCGTGTGCGCGACGGTGTGGGTGACGGGGTCGTAGGGGAGCCCGGGGAAGGGCT
>JBHWSH010000368.1:0-5214 GCA_043427135.1 Marmoricola sp. | reverse complement strand
TGTCTCCGACTGGCCGTGGGGTAACGCCAGGAAGACGACGTCATGGCCGGCGAGCACCGGGACGGTCGTCTCCTGCAGCGTCCGGTCCGCCAGCGGCAACAGGTGGGGTTGCAGGTCGCCGAGCCGCTGGCCGGCGTTGCTGCCGGCGGTCAACGCGCCTATCTCCACCTGCGGGTGGCCCAGGAGCAGGCGTGCCAGTTCGCCTCCGGCGTAGCCGCTGGCGCCTGCGATCGCGACTCGGATCTTCACCTGCATGAGCATACACGGGTCTGCATAGTCCTGCATAAGCAGGGTGAGATCAGGTCCGCTGCACGGCGCCGTGGCGCTCAGCGGCGAGTGCGACCGCGCGCTCCCGGGCGGCGGCGGTCTCCTCGGCGGTGAGCGTCCGGTCCGGAGCGCGGAAGCGCAGCGCGAACGCCATCGACTTGCGGCCCTCCCCTGCCTGTTCGCCGGTGTAGACGTCGAACAGCCGGACGGACTCGAGGAGGTCACCGGCACCCTCGCGCAGGGTGCGAGCGAGATCGACCGTGCGAACGGAGGCGTCCACGACCAGCGCCACGTCCTCCTTGGCGACTGGGAACGTCGAGAAGGTCGGGGACTGGGCCTCTCCGGCGACGCGGATCAACGCGTCCAGGTCGACCTCGGCGGCTGCGGCCCGGGCAGGCAGCCCGAACGCCGCGCACACCTTGGGGTGCAGCTCACCCGCGTGTCCGACGACGACCTCGCCGACGAGGATCTCGGCGCATCGCCCGGGATGCCAGGGCGCGGTCGTGCCCGCACGCACGCCGACCTCGACGTGCAAGGCACCAGCCACCTGCCGGACGGTCTCGATCGCATCGCTCCAGGTGGCGGCGCGGCCCGTGCCCCACCAGCCCGACCGGTCCCGGGCACCGGTCAGCACCACCGCCAGATGCAGCGGCTGCGCGGGCAGGGCGTCGTTCAACGCCTGCCATTCCTGGGGACTCGGGCGACGGTCGACCGGGAGGATCGGGGCAGGCCCGCGGTCCCGCGGCAGGGTGACGGTCGCGGCCTCGAACAGCGCGAGGTCGGACTGGCCACGGCTCAGGTTGCGCGCCGCGGCCTCCAGCAGCGGGGGCAGCAGAGTGGTCGTCATGAAGGGCTGCTCGGCACTCAACGGGTTGGCGAGCCGAAGGGCCTTGCGCCGCGGATCGTCCGCGGGCAGGCCGAGTGAGTCGAAGGCACCCTCCCCCACGAACGGGTAGTCGAGCACCTCCACGAAGCCGGCTCCCGCCAGCGTGCGGCCGACGCGCCGGCGCAGCCGCTGCTCGCGGGTGAGTCCGCGACCGGGCGGCGCGGGCGGGAGGACCGACGGCACGCGGTCGTAGCCCACGACGCGGGCGACCTCCTCGACCAGGTCGAAGGGATCGGTGATGTCGGGGCGCCACGACGGCGCCGTCACGGTGAGCTGGTCCCCGTCCTGCGCCACCGTGCACCCCACAGCACGCAGGTGTGCGACCGTGACCTCGCCGGGGATGTCCATGCCGGTGATTCGCGCCGGGAGGCCGGCATCGATCACGATCGTGGCCCCGGCCGGCGCGGACCCGACGACGGTGACGCCGGGGTGGGCAGTGCCGCCGCCGTAGGTCGTCAGCAGCTCCACGACCCGATCCGCGGCGGCCTCGGTCACCGCCGGGTCGACGCCGCGCTCGTTGCGCTTGCCGGCCTCGGAGGTGATCTTGTGCCGGCGTCCCGTGCGGAACATCGAGGCGGCATCCCAGTGGGCGGCCTCGACCAGCACCGAGGTCGTCGTCGAGGACATCTCGGTGGTCGCACCGCCCATGACACCGCCGAGGCCGATGATGCCGGAGTCGTCGGTGACGACGAGGTCCTCCGGTGACAGCTCGCGCTCGGCGCCGTCCAGCGTGGTCAGCCGCTCTCCTGCACGCGCACGGCGTACGCCGAGGGCGCCCTGGACCTTGTCGGCGTCGTAGCCGTGGATGGGCCGGCCCAGCTCGAGCATGACGTAGTTGGTGATGTCGACGGCCAGCGAGATCGGCCTCATGCCGGCGTGGGCGATCCGCTTCGCCATCCATTCAGGGGTGGTCGCGGAGGGGTCGAACCCGTCGACACGGCGGGCGACGAAGAGGGGACAGCCGTCGGGGTCGTCGACGACCACCGGGTGGCCCGCGGCGGTGGCGGCCGGGAGCTCCCGGTCGGCGGGGTCCCGGAAAGGCGCCTCGAAGCCGAGCGCGGCGTCGCGGGCGATGCCGCGCAGCGACAGCGCGTAGGCGCGGTCGGGGTTGATCTCGAACTCGATGACCTGCTCGTCCAGGCCGAGTACGCCGAACGCGTCGTCGCCCGGCGCTCCGGCGTCCGCGGGTAGCACCATGATGCCGTCGTGGTCCTCGCCGAGGCCTAGCTCGCGGGCCGAGCAGATCATGCCGGAGGAGATGTGGCCGTAGGTCTTGCGCGAGGTGATCTCGAACCCGCCGGGCAGCACCCCGCCGGGCAGGACGACCACGACGAGGTCCCCGACCGCGAAGTTGTGGGCGCCGCAGACGATGCCCTGCGGCTCACCTGTGCCGTTGCTCTCGCCGACGTCGACCTGGCACCAGCGGATGACCTTGCCGTTCTTCTGGGGCTCGTCCTCGAACGACAGCACGCGCGCGACCACGAGCGGGCCCTGGATGTCCCCGCCGGCGCTCTCCAGCGACTCCAGCTTCAGTCCGAGCTGGGTGAGCCGGTCGGCGAGCTGCTGCGCGGTGACGTCCTGCGGCAGCTCGACGAAGTCCCGGATCCACGACACCGGCGCCCGCATCAGATCTCCGTCCCGAAGGCAGTGGTGAAGCGGACATCTCCCTCGAAGATGTCGCGCATGTCCTCGACGCCGTGGCGCTGCATCAGCGTGCGCTCGATGCCCATGCCGAAGGCGAATCCCGTGTAACGGTCGGTGTCGACGCCGCAGGCGACGAGCACGCGGGGGTTGACCACGCCGCAGCCGCCCCACTCGATCCAGCCCTCGCCCTTGCAGGTGCGGCAGTCCTCGCTGTCCACCCCGCGGCAGACGAAGCAGACCAGGTCGACCTCGGCGCTGGGCTCGGTGAACGGGAAGTACGCCGGCCGGAAGCGCGTGGTGATGCCCGCCCCGAACATGGCCGTGGCGAAGTGGTCGAGGCTGCCCTTGAGGTGCGCCATCGTGATGCCCTCGTCGACGACGAGCCCCTCGACCTGGTGGAACATCGGACTGTGGGTGGCGTCGTACTCGTCGGTCCGGAACACGCGCCCCGGGCACACCACGTAGATCGGCGGCTCCTGGGTGAGCATCGTGCGGGCCTGCACCGGCGAGGTGTGGGTGCGCAGCACCATGCCGTTCTCGGCCGGCTCGGTCCAGAAGGTGTCCTGCATCGTGCGCGCCGGATGGTCGGGGCCGAGGTTGAGGGCATCGAAGTTGAGCCATTCGGCCTCCACGACCGGCCCCTCGGCGACCTCCCAGCCCATCGCGACGAACACGTCGGCGATGTGCTCCGACAGCGTGCTGACGGGGTGGCGGGCGCCCAGCGGCTGCCTGTCCCACGGCAGTGTGACGTCCACGGCCTCCTCGACGAGGATGCGCGCCTCGTGCTCCTCCTCGAGCACGGCCTGCCGTTCAGCGATCGCCCGGGACACCGCACCGCGAGCTTGACCGACCCGCTGCCCGGCCTCCTTACGAGCCTGCGGCGGGAGGGCGCCGATCTCACGGTTGGCGAGCGCGAGCGGGGATCGCTCGCCGGCGTGGTCGAGCCGCACCTGCTTCAGCGCGGCGAGGTCGGCGGCCGCAGCAACCGCCGCGAGCGCCTCGTCGCGCATCTTGTCGACCTCGGCGGCCTGCAGGGGCGTGACCTCGACAGGGTCGTAGTCGCTGTTGGGGCCGGACATCTTCGCCTTTCGCGGAAACGGGAGGCTGCGTCTTCGGGCCGACGATGGCCGGTGCGCAACCGGGCCAGTCTAGGAAGCGGCGGGGCCCGCGGACGCACCAGGACCGTGCCCTGGTGCCGTCACCGGCCACAGGACCTCGATCCGAGCACCTCCACCGTCGGCGTCCCCGATGGTGATGGTGCCGCCATGAGCCGTCACCAGGCCGTGCACGATGTAGAGCCCGAGGCCCGAGCCGCCGCGGGCGCCGTACTTCCAGAACTTCGTGAAGACGCGCCTGCGGATCTCCGGGCTGATGCCGGCCCCTTCGTCCTGCACGACCAGTCGCACCATCTCCGGGGGGCCGTCGGGGGTCTCCCTGTCGCCCTGGACCTTGCCGGCATTCTCCATGCTGACGTGCACGGCCCCGTCCCCGTGCAGCAGCGCGTTCTCGACGAGGTTGGTGACCACCTGGACCAGACGGTCGGGGTCGGCCCAGATCTGCGGGAGATCCCCTTCGGCCTGACAGCTGACCTCGCGTCCGGTGCCGGCCTTCACCGAGCGCGAGACCTGGGCCACGACGTGGGCGGCGTCGGTGGGCCGCGGGTGCAACGTGAGACGCCCGGTGTCGATCCGGGCCACCTCCAGCAGCTCGGCGATGAGCCGGGTCAGCCGGTCGGTGTCGGCGTGGACGGTCTCCATGATGAGCCGCTTCTGCTCGTCGTTGAACTTGTCCCACCGCTCCAGAAGCGAGGCGGTGAAGCCGCGTACGCCGGTCAGCGGCGAGCGCAGCTCGTGGGCGACGGTGGCGACCAGGTCCGAACGCTCGCGGTCCAACCGGGTGCGGGCACGCGCCGAGCGCAGGGAGACCACCACATGCTCGACCGGCGCATCCGGCCCCCGGCGGTGCATGCGTGCGGTGAGCAACAGCTCGGTGCCGTCGGGGAGATGCCACGAGCTCTCGGCCTGGAGGCGGCGAATGCGCAGGCCTGTGTAGGGCGTGGTGCAGGCGAACCAGCCACGGCCGTCGAGGTCCTGGAGCGGAAGCACCTCGCCCAGACCGCGGCCGACGGGCTCCTGGGCCGGGCGGAGCAGACGCCGTGCTGCTTCGTTCACGTGCGTGACGACGCCGTCGCGGTCCGCGACCACGACCCCGTCGGGGAGCAGGTCGAGCAACTCATCCCGGGAGAGGTCGGTCGGCAGGGCGGGCTCCATGGATCCCAGGCTAGTGGCGGATCACAGCGCCCTGGCGAGGCTGCGGCGTACGGCCCATCCACCGGCCAGCAGCAGGACCAGCGCCGCGGCGGGCAGCAGGAAGTTGCGGACGACGATGTTGGCGAAGAACGCGATCGCGCAGACCGC
>JBHWSH010000367.1:0-9386 GCA_043427135.1 Marmoricola sp. | reverse complement strand
GGTGACCTTGAGACGTCGTAATCCCAAGTTTCCCGTGCTGGACAGGCACTTCCGTGCGTTACACGCCGCACACAACCCCGACGACGTGAAAGCGCGAGGTTAATGCTTATTGGCCTGTGTGGCGGAGTCCAAGAGACAGCGGATGACGAGGTCCAGCCGCGGCGAGGTGTGCTCGTGATGGGCCACAGCAGCTCGTGAAAGACACCCTGCTGCCGATGATCGGCGGGCTGCTGCACCCCCTCAGGCTCCAGCGAAGCCTCACCGGCGACGGAAGCCCAGCTCCAGCAGGTCCCCCCGGCGGGGCGCACGCCTTGCAGCGCCCACGGCAGGATCACCCGACTGGCAACCAGGTGCCATGCGTGGCTGCGGCAGAACGTTCGCTCGATCACTGACGTCGAAGGCTGACGCGTTTCCAGGCGTCGGTCATCGGACAGCCCCGGCAACGCCTCGCCAAGATCTGTGGGTGGCGGGCTGCTATGTCGCGAGCCTGTAGTGGCCTGCTTCGTTGAGCGCGGCGGCAACGTCGGCGCCCTCTAGGGGCTGGAGGCTGACGACCATCATCGTGGACGTCCCACCCGGGACGAGGTCGACTACGACCTCACTGACGCCCGCAAGCTTGCTGACCTCACGGCTGACCGCATTGACGCAGTGTGGGCTGGTCATGCCCGCCACAGGGTAGGTCTGGATAGGCATCTGGTTACTCCCGGTGGGGGTGTCGGATGGCGATGCCAGCCTAGAGAAGCTCCGTGCGTCAGAGGATCAGTGCGGCTCTCTCGGGGATCTTGCGTTCCGATGGTCGCGATCGGCGTGCTGCTGGTCACCGGGGTCGCCGGCTTGGGCATCATCGTTACCGCGCTGCTGTGCGTCGCGATGATGGCGGCAATGATGTTCGTCATGCCCGGTGGGCACGGCCACAAGTACCCGAGTCCGCCGTGGCCACGGGACGGCAAGCCGGCCTCTGGATCAGTGGTGGCCAGGTGCCGGGCACACGGCGGCTGTTCGCGGCTCGACCGCACTCCCTTTTCGGCTTGGCATCTCGATCGTGGTGATGACCAGCCGGGCTTCGACATGATAAGGGCGTCCGGGCGGGGCAGCCAACGCCAGTCTCCGCGACCGGGTCGGTGTCGTCCGAGCCGTGGTGGTGCACGTGGTCCACGTGAGACGGTCAACGAGACCCAGCTCGGGATCGACCAGAGCCGCACGCGGCCGGGTGACTGCTACCAGCATCTCCCGGAGAGCACCCAGGAGGATGGCCGTGCGCGAGCTGATCTGAACCTATCGCCGCCGGTGCGTGTTTCCCTACTGTGGCAGTGCGCACCGGTGTGATGGGCTAAGTGGCGGATAGCGCTGGATCGTGAGCGTGCGCCGAGTTAGGGGAACGAACATGTACGCAGGCCTCCTCGTGACCGGTCTGGCGATGGGGCTTTTTGTGCTTGGTCTGTACCTCGCTCAGCGGGCGCTCACCGTTGAGGCGGAACCGCTGCTGGTGCTTCCGTTCCAATCTGGATGGCCACCCGAGGAGCACGCCCTGTCCCGGTACCACGTGCGCTGGTACCTCGCGACGCTCCTCTTCCTGGCCTTCGACGTCGAGATGCTGTTCATGTATCCCTGGGCAGTGGTCGTCGCGCAGATGGGAACGACCGCGATCGTCGAGATGTTCCTCTTTCTGGCTGCGCTGTTCATAGCCGTCTTCTGGGCCTGGCGTGAGGGAGCCCTGCGTTGGGTCTAAGCGAGCTCGTAGCTCGGGCGGCCTCCGGGCAGGCTCACGCCCTCGTGGTGGAAGTGCCTGGGTGGTGGCGCGTCCGTGCCAGCGTCGAGCGAGCGGTGTTCGCCCGCGGCTGGAGCCTCGCCTTCGCCCCGGCGGACGCCGATGTGCTGATCGTGTGCGGCGAACCCGGGCCGCGGCTCGCTGAGGCAGTCGAGCTGGTCTGGAATCAGCTACCGGGACCGCGAGTGCGCGTCGACGTGCGGGAGTACGGCGACGCGGCTCGTCGCCTGGACGACGCGCACGCAGCCCTGCTTGACGCCGCCAGCCACCGTCACGACGCACAACACCGTCCTGCGGGCCCGGACCTGCTCCGTGCGCTTCCCGAAAGCTCCAGCGATAACCACGGCGTGCACGAGGGCAAGGATCACGGCGCTCACGAGGGGATGGACCACTCGGCTCACGGGGGCCACGGGGAGATGGAGCACGGCGCTCACGAGGGCAGGGATTACGGCGCCCATGCGGGGATGGATCACTCGGTCCACGAGGGCCACGGGGAGATGGACCACGGCGCTCACGAGGGGATGGACCACGGCGCTCACGAGGGCCACGGGGAGATGGACCACGGCGCTCACGAGGGGATGGACCACGGCGCTCACGGGGGCATGGATCACTCCGCGCACGGCGGCCACGGCGGCATGGACATGTCGCCGGGTGGGATCCCGCTGGCGAGGGGTGGTGAGGACCGCGATGGCCTGGAGATGGACGTGCTGAACGTGCGTCTCGGACCGGTGTTGCCGTACTGGCCGGCCGGGCTCGTGCTGCGTTGCTCGTTGCAGGGCGACGTGATCACTGCAGCGGACGCCGAGTTGGTTGATCCGGCTCGGAACCTCGACGCGCCGCCCGACAGTCGCGTCCGCAGCCTGGACAACGCTGTATCTCTTCTGGCGTTGGCTGGGTGGGACGACGCCGCTGCCCAGGCGCGTCGGGTCCGTGACACCGTGCTCGAACGCGGCTGGAGTGACGTGGCCACGGCGGGTCTGCACCGGCTGCGCAGGAAGGTTCGCCGCTCGTGGCTTCTGCGGTGGTCACTCCGCGACGTCGCGGAGTTGAGTGGACAAGAGGTTCGCTACTGGGGGCTGCCGTCCGACGCCGTTGGGGATGCCTACGACAGATTGCTCCGCATGCTGGACCGGGCGGCCTCCGACGCCGGCCAAGAACGTTCCTATCCCATCGAGTCCCTGGCGCAGGCGGTCACCGGCCGCGATCTCGCGACGGCTCGGCTCGCCCTGGCGAGTTTCGATGCGCATGAGCTTCGCACCGCACATTTCGCGCCTGAGGTGCGGCATGGTTGACCTGACGGCGATGCCGGTCGCTGGGCCTTTGGACTCGGGCGTAACGCTCGTGGCACCCACGTGGGCGTTCGCCGGTCTGGCGATCCTGGGTGCGCTGGTCGTGCTCGCGGCGATGCTCGACGGCGCGCTGGCCGCCCGCGCGAACGGTGCGGTGGGCGGTCCATCGCGGCCGTTCGCCGAGGTCGCCCGACTGATGCGCCAGCGACGTCGTACCACCGTCCAGGCCGACACCCTGCTCTGGCGCATCGGCGGCGGCGGACTGCTGATCACGGCCGCACTGATGCTGGCGGTCGTGCCCCTGGGGGATTGGACGATCTTCGATCTCGACGTCGGCATCATGTGGTTCAACGCCATGGACGTGATGGTGTGGGCACTGGTTTGGCTGACCGGCTGGGGCGCGAACTCGGCGCATTCACTGGTGGGCGGCTATCGGTTCCTGGCGCACGGACTCGGTTACGAACTGCCGCTGATGTTCGCCCTGGTCGCCCCTGCGATCGCTGCGGAGAGCCTGAACGTGGGCCAGGTTGCGGCGGCCCAGGAGGGGCTCTGGTTCGCTGTCTGGATGCCGGTGGCCTTCCTCGTCTACCTGTTGGGGGTCGCCGCCTTCTCAGTGTGGGGACCGTTCGCACCGGCGATCGGCACAGACATTGCGGGTGGGGCGACGGCCGAGTTGTCGAGCGTGGACCGACTGGTGTTCGAGGCCGGGCGCTATGCGCTCCTGGCTGCTGGTGCAGCGTTCGCGGTGCCGATGTTCCTCGGTGGTGGTGCAGGTCCGTTGCTGCCGGGTTGGGCGTGGGTGTTGGTGAAGACTGTCGCGCTGCTCGCCGTTCTGGTCTGGGTACGCCGGCGGTTGCCTGCGTTCCGTCCGGACAAGTTTCTGGAGGTGGGCTGGGTGCTGCTGCTCCCGGCCGTGCTGGTGCAGGACCTGGTCGTTGCCGTCGTCGTTGTCTGGAGGTCCTGACCGTGATTACCGACATCGCCTTCTGGGGGCTGGGGTTCGTCGCGGTGCTCGGCGGCGCGGCGGTGTTCTATGTCGACTCGATGGCCCGGGCGACGTACGCCCTCGCCCTGTCGTTCATTGCGGTCGGGATCCAGGCGCTGTTCCTGCAACAGAACTACGTAGGCGTTGTGACAATCCTGATGATGGTCATGGAGATGGCGATCATGGCCGTCTACATGGTGATGTTCATGGGGATGAACCCCGCGTTGATGCCGATGAGCATGGTGCACAGCAACAGGGCCGCACTCGGGAGTGCCGGGGCCACCTTCGTGGTCCTGGCCGCAGGCATTCTGGCCATCGACTGGCCCGAGCGCCGCGGAAGTCCACCGGCCGACGTCACGGCAGCGCTCGGTGAGGCCCTGATGGGCCCGAAGATGCTGGTGATGGCGGTGATCAGTCCGGTTATGGTGGCCACCATCGTGGCCGGCGTGGTCCTCGCGGCTCATCGAACCCGCTACGACCGGTTCGGTGACGATCTGAAGCGCCGACGGGCTGAGGACCCTCAGCCAGGAGGTGTCGGTCGATGACGCTCGAGGCGACCCTGTTGATCGCGGCGGCGATCTTCTGCGTCGGTTTGTACGGCGCGATCTCCCAACAGGTGGTCGTGATGGTGATGATGGGCCTGGAGCTGATGATCAACGCGATCATCCTGGCGGCGGCCGGCTTCTGGTGGTTCCTCGCGCCCGCCCCCACCGGCCAGGTCCTGCTCATGGTCATCATCGCCGCGATGACCCTGGAGATGGCGATGGGCTTCGCCGTCGCCACACTGCTACACCGGGAACGCCAGACCGACATGACCGACATGGCCACGGACCTGTCGGGGTGAGCGGACGATGACCTGGAGCCAGATCGCCCTGTGGCTGCTCGTGCTGCTCCCCGCCCTCGTGGGCGGCGGGTTGACGCTCACGCGCCTGCAACGCGCCGCTGCGGCCGTGTCGGTGGCCACCGCCTCTGTCGTCGCTGCACTGTCAGTGGTCGTCGCCGTGGCGAAGCCGCGGGCGTCGGTGCCGTTCATGGCCGGCAGCGACCTGGCACTGGGGGTGGACCCGCTCTCGGCGATGGTCACGCCGACCGTGGCCGCGGTGACGCTGCTCGTGCTCGTCTTCTCCGCCGGGGAGATCACCGGCTCCCAGGCACGGTTCCACGGCCTCATGCTGCTGTTCGCTTCCGCCGCCCTCCTCACCGCCACCGCCGAGACCCTGCCGACGCTCCTGCTCGCCTGGGAGGTGATGGGCGCGACGTCGTACGCCCTGATCGGCTTCTGGTGGCGCGACGACCACCGGGTCTCCGCTGGCCTGACGGCGTTCGTCACCACCCGTACGGCAGACCTGGGCCTCTACCTGGCCGCCGGGGCCGCATTCGCCGGTGGAGCGGGCCTGACGCTGGCCGACCTGCCCTCGAGCAGCGAGGGATGGCGGCACGTCGCGGCCGCGGGCATCCTGGTCGCAGCCCTGGGCAAGGCGGCGCAGCTGCCGTTCTCGTTCTGGCTGTCGGGCGCGATGGCGGGCCCGAGTCCGGTCAGTGCGTTGTTGCACTCGGCGGCGATGGTGGCGGTGGGCGGCTACCTGCTGCTGCGGGCCGAACCGTTGCTGGCGTCGACGGGCTGGGCCTCGGCTGCGGCCGCGTGGGTCGGTGCGATGACGGCGCTGCTGCTCGGAGCGGTCGCTCTCGCACAGCGGGACCTCAAGCAACTGCTGGCGGCCTCCACCTCGGCCCAGCTCGGGTTCGTGGTGATGGGCGCCGGGCTCGCCTCGGTGAGCGGGGGAGCCGCACACCTGGTCGCACACGCATCGACCAAGGCGCTGCTCTTCCTGGCTGCCGGTGCGTGGCTCACCGCACTCGGCACCAAGCACCTCTCCGGCCTCCGCGGCGTGGGCCGTCATTGGCGGCTGGTCGCGTGGACGACCACGACCGGCGTGCTCTCGCTGGCCGGGGTCGCGCCGCTGGCGCTGTGGGCGACCAAGGACGCGGTCCTCACCGCGGCGCTCGAGGAGTCGGCGTGGCTCTACGCGGTCGGCCTCGCCGGAGCTGCACTGTCGGCGGGCTACGCCGGCAAGATCCTGGTCGTCATGTGGCGTCAGGTCTCCGATCAGGAGCGCTCCGAGGTAGAGCAGCATCTCGACGAGGAGCAGCCGGGCACCAGGCACATCGGCGCGCTCGAGCAGGGGCCCCTCGTCGTCCTGGCCCTCGGCGCCCTGCTCCTCGGCCTGCTCGCCCTGCCGCCGCTCGGCGACACGATCGCGCGCGCACTGGGCAACGAGCCGGGGCACCCCTCCGCACTGGAACTGGCGGCGTCGACGGTGATCGCGTTGGTCGTGCTGGCGTTCGTGTGGTGGCGTCGGGTGCTTGAGCCACGGTGGGCCCAGGGCTGGCTCGGGCTCGAGCGCGCCGCGCAGGTGACGGTCGTGCGTCCGACCCTGGAGACGGCAGAGGCGCTGGCGCGGTTCGACGACCGGATCTTGGACCGTGCCGTGACCGGCATCGCCGGGTGGACGGTCGCGGTCGCACGCCGGATGGCCACGTTCGACGACCAGGTACTCGACGGTGCGGTGGACAGGGCCGCGCGGGGCACGATGCAGGCAGCCGACCGCGCAGCCCGGGACGACGACCGGTGGTTCGACGGCGCCGGCGAAGGCCTGGCGACCCAGATGCGCGCCCTCGGCCGGTTCGCACAGCGACCCCAGACCGGTCAGCTGCACCAGTACTACCTGCAGGCCATCGCCGTGCTCGCCATCGGCGTCCTCCTACTCGTCACGATGAGGTGAACGTGCTCAGTCTGATCGTCTTCCTGCCCCTGGCTGCCGCCCTGTCCCTGCTCGCTGTGCCGAGGCTCGGCGACACCGCCTCGCGCTGGGTCTGGGTGGCGACCGCGGCGGTCGAC
Source organism: Marmoricola sp. (assembly GCA_043427135.1). GTDB lineage: Bacteria > Actinomycetota > Actinomycetes > Propionibacteriales > Nocardioidaceae > Marmoricola_A. Next base: position 2,445 of record JBHWSH010000367.1, on the reverse strand, counting down.
CTCGTCCTGGTGGGCGCGGTCTGGTCGAGGTACGAGTCGCCCCCGGCCGGGCAGCTGGCGTTCGAGGAGCGGACCGAGTGGATCCCCGGCGTCAACAGCAGCTACCACGTCGGCGTCGATGGCCTGTCGCTGCCACTGATCGCGATGACCGCGGTCATCTTCCTCGCCTGCGCGGTCTTCGCGCTGCGCCAGTCGGACCGGCCGCGCATCCAGGCTGCACTGTTCCTGTTCCTGCAGAGCGTCAGCATGGGGCTCTTCGTCGCGGCCGACCTGATCCTGTTCTTCGTCTTCTTCGACCTCTCCATCGTCGGGATGTACTTCGTGATCGCCGGCTGGGGCCACGGCAACGCGGCCCGTTCGGCGATGAAGTTCTTCCTCTACACGTTCTTGGGTTCCCTCGCCCTGCTGGTCGGCTTCATCGGCCTCTACATCGCGGCGGACCCGCACACCTTCGACATGGTGGAGCTGGCCGAGCAGCCCCCCCTCGCGGGGTCCTCCCTGGCCGGGGGACTGGTGCTCGCCGCGATCCTCGTCGGACTGGCGGTGAAGACCCCGACGGTTCCCTTCCACACCTGGCTGCCGCCGGCCCACACCGACGCGCCGGCCATCGGGTCCGCCGTCCTCGCCGGCGTGCTGCTGAAGATGGGCACCTACGGCTTTGTGCGGATCGCGATGCCGATGCTGCCGGAGGCCTGGCGGGCGTGGGCCTGGGTGATCATCGTCGTCGGCATCGTGTCGGTCGTGTACGGCGCGCTGGTCGCCCTCGCCCAGACTGACTTCAAGCGCATGGTCGCCTACACCTCGGTGAACCACATGGGCTACATCGCCGTCGCCGTTGGTGCCGCCGGGCTCGTCGCCGACGACACCGCCCAGGCACGCGCCGTGGCGGTGACCGGTGCGGTCACCCAGATGGTCAGCCACGGACTGATCACCGGCGCGCTGTTCCTCCTCGCCGGTGTGATGCAGGACCGGGCCGGCACCTACGACATGGACTCCTACGGTGGGCTTGCCGGTCCGGCCCCCCGGTTCGCCGCCTTCTTCGCCGTCGGAGCGTTCGCCTCCCTCGGACTGCCCGGACTGTCGGGATTCATCGCCGAGTTCCAGATCTTCACCGGCAGCATCGCCGCCGCACCTGTCACCGCCGTCGCGCTCGTGGGCATCCTGATCACGGCGGCGCTGTTCCTCCGGGCGCTGCAGAAGATCTTCACCGGAGCGACCCGCGGGCAGTCTGCCGGCTTCACCGATCTCGAGCCCGCCGAGATCTGGTCGGTCGCGCCGCTGCTGGCGCTCTCGCTGCTGATCGGCGTACTGCCCCGCCCGCTGCTGGACGTCATCGAGCCGGCGGCCGAGGTCGTCGTCGAGCTCGTCGGGAGGTAGCCGGTGGACTCCGAGATGGCGATGCGTCCGACGCTGCTGCTGCCGGAGATCCTGCTGTTCCTGGGGGGTCTGTCCGCACTGCTCGGCGGGTCGTTCCTGCCGCGTGAGCGCCAGTGGCTGACCCGGATCGTCGCGGCGGTCGCTCTCCTCGCCAGTGGGGTGGCCGCCGCGCTGGGACTCGCTGGCCCGGCTCAGAGCGCCTTCGACGGGACCTTCGCCGTGGACACGGCGACAGGTGTGGCTCGCATCGTGGCAGCCGCCGGGACGCTGATCGTCCTGGCCCTCGCCTCCGACGAGATCACCGGTTCGCCACGGGAGAGTGAGACCTACGCACTGCTGTTGTTCTCCACCACCGGGGTCCTGGTCCTCGCCGGGGCCGCCGACCTCCTGGTCCTGTCCGTGGGCTTCCTGCTGGCGAGCGTTCCGCTCTACGGACTCATTGGGCTCGCGCGCAGCCCGCGGGCAGCCGAAGCGGCGATGAAGACCTACTTGATGGGGGCGCTGTTCGGGATCCTGCTCCTGCTCGGTGTCACCGTCCTCTACGGCCTGACCGGCACGACGCTCTACGGGGAGCTGACCTCACCCCTGGGGCAGGCACCTGCCGGCGCCGTCGCCGTCGGTGTCGTCGGGGTCGTGGCGGGCCTGATGTTCAAGGCGGGCGGTGTGCCCGGGCACTTCTGGGTGCCGGACGCGGCACAGGGCGCCGGAGGGACGGTCGCGGCGTTCCTCACCACGGTCCCCAAGATCGGCGCCCTGGTCGCCACGTACCGACTGGTCGACGTCCTCCCCGAGACCCTCCACTGGGGGTTGCTCGTGGCGGTCCTGGCGGTTGCGAGCATGACGATCGGCAACCTGGCCGCCTACTGGCAGGACGACCCCCGCCGTCTTCTCGGCTGGTCGACGGTGAGCCAGGTCGGCTACCTCCTTGTCCCGGTGGCGGTCGCCGGCCGCAGCGAGCTGGCGTTGCCGTCCCTGCTCGTCTACCTGACGGGCTACACCGTGACCAACCTGGCGGCCTTCGCCGTGACGACAGCGCTGCCGGACCGACGTACCCTCGCGTCCTACCGC
>JBHWSH010000366.1:0-20966 GCA_043427135.1 Marmoricola sp. | reverse complement strand
GGACCGCCAGATCATCCCGTACGGCAGCGATGCCACCACAGACCTCAGCGCTGGGAGCACCTTGGTGTAGGGGTCGCCGTTGCTGTCGGCCAGCGCGATCGCGACGGGGTGCCTGCACGCAGCGAGGACACCGATGAGCCCGTTGACATTGGTGGAGGTGAACCACGCAAGCTCAAGCGGCGCGTAGAACACCACGTCGTCACGATCGAGGTCGTTGACCTGTCTGATCGCCTTCTTGAGCGACCGTCGGTCACCGGCGCGCATAACGCCTGTCGGAGTGGTAGCGAAGGTCGCGCCTGCCCCAATTTGCGCCTGCAGGTACTCCTCGAGCGTGGGCGCAGGCAGGAGTGCGGGGGCGTCTTCATCGGCCACCTCAAGAATGAACGGCGCCTCCTCGCTCGCGTAGCCCTTCTCCGACAGCCAGGGGTCAACGGCGAGCACCCGGTCCGGATGGGAGTGGGCCATGCGGCGCACTTCCTCGAGGGCACTCTTGCCACCGATCACGAGCCCGGAGCACGCGTCGTTGACGACGTCGACATAGTGCTCGGCGTCCTCGCCGATGAGCACCAGGACGCGCCCGTGGATACGCCGCCGGACTCCGGTGTACTCAGGCGCGACGGAGGGCGCGGGAGTCCGCCTCGTGGCCGAGCTGCTCGTGTTGCCTGCCGCGGGCGCGGCGCCTGAGGGGGCACCGCGGAGAGGGGGCGGGGACTCCTTGAGGACGAGCCGGCTGACGTGCGTAGATGTCTGCTGCCGACCGAACTCGCGATGGGACCTGTCCCCGAGGCTGGGCTCGACGGTAGACGTCTCGCTCTCGGCAGTCGCCTCTCCCCCCTGCGGTCGCCCTGGTAGGCGGACAGCCGTCGGCGCCGCGACCGAATCGCCGGCGTCCGGCTGGGAAAGTCCGCCGACGTTGCCATCGCCGGAGGGTGACTGGTTCGAGGTGCTCACGAGGCCTCCTGCAGATATGCAGTGTGAAACTTGTTGGGCAGCATATGGGTGAGGCGCGCCAGGTCCTCGACGGTTGCACCGTTCTCAAGGCGCGCATGGAGACGTTGCATCATCAGTGAGGGCTGCTCGAAGGGCAGATCCACCGGCTCCTTGAGTCTGTAGCCGGCCGTCGAGAGCTCGATGTTCAACTTCTTGTACTCGTTCTCGGTGATGGTCCCGACATCGCGGGCCTTGCGGACCAGTGCTGCCATGGACGCGCCCCACTTCCGCTTCAGCAGCGCGAGCTTGCCCAGGTTGAGATTCACCAGGTCGTCGCGCACACCGGCAGCAGGAAGAAGCAGCTCGCTGGCGAACTGGTCAGCTTCGCGCTCCTGGTCAGTCCGTGGCTCGGAGTGCATCACGGCGTGTCCGAACTCGTGCGCGAGGGTGAAGCGGCGCCGGTCGGCCGGCGAGGACGCGTTGAGCAGGAACAGAGGCCGGTACCCCTCGGGCCATGAGCCAATGGCGTCGATCTTGGTCGCCTGGAGATCGCGGACCAAGATGACCGCGCCGAGGGACTCCACGACTGCGACCAGATCGGGGATCGGATCGTTACCCAGCCCTGCAGCTTCGCGGATGTCGTAGGCGATGTCAGCCGGCGTGGTCCAGCCGTCGTCCGACGGAGTCTCGCGCGGGACGCTGACATGCGGTTCGACATCAGAGAGGACGGCGGCGACCTCTAGGCCGGTCAAATCGAGGATCGCGCGGATTCGCTTGGCATCGGAGACCGGCAGGCTCGCCCGCTTGCGGTGGAAAGCGCATGCGCTCAGTACACCGCCGGCGGGAGCCCCGTCGAGGAACCGATCGACCGGCACCTCAAGAACCTCAGCGACCAATGCAAGCCGGGCGTCGTCGAGCGCGACGATCCCGCTCTCGGCCTTCGACAGCACGGCCTGCGAGATCCCGGTGGCGTGGGCGAGCGCATCCTGCGTGAATCCACGCGCTACGCGCACGAGCTGCAGCATTGCGCCAATGTCCGCTACGGAGTTCACAGGACTAAGATAGTCATACACCCAACGAATATGCAAGAATATTTCTGCGAGTCCTGTGGGCGACCATGACAGGATGGGTCTCACGGCCAGCCGGGACTCCCTTCTGGCGACAACGCGACAACGCCGCGGCCGCGTCGATCCGGGTCGCGGGGCCCGCCATCGTGATTGTGCGAGGGGAGAAGACACCTTGGCTGGTGCAACGTCGGCACCGAGCGCGACCTCGACCACGACGACGAGTTACGTTCCGGCAGTGACCGCGTCCGCCGCGGAGGCCGTGGCTGTTGCCCATGACGGCAAGCTGACCAAATTCCTCACCATCACCCAGAAGGCTCCACCGACGACCCAGAAGTGCACCTGGCACCTCGGCACCGCGGTCGGGCTGTCCCCAGTCGAGCGAGCGGCAGTCGCGTGGGTTATCGCGGAGGCGGCGATGAAATACCGTGGCGGCAATTCGATCGTCTACTCGACCTGGCGCGCCGCCGCACTCGCCGGCGTGAAGCTGACCGGCACCGACCGCGAGGTCGTGGCCGCGTTCGTAGACAGCGTCTTCGGCCTGCCGCCCGCGGGCAAGAGCGAGGACCATCTCGTCGGGCACGTGGCGGAGTGGATGTGGTACCTCCACGCCTCCGAGACGGTCGACCCCGCACGAACCCTCGTCGTGCTGGAGCCCCCGAAGTTCAACGTCACCGAGCCGGGCGCCGACGGGTTTGTCGTCTTTCGCGAGACTGTGACCGACGAGCACCACTACCGCCTGTGGGAGCTGAAGAAGCACACCGCTGCCGGGCCGGTCTCCTCAACCGTCAGCACCGCCTACGTCCAGCTGCGAACCAAGGCCATGCGGTACCTAGCGCAGCAGGTCTCGATCTACTCAACGACCGAAGGCCCCGTCGGCGAGTTGTGCAGCAAGCTCGTCGAGTTCTGGCTTGAGAGCCACGAGCGCGCCGGAGCAGGCGTCGGGGTGGCGTCTGCGACTACTCCCCCGCCTAACACGTGCTTCACCACGATGGGCAAACAGTTCCCCGGGTTCGACAAGCCCGGACAACTCGAGGGTCTGCTCCTCGCCGTGGAGGACCTCTTGGAGATCGCGAAGGACGTGCGGGGGTACTTGTGGACCGTGCTCTGAACCCCGAGATTCTCGCCGAGGCTGTCGGGCAACACACCCCGGGAGTCCTACCCACCGTCGAGGAGCTCACCGCGCTCATCGCCGAGGTTGAGGTCCGCACTTTCATCGAGCCGACCGACGTCGATGAGGATCTTCTCCGCACGGCTTGGTACCTACACGGTGTCGCGTCGGCAGAACAAGCCGGGGACATCTATACCCCGGCGCGACAGCAGCGCGCCTTCGCCGTCTCCGCGCACATCTTCGACCTGGCGTTGAACGGTCCGGGCCGAACGATTCACGACCAGCTCACCTTGGCCTTCGGCGCACAAGTCGGCTACCGCCGAGGAGACCTAGAGCCCAACGCGACAGCGATCTGGCGCCGCGTCAACCGCCACCTGGACCAGCCCCGGTCCGAGACCGACGAGGCCGGTACCCAAGATGCCGATGCCCAGTGGTCCGACACCGACCACACTAGGGACGCCGGAGACGCCGAAGCACTCGTACATCTTCCGCGGAGCCTGGCCACGATGGCCTTGCGTGCCGGGGTCGCGTTCCTCGGGCTGGACGTGCGACGTATCCAGATCCTGCTGAGGCAGTGGCGAGACGAGATCACCTCGATACGTTCCCTGCTCAACCAGGACTCCCTCGCGTCGACGATGTTCGGCCCGGCCGAGGCCGTGACCCAGGCCGTCAGCGACCTCATGGTCTTCCTACGCTACGGAGACCGCGAGCGCCTCCAGGCCGCGCGGGACGCGCTGCGGTCCGTGGTCAATTTGGAGGCAGGACAAGGCGATCACGACGCACGGTGGGTCGCTGTGCACCTGCTGCACATCGCCGACGGCATGGAAACCTCGAGCGTGTGGGCCGTGCTGCCTGACGACACGCCCCCAATCGTCGCTCAGGCGTTCACCATCGGAACTCCTCCAGTGCTGACCCTCTGGCCGCCCCAGCGTGATCTGCTCACCCGCAGCACCGCAAACCCGTTGGACCCCAAGACGCGGCGGCTGCTGCTCTCGGTCCCCACCAGCGCCGGTAAGACCCTGATCGCGCAGTTGCTGATCTGCCACCATCTAGTCACTCAGCCGGGCAACGTCTGCTACGTCACGCCTCTGCGAAGCCTCGGACGAGAGATGCGTCAAGCGCTGAGTGGGCGGATGCGGGTTATCCAGAAGGGTCTGGGTGCCGACTTCGCCGACTTCGGCAACGTCACCATCGAGGAGTTCTTCGACCTCCTCGGCGAGCCCGCCGACGGCTCAGTGGAGGTGATGACCCCCGAACGGCTCAGCCACCTGCTGCGCCACGACCCCACCTCGGTGCTCGAGCGGTACTCGATGTTCGTCATCGACGAGGCCCACCTGCTCGCCCAACCCGGCCGAGGGCTCCTCCTGGAGACCGTGATCGCCGCGGTCGCCACCACCGACGCGCGCATCGTGCTGCTCTCGGGTGTCATGGGCAACGCCCACCAGATCGCGTCATGGCTCGACCCGACCCAGGAGGCGGCGCTGTTCGAGTCGGGCTGGCGGGGCCCGCGTCGCCTGCACGCGCTGCTGTACTCGCAAGTTGAAGGCAGCGCCGTCGACCGGCTGCCGTCAAAGTCGTCGACCTTCACCCACCTCGAGCGCTTTCCGATCACGGCCGACCTACGGGTACGACCAGTCGAGGGGACCGTGCATCGGCTGGTCACGACCGCGGACAGCCCGATCGGGCATCTCGTGCGCAAGATTCGCCCACCCGGCGCCGGCAGGCCCGACGTGGAGGAGTGCGACGCGTTCTACCGGATGTGCGCGAGGACCGCGCGCGAGCTCCTCGGGGCCGGCAGCCTGCTGATGATCCTGTCGCGACGCGATTACGCCCGCAACGCCGCGCAGGAGCTCACCGCACGGCTTGACGTCACCCACACCACCAGCGACCTGTGCGAGTTCCTCGTCGAGCGGCTCGGAGCTGAGCACCCCCTGATCGACTGCGTCCGCCACGGCGTGGCCTACCACCACGCGGGGCTCCCCATCGATGTCCTCGACGAACTCGAGCAGGCCATGCGCGCCGAGACGCTGCAGGCGATATTCGCCACCTCCACCCTGACCGACGGAGTCAATCTGCCGGTGCGCACCGTGGTGATCTGCGAGACGCGCTACGAGGGGCAAGACCCCGGCCAGCAGCTCGATGGCCCGCGACTGCTCAATGCCGTCGGCCGTGCAGGCCGCGCGGGCAAGGAGACCGAGGGGTGGATCATCCTCGGCCTGAAAAAGCGAGCCCAAGACAGAGACTTCGACCAGCTCCAGCCCGCCGACAGCGACTTGGAAATCCTTTCGACGCTCAACTCCGAGGTGGCCCTCGAGCGCCTGGCGGAGGTCGAGGCGCTCATCGCGTCGACGGCCGACGCGCTGTTCACCGTCGAGCAGGGCGAGGCCGCCGACTTCGCGGCGTACGTGTGGTTCGTCCTGTCCGCGCAGGAACGGCTCGCCGCCGTCGCCAACGACGCTGACCTCGCCGGGGCGATCGACGGGCTGTTGGCGTTCGTGCAGCTGCCTCCGGCCACCGCGGCTCGATGGAAGGCCTTCGCCGAGTATGTCCGCGAGCAGTACCAGGCAACCCCCGACGAGAGCCGGCTGCGTTGGACCCTGACCGGCACGACGCTTGCCAGCGCACGACGCATCGAGCAGATCGCCCTAACCGTCGCCGACCAGGCCAGGACGCTGTTCGGGGAGCTCGACGAGCACGGAACCGCCGGCCCCGTCCTGCGGGCGCTGACTCTTGAGGAAGCCATGCGCGTCCTCGACCGCTCCGGAGCTCTTGACGCACTTCTGCAGCTGCCCGAGGCCGCCGGGGTGTGGAAGTTCAAGCCCACCGTCGGCGCCAGGACAGCCATCGTCGTCCCGGTCGCCGATGCGTTGGGCGGATGGCTGGCCGGCCTCAACATGCCGGATCTGGCAAAGCGGATGCTGCCCGGAGTGCCGGACGTGTCGTGGCGGCTCGAGCAGACGGTCGATGCGATCAGCGGCGCGTTCGAGCACTTTCTGAGCTGGACAATTGGGGTGGTCACCACTCAGGCGAACGAGCTCCTGGTCGATCAGGGCGGCATCGAGGCGCTCCCCGAGGATCTCGCGTACTTCGTGCGGTATGGGGTCGACACTGCGATCGCCCTCAACCTTCTCACCAGCGGCATCCGGTCACGGCGGGTCGCGTACGCGATCGGTCGACGTGCCACCGCGCTCGGACTGGACTGGTCGCAGGTGCGCGACTGGCTCCGCGGCCTGCACATCGACGGGTGGAGGACGGAGTTCACAGCTGCTCGGCGCGAGATCCAAGACCTGGTCGAGTTCTGCCGCTCGCCGACGACGAGCCCGCTGCGGCAACTGCTGGAGCAGCACGCGACCGCCGTCGAGCTGCACGCCCCGATGGCGCCGCCTCCGGCTGCGGGCAGGTTGCCGGTCGAGCTGCGGATCACGCGCGGCTCCGAGCCGATCGAGGTTTGGACCTCCGGGACGGCCAGCTACCGAGTCGGAATCATCGCCGCCGCGTCACATGCAGATGTCGCCCTGCTCGGGCTCAGCGGCCTGGAGTACAGAGCGGAGACAGACGGTAGCTCTGTAATGCTCCACGAGGTGCGCTGACCCGGCTCCCACCGACCAGATTGGCGTTGTCGACGCTCCACATCTGCCGAAGCCAGCCCGGCACGCGGTCGGGCAGGGTGAGAGCCATCGCTCACGTGGTCGATCGAGCCCGTCTTCAAATCCCTGACGATGTAGTCGGCTCGCCGTTTAATTTAAGGATTCCCACGCCGCGATCCGCTGGTCCAGCGGCTGCGCCTACATCCAAGGGCTGAGGTCACGGACCTGCCATCTGGGACCGCCGGGCCAGGTACTGGACCTTCCGAAACAGCGCGGTCGAGCCAATCCTACTGAAATTCTTGCGGACTCTGTGCGGACTGGAAGGGGTTATACCCCGTCTGACCTGCGCAACGCTCAGATTCACACGTTGAAGCGGAACTCCACGACGTCGCCGTCGGCCATCACGTAGTCCTTGCCCTCCATGCGCACCTTGCCGGCCTCCTTGGCCTTCTGCATGGAGCCGGCGGCGACGAGGTCGTCGAACGAGACGATCTCGGCCTTGATGAACCCCCGCTGGAAGTCGGTGTGGATGACTCCGGCGGCCTCGGGGGCGGTGGCGCCCTTGCGGATCGTCCAGGCGCGGGCCTCCTTGGGCCCGGCGGTGAGGTAGGTCTGCAGGCCGAGGGTGTCGAAGCCGACCCGGGCGAGTACGTCGAGGCCGGGCTCGGTCACGCCCATCTCGGCGAGCATCTCGCGGGCCTCGTCCTCGTCGTCGAGCTCGACCAGCTCGGACTCGAACTTCGCGTCGAGGAAGATCGCTTCGGCCGGAGCGACCAGGTCGCGCATGCGCTGCTTGAGCTCCTCGTCGTTGAGCTCGTCGGAGTCACAGTTGAAGACGTAGATGTACGGCTTCGCCGTCAGCAGGCTCAGTTCGCGCACGAGGGAGCGGTCGATCGCAGTCGCGATGATCGGCGTACCGGCCTCGAGCGCTGCCTGCGCCTCCTTGGCGGCCTCGAGGTTGGCGGCCAGCTCCTTCTTGCCGCGGGCCTCCTTCTCCAGCCGCGGGATCGCCTTCTCGACGGTTTGCAGGTCGGCCAAGATCATCTCTGTCTGGATGATGGAGATGTCAGAGGCGGGATCGACCTTGCCCTCGACATGGGTGACGTCCTCGTCGCGGAAGACGCGCGTCACCTGGCAGATCGCGTCGGACTCGCGGATGTGGGACAGGAACTTGTTGCCCAGGCCCTCCCCTTCGGAGGCACCGCGGACGATGCCGGCGATGTCGACGAACTGCACGGTCGCCGGGAGGATCCGCTCCGAACCGAAGATCTCGGCGAGCGTCGCCAGCCGGTCATCAGGCACCCCAACCATGCCGACGTTGGGCTCGATCGTCGCGAACGGATAGTTCGCGGCGAGCACCTGGTTGCGCGTCAGGGCGTTGAAGAGGGTCGACTTGCCGGCGTTGGGGAGTCCGACGATCCCGATGGTGAGAGCCACGGGAGTCCAGTCTACGTCTGGTCAGCGCCCCCACAGTCCGGTACGCCGGGTGGCTAGGCTCGGCGGGTGCGCCTGGCCACCTGGAACGTCAACTCCGTCCGCTCCCGGATCGACCGCGTCGAGGCGTTCCTGCAGCGCCACGACATCGACGTGCTCGCCCTTCAGGAGACCAAGGCGCGCGACGACCAGTGGCCCACGATGGGGCTGGAGTCGCTCGGCTACGAGGTGGCGACGTACGGCCTCAACCAGTGGAACGGCGTCGGCATCGTCTCCCGCGTCGGCATCGAGGACGTCGAGCGCGGGTTCTCCGGAATGCCGGAGTACGGCGACCCGCCGGCCGCCGAGGCGCGCGCGATGGGGGCGACCTGCGGTGGCGTACGCGTGTGGTCGATCTATGTGCCCAACGGCCGCGCGGTCGGCGACCCGCATCTGGACTACAAGCTGCACTGGCTCGCCGCCCTCAAGGAGGCGGCGACTGCGTGGCTCGAGCGCGACCCCGACCTGCCCACCGCCATCGGCGGCGACTGGAACATCGCCCCGCAGGACGAGGACGTCTGGGACATGGCCGTCTTCGCCAGGAGCACCCATGTAACCCCGCCCGAGCGAGCGGCGTTCCAGGCCTTCCTCGATGCCGGGTACGCCGACGTGGTGCGGCCTTTTGCGCCGGGTCCCGACGTCTACACCTACTGGGACTACTACCGGCAGAGGTATGAGCGGAACAAGGGCATGCGGATCGACTTCGTGCTCGGCTCCCCGGCTTTGCAGGCCCGCGTGGTGGACGCGTTCATCGACCGCGAGGAGCGGGCCGGCAAGGGCGCCAGCGACCACGCGCCGGTCGTCGTCGAGCTCGCCGACTGAGAGCACGCGTCGCGCCTGACCGGTTCTGTCGGACCCCGCTGCTTGCATGAAGACATGGACACGACCACGTTTCTCCTGGTGCTCGCGGCGCTGACTTCCGGGCTCGTGCTCGGCGCGCTCGCCGGCTGGTCGCTGGCACGAGCGCGGCGCTCCGACACGGTCGAGCTGGCCGCGCTGACCGCGGCGGCGGCGGACCAGGCCGTGCTCAAGGACGGGCTCGACCGACTTCACGCCCAGATGCGCGAGATCGAGGACCAGCGGGTGTCCTGGCAGGCGCAGCTGCACGAGCAGGTCGACAATGTGCGTCGGAGCGCCGAGGACCTGCGCCGCGAGACCGGCGGGCTGGCCACCGCGTTGCGCCGTCCGCAAGTGCGTGGCCGCTGGGGCGAGATGCACCTCAAGCGCGCGGTGGAGCTCGCGGGGCTGGTCGAGCGCTGCGACTTCGAGGAGCAGCGCACCATGCGCGAAGACGGCGCCGCCCTGCGTCCCGACCTGGTCGTCAACCTCGCCGGCGGCAAGCACGTCGTGGTCGACGCCAAGGTGCCGCTCGACGCGTTCCTCGACGTCGCGGAGAGCGACGACCCCGACGAGCGGGCCGCCCATCTCGCGCGCCACGCGCGCCAGTTCCGCCAGCACGTCGACGCCCTCGCCGCCAAGTCCTACTGGCGGCTCCTGCCCTGCACCCCGGAGTTCGTGGTGCTGTTCGTCCCCGGCGAGTCCTTCCTCTCCGCGGCGCTCGAGTCCGAGCCGGCGTTGCTGGAGTACGCCGCGGAGCGCAAGGTCGTGCTGGCCACGCCCACCACGCTCATCGCTCTGCTGCGCACCGTCGCGTTTGCCTGGACACAGGAGGCCCTCGCCGAGCAGGCCCAAGAGATCCACGGGCTCGGTCGCGACCTGCACGGCAGGCTCGGCACGATGACCGGCCATCTCGACAAGGTCGGCAGGTCACTGACCGCCGCGGTCAACTCGTTCAACGCCGCCATCGGGTCCTTGGAGAACAGGGTGCTGGTCTCCGCACGACGGTTCGCCGACCTCGGCGTGACCGACGACGACCTCGAGGCACCTCGACCAGTCGACGTCGCGACCCGCGTGCCCACTGCTGCCGAGCTCGTCGAGGACGCGCGTTCCGGAGTCGTCACACCACTGGAGCCGGTCCAGACCGACCACGGCGTGGCGTCGGACGGCGGCGCCTGAGCGCACCTACGTTGACCACGTGCCCCGACGGACTGCTGGGCGGACGCCCAGACCGAACCTGTGGCTGCAAGGTCGCCACCCCGGCCGTCTCGTCGTCCGGGTCGTGGTCCTGTCCGTGATGCTGACCGCCGCCGCGCACGTCGCACTCGACGCATCACTCGGCATCGTGTTCGACCTGGTCTTCGTGCTCCTGTGTCTGACGGCGGCGCTGTGGGTGCACCCGCGCGACTTCTTCACCATTGGCGTCATGCCACCGCTCGTGCTCGGTGCCGTCGTCCTCGTCCTGGCGCTGGTCGACCGCGACGCCGTGGCCCGAGCCGACGACGTCCTGGTGCAGGCGATCGTCTCCGGCCTGGCGCACCGCGCCGTGGGCCTCGCGATCGGCTACGGGCTCGCGCTCGGCGTACTCGCGCTTCGGCAGGTCGCCATCCGCAACCACACCGCTCTGCGGGCCTCCTGAGCCGAGCCGGTCAAGCGCCGGCGGCCGCCTTCTCGGCCGCGCGCAGGTCGCGGCGCAGCTCCGGGGGCAGCGCGAAGATCAGCGACTCCTCCGCCGTCTTGACCGCACGCGCGTCGGGGTAGCCGCGGTCGGACAGGAAGCGGAGCACACCCGCGACGAGGTCGTCCGGCACCGAGGCGCCCGAGGTGACGCTGACGGTGCGGACGTCGTCGAGCCAGGACTCATCGATCTCGGAAGCGTCGTCCACGAGGTAGGAGGCCTTGGCCCCGGCTTCGAGCGCCACCTCGACCAGCCGCACCGAGTTGGAGGAGTTCGCCGAGCCAACCACGATCACCAGGTCGGCGTCACGCGAGATCTCCTTGACCGCGAGCTGGCGGTTCTGGGTGGCGTAGCAGATGTCGTCGGACGGCGGGTCCAGCAACTTGGGGAAGCGCTGGCGCAGCGCATCGACCACGGCCAGCGTCTCGTCGACCGAGAGCGTGGTCTGGGACAGCCAGGCCACCCGCTCGGGGTCGCGGACCTGCACGCGGGCGACGTCGGCGGGGGTCTCGACCAGCTGGATGTGCTCGGGCGCCTCACCCGCGGTGCCCTCGACCTCTTCGTGGCCGGCGTGGCCGATCAGCAGGATGTCGTAGTCGTCGGAGGCGAACCGGCGCGCCTCGTGGTGCACCTTGGTCACCAAAGGACACGTGGCGTCGATCGTCTTGAGGTCCCGCTCGGCGGCCTGCTGGTGGACCATCGGTGAGACGCCGTGGGCCGAGAAGACAACGGTCGCGCCCTGGGGAACCTCGTCGAGCTCTTCGACGAAGATCGCGCCACGCGCCTCGAGTCCGGCCACCACGTGCTTGTTGTGCACGATCTGCTTGCGGACATAGACCGGAGCGCCGTACAGGTCGAGCGCCTTCTCCACCGTGATGACGGCTCGGTCGACGCCCGCGCAGTAGCCGCGCGGATCGGCGAGCAGCACCGCTCGCTCGGCGGCCTGCGGATCGAGCACCGGCGGCATCCCCAGGTCAGACGTCATGGCCCCAGTCTACGGACCGCAGGCCAGGCTCGGACCGGTGACGGCCGTGGGTCGCCGAGGCCTGTCGGTCCGCCCGCATAGGGTGCGACCGTGGCCCTCCAGACCAGTCCCGAGCAGCCGGCCCCGGTCCGGCAGATCGCCACGCTGCTCACCGGCTGGATCGACCGGCTCGGCGCGGTCTGGGTGGAGGGCCAGATCGCCCAGCTCAACCGTCGCCAGGGCATGAACACCGTCTTCCTCACCCTGCGCGACACTCTCGGCGACGTCTCGCTCACCGTGACCTGCCCGCGACAAGTGTTCGACTCCCTCAACCCGCCCGTGGTCGAGGGCGCCGGCGTGGTCGTTCACGGCCGGCCGCGCTACTACCCCAACCGCGGCACGCTGAGCCTGGTCGCCGACGAGATCCGCATGGTCGGCCTCGGCGAGCTGCTCGCCCGCCTGGAGCGCCGCCGGCAACTGCTCGCCGCCGAGGGCCTCTTCGACCGTGCCCGCAAACGCCCGCTGCCGTTCCTGCCGGGCCGGGTCGGTCTCGTCACCGCGCGGGGCTCGGCGGCCGAGCGCGACGTGTTGGACAACGCGCGCCGGCGCTGGCCCGCAGTCGCCTTCGAGGTCGCCTACGCCAGCATGCAGGGCCCCCACAGTGCGCGAGAGGTGATGGACGCCGTACGCCGCCTGGACGCCGACACGCGCGTCGACGTGATCGTGGTGGCCCGCGGCGGCGGCTCGGTGGAGGACCTGCTGCCGTTCTCCGACGAGGGCGTGGTGCGGGCGGTCGCAGAGGCACGTACGCCGGTCGTCTCGGCAATCGGCCACGAGCCCGACACCCCGCTCCTCGACCTGGTGGCCGACGTCCGCGCCTCGACCCCCACCGACGCGGCCAAGCTCGTCGTGCCCGACGTCGCCGAGGAGGCTCAGCGGGTGGCGGCGACCCGCGAGCGGCTCCGCGCCCACATGACCGCACGACTGCGTCACGAGACCGCGCAGCTCGAGGCGCTGCGTGCCAGGCCCTGCTTGGCCGACCCACACCACATCGTCGACGGCCACGCGGCCGAGGTGGCGGACCTCGTCACCAGCGCCCGGCGCACGATCAACCACCGGCTCGACCGCGCCGACGACGACCTCGAGCACACTCGCGCACGGGTCCGGGCATTGTCGCCGTTGGAGACGTTGCGGCGCGGCTACAGCGTGCTGCAGGACGCCGACGGACACGTCGTCACGACGCTCGAGGCAGCCCCGCCAGGCAGCGACCTGAGCGTTCGCGTGCTCGACGGGCGCCTCGGCGTACGCGTGCAGGAGCATCACCCCGACCCACCGGCACGAGACGAGGACTGAGGATGACCCAGAAGACGGCCCAAGAGACGGTAGAGGAGAGCATCGGCTACGAGCAGGCCCGCGAGGAGCTCGTCGAGGTCGTGCGCACCCTCGAGCAGGGCGGCACCACCCTGGAGGAGTCGTTGGCCCTGTGGGAGCGCGGGGAGAAGCTCGCCCGGGTGTGCCAGGAGTGGCTCGACGGAGCACGCCGCCGGATGGACGACGTGCTCGCCGAGCAACAGGATTGAGCTGACCACTCGCCGGGCTCAGCTCAGCGTCCGCACGAACTCCTCGAGCGTGCCGAGGCCCGCGGTGCTCACGACCAGGGTCGTCACCTTCGGCGTCTCGCGCACCAAGGCGGTGTCTCCGCCCTCGTCGGTCCAGAACTGCCAGCCCACCCCGTCGATGTCGACGTCCCCGCCCTGCACCGCGTCCTCGTCGACGTACTCCCGGACCATCGTGGACACCAGCTCGTCGGCCTGCTCGAGACCGACGTAACGGCCTTCGTCGGTGAGCAAGCCCAGGTGCCAGGCCTGAGTGTCGGCTGTCCACCTGACGCTGGTGACGATCCAGCCGTCGGGCAGGTCCCGGGGTGCCAGCAGATCGAAGGCAGCCTGGTCGCGGGCGTACTCCGCTGGCTGCAGGTACTCCACCGCTCGAACCGGCGACGGCGGTGGCTCGCGCAGCGTGTCACGGAAGACGACGAAGGCCGCGACCACGGCGAGCAGCACCAGCATCGCGCCGATCATGCCCGCGAACGAGGTCTGGTACCCGCGGCGTCCACTCATGGGCGTCATTGTGGCGCGCCCTCTCCCGAACCCGGCGCCCGCACCCCGCAGAGATGAGGAGCACTTTCGCTAACCTGTCGCCATGCCTCCGCTCTCGCCTGCCACCGACGCCCCCGACCGCAACCTCGCGCTGGACCTGGTTCGCGTCACCGAGGCCGGCGCGATGGCTGCCGCCCGTTGGGTCGGTCGCGGCGACAAGAACGGCGCCGACGCGGTCGCGGTCAACGCGATGCGCACCCTGATCTCCACCGTCGGCATGCGCGGCGTCGTCGTGATCGGTGAGGGCGAAAAGGACAACGCCCCGATGCTCTACAACGGCGAGGAGGTCGGCGACGGCACCGGCCCGGAGTGCGACGTGGCCGTCGACCCGATCGACGGCACCACCCTCACCGCGAAGGGCATGAGCAACGCCGTCTCGGTCATGGCCGTGGCGCCGCGCGGATCGATGTACGACCCGTCGGCTGTGTTCTACATGGAGAAGCTGGTCACCGGGTCCGAGGCCGCTGACGTCGTCGACATCCGCAAGCCCGTCGTGGAGAACATCCGGGCCGTCGCCACAGCGAAGGGCGGAACCCCCAGCGACGTCACCGTCGTGGTGCTCGACCGCCCCCGGCACGCCGACCTCGTCGACCAGATCCGCGCCTCCGGAGCTCGGATCAAGTTCATCACCGACGGCGACGTGGCCGGCGCGATCATGGCCGCCCGTCAGGGCACGGGCGTCGACCTGCTGCTCGGGATCGGCGGGACACCCGAGGGCATCATCGCCGCGTGCGCCATGAAGTGCCTGGACGGCGTCATCCAGGCGAGGCTGTGGCCGACCGACGACGACGAGCGCCAGCGGGCTCTCGATGCCGGGCTCGACCTCGACCCCGACAACATCCTCACCACCGACGACCTCGTCAGCGGTGACGACTGCTTCTTCGTCGCCACCGGGATCACCGACGGCGAGCTCATGCAGGGCGTGCGCTACCGCGCCGGCGGCGCGACCACCCACTCGCTGGTGATGCGCTCACGCAGCGGGACGGTCCGCAGCATCATCTCCGAGCACAAGCTGGAGAAGCTCCGCGCCTACTCCGCGGTGGACTTCGACCGCTGAACCGGACGAGCCGGCTGAGTGCATCGACCAAGCACTTTGCATACTGGACGTATGTCCGACGCCAGCGCCCCCACGTCCCGGTCTGATCACGTCGTCGACTCGGTCCGGCTGCCGGACGGCGTCGAGATCCACTACGAGACCTTCGGCGAACCGACCGGACGACCGCTCCTGCTGGTGATGGGGTTGGGCGGGCCGCTGACGTGGTGGCCGCGAGGGCTGTGCGAGCAGCTGGCCGACGACGGTTTCTATGTGATCCGGTACGACAACCGCGACACCGGACGATCGACGCGCTTCGAGCGCCACCGCGTGACCCAGGGTGACATCGTCAAGGCCTTCTTGGGCGGACGGGTGTTCGTGCCCTACACGCTGGTCGATGTCGCGAACGACGCGTTCGGGCTGTTGGACCATCTGGGGCTGCAGCAGGCCCACGTCGCCGGGGTGTCGATGGGCGGCATGATCGCGCAGACGATGGCGATCGAACGGCCTGGTCGCGTGCTCTCGCTGACCTCGATCATGTCCACCACCGGCAGCCGGCGCGTCGGCCGGATCGACCCCACCCTCCTCCCGCACATGCTGCGCCCGCGAGGCCCCAGCCGTGAGCTGTATGTCGAGAACTCGGTGACCTTCTGGCGCCGGATCAGCTCTCCGGGCTATCCGACCGCCGACGACGTCGCCCGCACCCGTGCGGAGGAGACCTGGGACCGCGGGGTCAGCTTCACCGGGGTGACGCGACAGCTCGTCGCGATTCTGACCCAGCGCGATCGCACCAAGGCGCTCGGCCGGTTGCGGATTCCCGTCACGGTCGTGCACGGCACCGCCGACCGGATGGTGCACGTCAGCGGCGGCAAGGCCACCGCAAAGGCTGTCCCCGGCGCCGAGCTGGTGCTCGTGCCCGGCATGGGTCACGACCTGCCCGAGGGGTTGTGGGGCACCTTCGTCGACGCCATCCGATCAAGCGCTGACAGGGTCGCCGCGTAGCTAGCGGCGGGGCGGCTTCTTGCGCTTGACGTTGACCGCGCCCATCAAGGCCACCCCTCGGACCCGGACCACGGGGGCATCGGGACGAGGGTCGTAGGCGACTCGGGACCGGGACTCCGAGAAGTCCCCCATGACACCGCTGCCCTCCACGATCACCTGCGTGTGCGCATCGACGACGATCTCGACGCCGCCCATCACCGTGTTGGCATTGATCAAGACCTCACGCGCGGCGAACCGGGCTTGGCGCAGGTCGATGACCACGTTGCCCATCAGCGAGAACGCCGTGTGCTGCGGACCCACCTGCCAGTAGCCGCTCCGCTTGGTCTCCGCCATCAGGGCGAAGCTGCTGTCGAAGCGCGGAGCGACGGCGGGCAGGTTGACTGCCCGCACCGCAGGAACGGGCGGCGTGATGGGATGCCGGACCGACGGCAGGTCGACGGTCAACGGCACGAGGTCGGCGTAGGTGCGCGCGGCGTACGTCGCGTCGAGTCGCTCGTCGAGCTCCTCCAGCGTGATGCGGCCTTCGCCCGCGGCCTGACGCAGCACCTCTGCCACGGCGTGGCGCTCCTGATCGGACACGCGGAGCTGTTCCGGTCCCGGCACGTCCCGCCCCTCTCCCTGCATGCGCCCACCCTAAGGGGGCTCGTTACGCTCCTGTCCGTTCCATCCCGTCTTGCTCGAGGAGTGCCCCGGTGACCGCAGCGCCCGAGTTCCGCTACTCAGACCTGCTTCCCACCGGCCTCGACGACACGCCGTACCGCCTCCTCACCACCGAGGGTGTCAGCACGATGGAGGCGGGCGGACGCACGTTCCTCCAGGTCGAGCCGGAAGCTCTGCGGATGCTGACCGCCGAGGCGATGCACGACATCTCCCACTACCTCCGCCCGGCGCACCTGGCGCAGCTGCGGCGGATCATCGACGACCCCGAGGCGTCCGGCAACGACCGGTTCGTGGCTCTCGACCTGCTCAAGAACGTCAACATCTCCGCCGGCGGCGTCCTCCCCATGTGCCAGGACACCGGCACCGCCATCGTGATGGGCAAGAAGTCCGAGGGCGTGCTCACCGGCGCGGACGACGCCGAGTGGATCAGCCGAGGCGTGTTCGACGCCTACACCAAGCTCAACCTGCGCTACTCCCAGCTCGCGCCGCTGACCACGTGGGAGGAGAAGAACACCGGCACCAACCTGCCCGCGCAGATCGAGCTGTACTCGACGTCTGGCGGCTCGACGGGCGGCAATCCCGAGTACAAGTTCCTCTTCATGGCGAAGGGCGGCGGATCGGCCAACAAGTCGTTCCTCTACCAGGAGACCAAGGCCGTCCTGAATCCCAAGCGGATGCTGGAGTTCCTCGACGAGAAGATCCGCTCACTGGGCACCGCGGCCTGTCCGCCGTACCACCTCGCGGTCGTCATCGGCGGCACCAGCGCGGAGTTCGCGCTGAAGACCGCGAAGTACGCCTCGGCGCACTACCTCGACAACCTGCCCACGACGGGTTCGATGGCGGCCCACGGGTTCCGCGACCTGGAGCTGGAGGAGGAGGTCTTCAAGCTCACCCAGTCGTTCGGGATCGGAGCACAGTTCGGCGGCAAGTACTTCTGCCACGACGTCCGCGTCATACGACTCCCCCGGCACGGCGCCTCGTGCCCGGTGGCGATCGCGGTCTCGTGCTCGGCGGACCGGCAGGCGCTCGGCAAGATCACCGCCGACGGCGTCTTCCTCGAGCAGCTGGAGCACGACCCGGCGCACCACCTGCCCGACCAGACCGGCGCCAGCTTGGGAGGAGAGGACGGGGTCGTGCGCATCGACCTCAACCGGCCGATGGCGGAAGTCCGCGCCGAGCTGTCGAAGTACCCGGTGAAGACCCGCCTGTCCCTCTCCGGCCCTCTGGTCGTGGCGCGCGACATCGCGCACGCGAAGATCAAGGAGCGCCTGGACGCGGGCGGCGAGATGCCGGCGTACCTGCGCGACCACGCCGTCTACTACGCCGGACCGGCCAAAACCCCGGAGGGGATGGCGTCGGGTTCGTTCGGGCCGACCACGGCGGGGCGGATGGACTCCTACGTCGACCAGTTCCAGGCTGCCGGCGGGTCGATGGTGATGCTCGCCAAGGGCAACCGGTCCAAGCGGGTGACCGACGCCTGCGCGGCGTACGGCGGCTTCTACCTCGGCTCGATCGGCGGACCGGCGGCCCGTCTCGCGCAGGACTGCATCAAGTCCGTCGAGGTGCTGGAGTACCCCGAGCTCGGCATGGAGGCGGTTTGGAAGATCGAGGTCGAGGACTTCCCCGCGTTCATCGTCGTCGACGACAAGGGCAACGACTTCTTCGCCGATCCCGCCGGCCAGACGACCGTGCCCCTCTCCGCGGTCCGCGTCCGCTCCGCCCAGTAGGCCGGTCGCCGGCGGACCTCAGGCGGTGCGGGTGGCGATGAGGTCGGCAAAGGCGACGAGGGCGTCCTTGGCCGGCCCGTCTGGGAGTACGCCGAGCAGCTCCTTGGCCTCGTCGGCGAGGGTCTGCACGTAGTCGCGTGCCTGGCGCATCGCGGGGTGGCCGCGCAGGAGCGCGAGAGCTTCGGCGTGGTCGGCATCGTCGGAGATCGGACCGCTGAGCAGTTGTTGGAGGCGGCGGTCGTCGTCCGACTCCGAGCGCATCGCGTAGAGGACCGGCAGCGTCGGGACGCCCTCGCGCAGGTCGGTGCCGGGGGTCTTGCCGGACTCGTCGGACTCGCTGCCCACGTCGAGGAGGTCGTCGGAGAGCTGGAACGCGATGCCGACCTTCTCGCCGTACTGACGCAGCGCCTCGACGACGTCGGCGGAGGCGCCGGCGAACATCGCGCCGTACCTGGCAGAGGTCGCGATCAGCGAGCCGGTCTTGCCCGCGACGACGCGCAGGTAGTGGTCCAGGGGGTCTTCGCCGTCGACGACCGAGAGCGTCTCCAGGATCTGCCCCTCGACCAGCCGCGAGAAGGTCTGGGCCTGGATGCGCACCGCCTCGGCGCCCAGCTCGGCGGTGAGCTCGGAGGACTTCGAGAACAGCCAGTCCCCTGCCAGGATCGCGACGTGGTTGTCCCAGCGCGCGTTGGCCGAAGCGGCTCCTCGGCGCAGCGTCGCCTCGTCCATCACGTCGTCGTGGTAGAGCGAGGCCAGGTGGGTCAGCTCCACGACGCACGCCGCGGTGAGGACCTGGTCGTGGTCGGGGTAGCCGACCTCGGCGGCGAGGAGCACCAGCAACGGACGGAAGCGCTTGCCGCCGGCATCGAGCAGGTGCCGGCAGGCCTCGGTCACGAAGGCCGCTTCGGACTCCACCGCTGCTTCGAGGCGGCGCTCGACCTCCGCCAGTCGGCTGCGCAGGCGAGCCTCCAGCGCCGCGTCGAGCACAGGCAGGGCCAGGCCCGCAGGCGTCGTGTCGGTCACCGGTGGAGCACTCCTCGCGATCAGCGGATGAACATCCCCGCATCGCCCAGCAGGTCGAGCACCGGGCCCGGCAGGATGCCGAGGACGATTGTCGCAGCAAGGCACACCGCGATGACCACCACGGTCAGCACGCTGGGCACCGCAACCGTTGGCCCCTCTCCGACCGGGTCGGAGAAGAACATCAGCACGATCACCCGCAGGTAGAAGAACGCGGCCACGACGCTGAGCAGCACCGCGACGACCACGAGCGGCCACGCGCCGCCAGACGCCGCGGAGGTGAAGACCGCCCACTTGCCGGTGAAGCCGCTGGTCAGCGGGATGCCGGCCATGGCGAGCAGGAAGTAGGCGAAGACGCCGGCCAGGATCGGGCTCTCCTTGCCGAGCCCGGCCCAGCGGGAGAGGTGGTTGGCCTCCCCGCCGGCGTCGCGGACCAGCGTGACCACGGCGAACCCGCCGATCGTCATGAAGCCGTAGGCGACGAGGTAGAAGAGCACCGCCTGCAGCGACGACAGGTCACCGGATCCGGCGACCGCCTGGTGGAGTCCGACGAAGCCGACCAAGAGGAAGCCGGCGTGGGCGATCGAGGAGTACGCCAGCATCCGCTTCACGTCGCTCTGCGACAGCGCGAAGACGCTGCCCACGGCCATCGTCAGGATAGCGATGATCCAGATCATCGGCGTCCAGTCGCGCTCCGCGGAGCCGAAGGCGACGTAGAACAGCCGCAGCATCGCGCCGAAGGCAGCGACCTTGGTGACCGCAGCCATGAAGGCGGTGACCGGGGTCGGGGCGCCCTGGTAGACGTCGGGGGTCCAGGAGTGGAACGGCGCGGCACTCACCTTGAACAACAGGCCGACCGAGATCAGCGCGATGCCGCCCAGCAGGATCGCCTGCTCGCCGATGCGTCCGGAGATCGCTTCGGACACCGCGGCGAGCTGGGTGGAGCCGGAGTAGCCGTAGACCAGCGCGACGCCGTAGATGAAGAAGCCGGAACTGAAGGCGCCGAGCATGAAGTACTTCAACGCGGCTTCCTGGCTCAGCAGGCGACGGCGACGCGCCAGGCCGGTGAGCAGGTAGAGCGGCAGCGACAGCACCTCGAGCGCCACGAACATCAACAGCAGGTCGTTGGCGGCGGGGAAGAGCATCATGCCGCTCACCGCGAAGAGCATCAGAGGGTAGACCTCGGTCTGCTCAATGCCACGTGTGGACGCCTGCCGCTCGGCCTCGGACCCTGGCAGCGCGGCGGCCTGCCCGGCGAACGCAGACACCCCGCCATCGAGGTGGCGCTCGGCGAACAGCAGCACGCTGATCAGCGAGAGCACCAGCACCAGGCCCCAGATGACGACGGTGGGGCCGTCGACGGCGACCGCGTCGGCACCAGTGAGCTCCCCACGCGCCAGGCCGCTCTCGTGCGCGTCGAGGTCGAGTCCGACCCAGAGGGTCGCGCCGAACGCCGCGAGCAGGGCGAGCATGGTCAACAGCGTCTGGAAAAGGTAGCGGCGGCCACGAGGGGCATAGGCCTCGACGAGTACGCCGAGCAGCGCGGCGCCGAAGACGATCAGCAGCGGCGACAGCACGCCGTAGCTGATCTCGGGGGCCTGGAAGTCGGTCACGGGCGGGCCTCCTCGGCGGCGTCCAGGTCAGCCTGGGTCACGGTGGGCTCGGGGTCCTCGGCGCCGACCACCGACAAGGTGTTCTCCACGCCCGGCTCGATGATCTCA
>JBHWSH010000365.1:0-4552 GCA_043427135.1 Marmoricola sp. | reverse complement strand
CGAGGCACCAACCGCCTCCTCGCGCTCGTGACCGGAGGGCGCGGGCGCTCCGGACGCGGAGCGCAGGCCGCCCTGGCGGAGGCCGGCCTGCCGGTCACCACCTGGGACCGGCGCGAGACCCGCGACCTGCACAAGCTGGCGCTGCTCGGGCACGACCTGCTGGTCAACTGCGTGGTCACGCTCGTGCCGGCCACTCCCTTCGTCGAGGCAGCCGACCTCGACCACGAGCGCCGACTGCGGGTCCTCGCCGACGTCACCTGCGACGTCACCGGCCCGACCAACATGCTCCCCGTCAACGACGCCATCACGACCTGGGACGAGCCGACCCGCCGGCTGCACCCGGGCAGTCAGGGGAATCCGCCCATGGACGTGATCGCGATCGACAATCTGCCGTCGCTGCTGCCCCGCGAGGCCAGCGAGGGGTTCTCGGCCGATCTCCTGCCGCAGTTGCTGGCGTTGGGGCAGCTCGACGACGGCACCGCTCCGGCGACCGGCCCGTGGCATGCCGCGGCGGTGGCCTTCGACCGTGCCCTGACGCGCTGACCCGCGCAGCGGCGTACGACCTCGGGGCTAGGGTGACCGGCATGGTCGGGGAGGACCCGGACGATGTCGTGATCCGCCCGCGTCGCGTGCCGCAGCAGGCGCGCAGCCGCGAGCGCGTCGAACGCATCCTGGACGCGGCGGCCGAGCTCGTCGTCACTGGCGGAGTGGAGGCGTTGAGCACCCGCGCCATCGCCGAGCGAGCCGCGGTGCCAGTGGCCTCGCTCTACCAGTACTTCGCCGACAAGGACGAGATCCTGCTCGCTCTGGTCGAGCGCGACATCGCCGACATGGACCAGCAGGTCGCGGCCGACGTCGCCGCGCTGGCGCCGCTGACCATCCCCGCGGTGGTCGAGTCCGTGATGCGGGCTTATGTCACCGTGTACCGGCGCCGCCCGGCGTTCGTGGTGATCTGGTTGCGCGGCCGCACCAACCAAGCGATCCGGCATGCCGGTCGCGATCACAACCGGCGGCTGGCCGCCGAGCTCTTCAGCTACGCGCGCGACGCGGGCTTGCTGAACGACGCCGTGCGGCCTCAGCACGCGGAGCTGGCGGTGGAGATCGGCGACCGACTGCTCCAGCTCGCCTTCGAGAACGACCTCTCCGGCGACGAGGAGCTGCTCGGCGAGGGGGTGGCGATGGTGACCGCCTATCTCACCCGCTACGCCGATCCAGCCGGTCGCTCTTGAGTGCCGCTCAGGCGCACAAGCCGTTGGCGGCGGCCTCGGCGGCCTTCTCCGGGTCGGGCTGCGCGGTGCCATCGCCCTTGCCCTTGCCCTTGCCGGGCTTGGCGTCGGAAGCCTTGAGGGCTCCGCTGGTGAACATCCGCGAGATGGGGTCGTCCACCCGGATCTCGTCCCACAGCCGGTCGGCCTCTTCTTGGAGCTGCAGCCGGTTGGGGTCGGGCGTGTAGGTCTCGAAGGGCACGCTGAAGAACTGGATATTGTTCATGCCGATGCCGTTGAGGTCGGCGCCGAGCGAGGCCAGGTTGGTCAGTTTGGCCAGACCGGGGTCGGTGATCAGCGACTTGGTGGCGGCGTCGAGGAAGTTGTAGAGCCGCACGGGGTTGGCCAGGGTGCCCGCGGAGACGGCCTTGTTGACCATTGCCGCGAGGAATGCCTGCTGACGCTTCATCCGTCCGATGTCGCCGTTGTTGGAGCCGATGTCATAGCGCACCCGTACGTAGTCCAGCGCCTGTTGCCCGGTGACGTCGTAGCTACCTGCCGGCAGGTAGATGTCGCCGACCGTGTCGTTGACTTCGGTGGGCAGGCACACGGGCACGCCGCCGAGAGCGTCGACCATCCCCTTGAAGCTCTCGAACTTCACCACCACGAAGTGGTCGACCTTGATGTCGGTCAGGGACTCGAACTGCTTGATCGTGCAGGCGGGACCGCCGAGAGCGTAGGCGGCGTTCCACTGGTCGATCTCGGCGCCCGCGACCACGCCGTCGCCGTCCTTGGCCATGCACTCGGGCCGGGGCACCATCAGGTCGCGGGGGATGCTGATGCCGTAGGCACGGCTGCGGTCGGCAGAGAGGTGCAGCAGGATCGTGGTGTCCGACAGGCCCGGTGTGTCCCCGCGGACCTCGGTCTGGCCCTCTCGGGTGTCGTCGCCCAGCACCAGCACGTTGAGCGCCCGGCGGGGGCCGCGCACCTCGTCGTCGGGCCGGTCGGTGCCGAGCGCCTCGGTCAGGTCGAGCTCGGTGATGTTGCCCTCGAGGTGGCGGTAGACGAGGAACCCGCCACCGAGCAGCAGCACCAGCACGGTGGCGGTCACCATCGCAACGGCCGCGAGAACGGGTCGCCGAGACCTCGCCTGCCGATGCTTACCCTGATAAGCCACGCGGTCTTCCTGGTCGAGTGGGAGGAGCCGGCCGGGACCCCCACCACGCCGCTCCGTCCCCATGATGCCAACCGCGCGCGAAGTTGGGGAAATTTCCGGCCCACTCCCTGGGTCGGATGCTCGCGCCCCGGACTGCCAAGATAGGGCTCTGGCCCCAGTAGCTCAGTGGATAGAGCAGCCGCCTCCTAAGCGGAAGGTCGCAGGTTCGACTCCTGCCTGGGGCACTCGCCGATCTCCTCTCCCGTGGACGGAAAACGCTCCCGCTCGCCCGGATCTGGTGCAACTTCCGTCCAGGGTCGCAGTCAGCCGGCCAGGCCCCAGACAGGGAAGTGCGCCCGCCACGCGTCCGACGGCTCGGGCACCTGTACGCCGCGCTCCCGCAGCGCCTGCCAGACACGGCGTACCGTCCCGGCCGGGTCTCGGTGGATGCCGTGGCTGGTCACCCGGATCAACCGCCAGGACGCATCACCCAGCGCCTGCTGGCGTTCGACGTCGCGCTCCCACTGCCGGGCGGACTCCAGGTGCACGCGACCGTCGTACTCGATAGCGAGCAGGATCTCGGGGTAGCTCAGGTCGATCTTCATCACCAGCTCGCCGTACTCGTCGCGGAGCTCCAGGTTGACGACCGGCTCAGGGAGCCCGGCGAGGACCAGAAGCATCCGCAACTTGGTCTCCATCGGCGAGTCGACTCGTGCGCGGACATAGCCCGCCGCCGCACGAGCGGCGTCTGCAGCTCGCCCTCGTCGGTTGGCGCAGTAGGCGACGAGCCCTTCCACGGTCGTGTGGCCGTGCCGAACGAGCCAGTCGCCGAGGATGACAAGATCGAGCAGCCCGAGCACCGACGCGAGGTCGGTGAACAGCCGGTTCGGCGCCGTGATGCGCAGATCGCCGAGGAGCCGGACGTCGGCGTCGCACAGCGCGGCCACGTGGCAGCGGACACCTTGCCGACGGCGGCGGTCGTCTGCGTCGTCGACCGTCACGTGTTCGAGCGGATCTGGCGGCACGGGGGCGCCGATGACGCGGGCTGCCGTGAAGTGGGAGGCGACAGCTCTCGGCGGGTGGACGAGCAGCGCAGCCCGCGCACGAAGGACCGGCGAGTCAGGCACGTCGGCCGCGACCAGCACCCCGTGCAGAACCGTCCGGAAGCCGGGACCTCGGAGCCGGCCGGGCGTCACGCCGATGGCGAGAGCGTCGGACCGGACGAACGGTCGCCGAGGATCGAAGGGCACGGCGCCGAGAGTTGCACTTCTGGCCGGTTGCCCGCCTTCGTTCTCCACAGGCCCCGCGACGGCCTGCGCGTCATGGACGAAAAAGGTCCCCGACTGGCCGATTCGGGTGCAACTTGCGTCCATCGGCAGCCGGGTCAGAGGGCGCGGGCGACCTTCCAGGCGGAGTTGACGGCGCCCTCGATGTAGCCGACCTCGCCGGCGTCACCGACGACGTGCACCTCGACGCCCTGGGCGCGCAGGTCGTCGGCGAGCGGAGCAGTCGGCGTGACGTCGGTGGCGACCACCACGAGGTCGGCAGGCGCGGTCGACGTGGCATCGTCGGCGCGGTAGCGCACGTGGTCGGCAGTGATCTCCTCGACCACCGCGTTGCGGACGAGGTGTACGCCGTGCTCCTCGGCGCGGCGTACGGCGGCCCAGCGGCGGGGCATCGCCATCGGCAACCCGAGGTTCGGGCCTGGCTCCAGGACGGTGACGTCGCGGCCGCGCTCGGCGAGGAACTCGGCGAGCTCCAGTCCGACCAGCGAGCCGCCGATCACCACGACGTCCTTGCCTACGGGCAGGAACTTCTTGGTGGCGGCGCGGATCAGTGCCGGATTGCGGGTCGCCCGGGTGAGGCGGCCCGCCGTACCGACCGCGCGCAGCAGCAGCGGCGCGTCGCCCGCGTCACCGGACCCGGTCAGCAGCCCCCGCAGCGAGTCGCCGGTGTGCACGTGCGGCAGCTCAGCACCTGGTACGCCGGGACGCCCGCGATGCGCGCCGGTGGCGACCACCACGGCGTCGGGACGCAGCGCCTGCACCTGCTCGGCGTCGACGCTCCGGTTCAGCTCGACGGTGACGCCGAGCCGGGCGAGCTCGCGCGTCTGCCACTCGACGAAGGGGCCGTTGTCAGGGGTGGTCAGCTGGGAGAACCACGCGGTCCCGCCGAGGCGGTCGCCGGACAA
>JBHWSH010000364.1:0-14148 GCA_043427135.1 Marmoricola sp. | reverse complement strand
TGCTCTTTCGTCGACGTGCAGGCCGGCCCCCTGGACCAGCTGCTCGGGATCGCGCAGGTGCACGTGCACACGGCCAGCCCGATCACGGGGGCGGTCGTGCCGGGTCTGCCCCGTGAGGAGGCGGCGCGGCTGCGGGACCGGCTGACCGTGTCGGGGGAGACCAAGGCGTCCGGGCTGTGACCGGCGTACCTCCTTGGGAAGCAGGACCGTCCGGACCGGCGCCGGCCGCACCACCCCCGCCGCCTTCCACTCCGCGCCGGCTCTCTCCGCTCACACCGCTGGTCCGCGGGCCGATCCTGGTCGTGGCGTTCCTCGCGGCCAGCTGGCAGCAGCTGTTGAGCGGCGAGGACCTGACGTTCACCGGGTTCCTGCTCGTCGTCATCCTGGTCGGCGGCGGCGCCTGGGGGGTGGCGTCGTGGGTGCGGACGACGTACTGGGTCGGCGACGACGAGCTGCGCATCGACACCGGCGTGATCAGCAGGCAGTCGCGGCGGATCCGTGTCGACCGGCTGCAGGGCATCGACATCATCCAGCCGTTCGTCGCGCGACTGTTCGGCCTGGCCGAGCTGCGCTTCGACCTCGCCGGCGGTGACCGCGAAGGCACGCTGGCGTTCCTCCCGCTGGCCGAGGCGCGTCAGCTGCGCCAGCAACTCCTGCTCCTGCGCGACGCCCACCGCGACGAGACCGCGTCATTGGAGCAACCGGCCCCGGGCGGGGCGTTGCCCGGCGCGGTGCCGACACCAGGCTCAGTCCCGCCACCCGGCGTACCCGAAGAGCTCCAGCAGCCGCTCGCCAAACTCGACCTCGGGCGGTTGCTCGCGAGCCTGGCGCTGTCGGGCGAGACGATCGCGGGCGCGTTGGCAGCTGCAGCCTTCGGCCTCGGTGCGTTGTTCACCGGCACGGGCGTGGTCGTCGTCGGCGGCCTGGTGCCGGCGCTGCTGGGTCTCGGTCTGGCGCTCGCCCGCAAGCTCACGAGCTACTACGGCTTCGTCGTGTCGCGGTCGCCGGGCGCGATGCACGTACGCCGCGGCATGTTCAGTCTTGCCCGCCAGACGATCGCGCTGCATCGCGTGCAGGGCGTCGTCGTGCACGAGCCGTTGCTGTGGCGGCCGTTGGGTTGGGCGCGGCTCGAGGTGTCGTTGGCCGGCTACCAAGGCGGCAGCAGCGACCAGGTGCAGGCCTCGTCGGTGCTGATGCCGGTCGCGCCGCGAGAGGAGTGCCTGTGGCTGGCACGCGAGGCCCTGCGCGGTCTCGACGGAGCGCAGGTGCCGCTGGTCGGCGTACCTCGACGGGCGCGGTGGTTCGCCCCCTTCTTCTGGCGCACGTACGGCGTGGGCATGGACGAGCGCGTCGTCGTCGGGTGTCGCGGCTGGTTCACCCGCCGTATGGATGTCGTGCCGCAAGCACGCGTGCAGTCGGTGCGGATCGAACAGGGGCCGTTGCAGCGGCGGCTCGGCCTGGCGGATCTCTGCGTGGACATCCCACCCGGCCCGGTCCGTCTGCGCGGGAGTCAGCGCGACGCCGTACACATGCACGACGAAGTCGGCCGTGTCGTCGCTCTCAGTCGCGCGGCACGCCGAGCGGGCTGAGCACGCTCGCGTCGATCCCGCCGCGCCCGCACACCACCCACCAGAAGTCGCCGAGACCGCCCGGCGCGACCAGGTCTGCGGCGCGGGTGGTGCGCTCGAGCGCCGAGAGGTACGCCGCCGGGTCGGCTTCGGCGAGACCGTGCGGCGGACGCGTCGTCTCCAGGCCGAGCGCGGCCAACGCGTCGCGCTGGCGGACGAGCATGCCACCGGTCGCGGCCGCCAGAGCGTCGACGGCGACGTGCGCGGTGACGTCGCGGCTGCCGTCGGGGAGCACGTCGACCTCGCGGCCGTGCAGATAGGAGCGGAGCGACCCGAGTGCCGGCCGGTCCGCGCGCAGGTGCCCGTAGTCGACGGCGATCGCCAGGCCTCGATCCATCCGGCCGACGAGGTCCCCCCACGCGCGGTCGCGACTCGTGCCTACCTCCGCGCGCGTGCCGGGGGCGTAGCCGTCGAGCGGCCACCACTCGGCGAGCCACTCCTGCAGGGTCGCCGGTACGCCGTCGGCGTCCACACGGTGACCGAGCGACTCCTCGCCGGTGGCCGGGTCGACATGGACCACGCGAGGCGAGCCGGTGTCGTCGACCTCGACCACGTGGCACGGCACGTTGTCGAGCCACTCGTGCGCGATCACCAGCCCGTCGACCGACGTAGGCAGGACGGGGGACCAGTCGACTTGGGCGGGCAGCTCCCCGGGTCGGGCCGCGACCTCGACCCCCAGCAGTTCGAGCGTCGGGTCGAGCCGGTGAAGGGCGACCAGCAGCTCTCCGCGCCCGGCGCCGACGTCGACCAGCGTGTCCAGTCCGGCCCGGTCGAGGAGGGTGAGGAGCGCTCGCGCCATCAGGTCCGAGCCGTGCACCGAAGTACGGAAGTGGTCGGCGGGGGACTGGGTCCGGAAGAACCCGCCCGGTCCGTACAACGCCGCGTCCCACGCCGACCGCCACGGCGGAGCGGTCGTGCGGAGGGGGATGGCGGGCATCCCGAGCGGCGTCGCCATGCGTCCACGGTAGTTCAGCCGGAGAGGAGCAGCTCGCCCCCGTTCGGTGCCCGAGGGAGCGGATCGGCCGACGCCGCCGCCGCGGGCGTGGATGGGCCTGGCCCCCCTGAGCGAGGAACGAGCGAAGGGGTGGTTGCCCGCGGCGGTGGTGGCGGACGGTCCGCGCTGACCGGGGGCCGTGGAGGGAGGAGAACTGTGACGTGGGCCACCGGGGGGTGACGGGCGTTGCCTCCGCCGCCTAGGCTCGTTGTCGTCAGCACACCGTCCGGTACCCCTCGCGGGACTGGAACGAAAGGCGATGACGATGACCCTTCCGGGCACCCGTATCGGGGTTGTCGGTGCCGGCCGTGTCGGCGCCGTCCTCTCCGCAGCCCTGCGCGCTGCCGGCCACGAGGTGGTCGCGGCCGCTGGTGAGTCGGCGGCGACCCTCACCCGGGTGGAGACGCTGCTGCCCGGCGTACCCGTCCGCAAGCCGTCGGCCGTCGCCCGTTCTTGCGACCTGCTGCTGCTGACCGTGCCCGACGACATGCTGAGCAACGTCGTGTCGATGCTGGCGGCGTCGGGGGCGATCCGGGAGGGGCAGTACGTCGCGCACACCTCTGGGCGCCACGGGCTCGCCGTCCTCGAGCCGGCTCGGTTGCGCGGCGCGCACGTGCTGGCGCTGCACCCGGCGATGACGTTCACGGGTACGACGCTCGACCTGCCGCGGCTCCCGGGATGTGCGTACGGCGTGACCGCCGTCGAGGACGTGTCGATCGCGCTGGCCGAGACGCTGGTGTCCGATCTGCGCGGTCGGTTGGTGTGGGTGCCGGAGGACAAGCGGACGCTCTACCACGCCGGTCTCGCCCACGGCGCGAACCACCTGGTCACGCTGGTCTCGCAGGCGATGGAGCTGCTGCGCGAGTCGGGTGCGGCCGACCCCGCGGCGACGTTGCGGCCGCTGCTGACCGCCGCGCTCGACAACGCGCTCACCATGGGCACCGCGGCTCTGACCGGGCCGATCGTGCGCGGTGACGTCGAGACCGTGCGGGCGCACCTGCGAGACATCTCGCTGCACCAGCCCGAGACGCTGCCGTCGTACGTCGCACTGGCCCGCTCCACGGTCAACACCGCCGTGCTCGACGGGCAGCTGCTGCCGATCCGCGCGGTCAAGCTCGTCGGCATCCTCAACGACGCGCTGGAGAAGGTCACCGCGTGACCCAGCCGGTCGTGGCGCGGACGCGCGCGGAGCTCGAAGCCGCGCTCAAGCCGGTCCGCGCGGCTGATGGACGGGTCGCGTTCGTGCCGACGATGGGCGCGCTGCACGAGGGACATGCCTCGCTGATGCGCGCGGCCCGCGAGCGTGTGACCGAGCGCGACGTCGTGGTGGTGTCGATCTTCGTCAACCCGATGCAGTTCGCGGCCGGCGAGGACCTCGACCGCTACCCGCGCACGTTCGACGCCGACCTCGCGATCTGCGCGGAGCAGGGCGTCGACGTGGTGTTCGCGCCGACGGTCGACGAGGTCTATCCCGGCGGCGAGCCGCAGGTCAGCGTGGAGCCCGGGCCGCTCGGCGGCGTACTCGAAGGAGCCGCGCGCCCCACCCACTTCCGCGGCGTACTCACCGTCGTCGCCAAGCTCTTCGGCCTCGTCCGACCTGACGTGGCGGTGTTCGGGCAAAAGGACTACCAGCAGCTGACGCTGATCCGGCGCATGGTCGCCGACCTCTGCCTGGGCATCGACATCGTCGGCGGGCTGACCGTGCGCGAGGACGACGGGCTGGCGCTGTCGAGCCGCAACCGTTACCTCGACCCCGAGCAGCGTCGTGCGGCCCGGTCGTTGTCACAGGCCTTGCGGGCGGGCGCGGCGGCGAGCGCCGACGGCCCCGATGCCGTACGCCGCGCAGCGGCCGAGGTGCTGCAGGGTGCGGAGGGAGTCGAGGTCGACTACCTGGAGCTGACCGACCCCGACCTGGGCCCGGCCCCGGCGAGCGGCGAAGCACGGCTGCTCGTCGCGGCGCGCGTCGGGAACACCCGCCTGCTCGACAACATCGCGCTGACTCTGGGCCGATGAACGTCGCTCGCCTCGCCGCGCCCGAGCCCGGCTGGACGTCGTACGCCGACGTGGTCGTCGTCGGTTCAGGCATCGCCGGACTGACGGCTGCGCTGCGGATCCGCGAGTCCGGGATCGGGTCGGTGCACGTGGTCACCAAGGACGTGCTCTCGGCGGGTTCGACGCAATGGGCGCAGGGCGGGATCGCCGCCGCGCTCGGTCCCGAGGACACCCCCGAGGAGCACCTGCACGACACGCTCGTCGCGGGCGCCGGCATCTGCGACGTCGAGGCAGTGCGCGCACTGGTCACCGAAGGGCCGGCCGCGGTGCACGAGCTGATCGCGCTGGGGGCGCAGTTCGACCACAGCCCCGCCGGCGAGCTGCAGCTGACCCGCGAGGGCGGCCACCTGCGCGACCGCATCGCCCACGCAGGCGGGGACGCGACGGGCGCGGAGATCCAACGGGCGCTGGTCGCCGCCATCCTTGCTGCCCCCGACATCGAGGTCACCGAGCACGCACTCGTCCTCGACCTCGTCCCTGGCGAGGGCGGCGGCGTCGCCGGGGTGACCTTGCACGTGATGGGCGAGGGGCAGCGCGACGGCGTCGGTGCCGTGCTGTGCCGCGCCGTGGTGCTGGCCAGCGGCGGGCTCGGGCAGATCTTCTCCGCGACGACCAACCCTCCCGTGGCGACCGGCGACGGGATGGCGCTGGCCCTGCGCGCGGGAGCGGTGCTGCGCGACCTGGAGTTCGTACAGTTCCACCCGACCGTGATGTGGCTCGGCGACGACTCGCGTGGGCAGCAGCCGCTGATCTCCGAGGCGGTGCGCGGCGAGGGCGCGTTCCTCGTCGACGACGACGGCAAGCGCTTCATGCTCGGCCAGCACGACCTGGCCGACCTCGCGCCGCGCGACGTGGTCGCCAAGGCGATCATGCGCCGCATGCGCGAGAGCGCTACCGATCATGTGTGGCTCGACGCTCGGCACTTCGGCGAGGACAAGTGGCAGCGCCGGTTTCCGACGATCCTCGCCACGTGTCGTGCACATGGCATCGACCCCGTCGTCGACCTCATCCCCGTCGCGCCGGCCTGCCACTATGCATCTGGAGGAGTCGCGACCGATCTGCACGGGCGTACGTCGGTCCCCGGCCTCTACGCCACCGGCGAGGTCGCGTGCTCCGGCGTACACGGAGCGAACCGGCTGGCGTCCAACTCCCTCCTTGAAGGGCTGGTCTTCTCCCGACGCATCGCCCAGTTGCTCGTCGAGGAGCTGCCCGCTCGACGTGATCCGGCGCCGGATCATCGCGTGCCCGGATTGGTTGCGGCCGAAGCGCGCGCCGAGCTGCAGGCGGTGATGACCGAGTACGCCGGCGTGCTGCGTTCCGACTCCGGACTCGCGCTTGGCGAGGCGCGGCTCGCCGAACTGGCCGGCGGCGCCGCGGAGCCCGGGACGCTCGCCTGGGAGACGACCAACCTGCTCACGCTCGGCGCAGCGCTCATGGCTGCGGCTCGGTTGCGTTGCGAGACCCGCGGGTCGCACTGGCGCGAGGACTTCCCCGAGCGCGACGATCGCGCCTGGCGTGGCCACGTCGACGTGTCGGCGGTCGAGCCTGCTCCGGCGGTCGAGCCTGCCTGTCCTGAGGAGGGAGCGGAGCGACCGTCTCGAAGGGTCGAGACCCGGCTGACGGCCACCTTCCACCCCACCCCGACCCACGAGGACGATGCCCGATGACGATCGCCCGCACGGCGTACGACGCCCTCGCGGTGGCCCTGCGCACGGAGCTGGAGGACTGCGGGCTGGACGCGCGCAGCACCTACGACGCAGTGATGCGGGCGCTGGCCGAGGACGTGCCCGGCGAGGACGTCACGAGCGCGGCGACCATCCCTCCCGACGCGGTCGCCACCGCCGACGTGGTCGCCCGGGCGGACGGTGTGGTGGCCGGGCTGCCGGTGGCGGAGCTGGTGTTCCGCTACGTCGCCGGCGTGCACGTCGACATCGCCCGGCGCGTGGCCGACGGCGACCGGGTCGCGCGCGGCGACGTACTCCTCAGCGTCACCGGCCCGACCGGCCTTCTCCTCACCGCCGAGCGGACCGCACTGAACTACCTGTGCCACCTCTCCGGCGTCGCCACCACCACCGCCCGCTGGGTCGACGCCGTCAGCGGCACGGGTGCCCGGATCCGTGACTCACGCAAGACGATCCCGGGGTTCCGGCTGATGGAGAAGTACGCCGTGCGGTGTGGCGGCGGCGTCAACCACCGCACGTCGCTGTCCGACGAGGCGCTGATCAAGGACAACCACGTGCTCGGCGCGGGCGGCGTCGTGGCGGCGTACTTCGCGGTGATGGCGCGCTACCCGACCCTGCCCATCCAGGTCGAGGTCACGACCCTCGACCAGCTGCGCGAGCTGCTCGAGGTCGGCGCCGACCAGGTCCTGCTCGACAACATGTCCACCGAGCAGATGGCCGAGGCCGTGCGCATCACCAACGGTCGCGCGATCCTCGAGGCGTCCGGTGGGCTGAGCCTCGACCGCGCACGTGAGGTGGCTGAGACCGGGGTGGACTTCCTCGCGGTCGGCGCTCTCACGCACTCGGCGCCGGTGCTGGACATCGCGATGGACCTGCGGGAGGGCTGATGACGCTGGAGATCGCCCGCGAGCCGGCCGAGCGATTGCTGCTCTGCGCCGACATCGGCAACAGCCACACCACCGTCGGTCTCGTCGCCGGCGGCGAGGTCGTCGACCACTGGCGCGTCGCTACCGACGAGCGCCGGACCGCCGACGAATGGGGCGTGCTGCTGCGTGGCCTGCTCGCCGACGGGGCCGACCGCTCGGCGATCGAGGGCGTCGCGGTGTGCAGCACGGTCCCTGCGGTGCTGCACGAGTGGCGCCAGATGATGGGCGACTACTACCCCGACGTGCCGCACGTCGTCGTCGAACCCGGCGTCCGCACCGGCGTACCCGTCCTCATGGACAACCCCCGCGAGGTCGGCGCCGACCGGATCGTCAACGCGGTCGCCGCCGCGCAGCTCTTCGACGGGCCGTCGATCGTGGTCGACTTCGGCACCGCGACGACGTACGACGTGATCACGCCGAAGGGGCAGTACGCCGGCGGCGCGATCGCCCCGGGCATCGCGATCTCCCTCGAAGCGCTCGACCAGCGCGGCGCCCAGCTGCGCAAGGTCGAGCTGCTCAAACCGCGGTCGGTCATCGCGAAGAACACCGTCGAGGCCTTGCAGAGCGGAGCGCTCTACGGGTTCGCCGCACAGGTCGACGGCATGGTCACGCGAATGTGCTCCGAGCTCGGCCTGGGGCTCGACGAGATCAATGTCATCGCCACCGGTGGGCTGGCCGACCTGGTGCTGGCCGAGTGCACCACGATCACCGACCAGGAGCCATGGCTGACGCTGCTCGGCCTGGAGATCGTCTTCGAGCGCAACGTCTGAGCCTGGTCCGGTGGCCGAGACCCGCCGTTCGCCCGCCGCCGGACACCCAACTTCCCGCCGGCTAGCGCCGACCCGGGCCGCAACGGGGAGAGTTGTATGTCGGTCGGCGGCCAAACGGACGTGCAACTCCCCTGAAAATCACCTCCGAACTGCCCCTCCGGCATGGAGTTGCACGCCCGAATGGCTCCGACCCAGGCCGCACCTTCCGGCGGTCGAGCCCGGCACCGGCGGATTCGCCCGTAGCGGCCTGAAATCCGACGGATTCTGCACTGCCCTCTCCCCCGGCTCGGGGTTACTGTCGCCAGGGGTTTGGGGGGCTGGATGAGCGACTCGGATCCGTCTCGGGAGCAACTGCTCGCGATCCTGGACGACTTGCCCTGGGTGGTCAGCTACTGGGACGCCGAGGGCCGCAACGTCTACATGAACCGGCTCTACTTCGACTACCTCGGCCGCACGCCCGACGAGGTCAGCGGCCGACACCTCCGCGAGATCGTGGGCGACGAGGTTTTCGCGTACTACGTCAGCCCGATCGAGTCCGCGCTGCGCGGCGAGCCCTCGACGCACCAACGCACCTGGATCGACCCGGATGGACGCGAGCGGCACGCCGAGGCGCACTTCCGCCCACATGTCGAGCACGGTGAGATCGTCGGGTTCGTCATCGCGGGCGACGAGATCACCGACCGGGTGGACACCCAGCGCGCGCTGCAGGAGGCCGCTCGGGCGATGACGCTCATGCAGGAGCGGCAGCGCATGGCCGCGGACCTGCACGATCTGGTGATCCAGCGACTCTTCGCGGCGGGACTCGATCTGGCGATGGCCCAGCGAGACGCCGCGCAGGCCGGCGTACGGGTCGATGCCGCTGCCCGCGCTATCGACGCTGCGATCAGCGAGCTGCGCGGGACGATCTACGACCTGCAGCAGTTGGCGGTCACCCCGCAACTGCCGGAGCGGATCGAGCGGATGATCACGGACTGCGGACGGGTGCTGGGATTCCCGCCCGATCTGCGCGTCAGGGTCGATTGGGATCAGGTGCCCGGCCGCGTCGCTCGAGAGCTGACCGCGGTGCTCAGCGAGGCGCTGTCCAACGTCGTCAAGCATGCCGACGCTCACCACGTCGAGGTGACGCTGGTGCAGGACGACCGCGAGTTGCAACTGTGCGTCGCCGACGACGGCCGCGGTCTCACGCCGAATGGTCGAATCAGCGGCATGGGCAACATGCGCCGCCGTGCCGAGAAGCTCCGCGGCCGCCTCGACGTCGGCCCCAACGACCCCCAGGGGACCGTCCTCGTCTGGCGCGTCCCGCTCTGACCGGCGGTCGCTTGCAGACCGGCGGTCGAGCCCCAAACCGGCGGTCGAGCCTGTCGAGACCCTCGTGGCGAGATATCGTCGCGATTTACGAGGCTACCGACTACGAGCCGGGTGCGCTTTCCGACGTACATGCTCACGATCGGGTGCTTTCGACGTGTACGTCGGAAAGCGCTTGGCTTGTGCTCCAGCAGGGGTCACTGCTCCGGCGGTCGAGCTTGTCCCCTCCCCCGGTCGAGCTTGTGCCCTCCGGCGGTCGAGCTTGTCGAGACCCATCCTAGGCTTGAGCCCATGACCGACCAGCCGCTGACCCCTGCACCGGAGGACGACCTCCCCGAGCAGATGCGGGTGCGGCGCGAGAAGCGCCAGCGGCTGCTCGAAGCCGGCCACGCGGCGTACCCGATCGTCGTCGAGCGCACGCACACGCTCGCCGAGGTCCGGGAGAAGTACGACGACGCCGGACTGGAGCCGGACACCCGCACCGGCGAGATCGTTTCCGTAGCCGGCCGGGTGATCCACATCCGCAACACCGGCAAGCTGTGCTTCGTTCGGCTGCGGGAGGGCGACGGCACCGAACTGCAGGCGATGCTGTCGCTGGCCGACGTGGGCGAGGAGTCGCTGGCGGACTGGAAGGCCCTGGTCGACATCGGCGACTTCGTCGGCGTCACCGGCGAAGTCATCACCAGCCGCCGCGGCGAGTTGTCGGTGCAGGCGACGAGCTGGACGATGGTCGCCAAGACGCTGCGGCCGCTGCCCAACGAGCACCGGCCGCTGTCGGAGGAGGCTCGGGTCCGCCAGCGCTACCTCGACATGATCGTCAACCCGGACGCGCGCCAGATGGTGCGCACGAAGGCGGCGGTGCTGCGTTCGCTGCGGCGCACGCTGGACGACCGCGGTTACGTCGAGGTGGAGACGCCGATCCTGCAGCTGACCAACGGCGGCGCGGCGGCGCGTCCGTTCCGCACGCACCTGAACGCTTTCGACCAGCCGATGCTGCTGCGGATCGCGCTTGAGCTCGACCTCAAGCGGGCGATGATCGGCGGGGTCGAGAAGGTCTACGAGATCGG
This sequence comes from Marmoricola sp., assembly GCA_043427135.1. Taxonomy (GTDB): domain Bacteria; phylum Actinomycetota; class Actinomycetes; order Propionibacteriales; family Nocardioidaceae; genus Marmoricola_A. The sequence continues at coordinate 3,724 of JBHWSH010000364.1, read as the reverse complement.
CCGGACGTTCCGTAATGAGGGGCTGGACTCCACGCACGCGGCGGAGTTCTCGATGCTCGAGGCCTACGAGGCGTATGGCGACATCGAGACGATGAAGGAGCTCGTCCGCGACCTGGTGGTCAACGCCGCCCGCGACGTCGCCCGCACGGTCGTCACCGGCCGCAACGGCGAGGAGATCGACCTGGAGCAGCCGTGGCGCTCGGCGTCGCTGCTCGACCTCGTCTCCGAGGCACTCGGCGAGCAGGTCACCATGGAGACGCCCATCGAGACGCTCAAGCAGTACGCCGATGCGCGCGACATCGAGCTGCAGGACCATTGGGACGCCGGTGAGATCGTGCTCGAGCTCTACGAGCAGCTGGTCGAGGACACGCTGATCCAGCCCACGTTCGTGGAGGACTACCCGGAGTCGGTGCGGCCGCTGGCCAAGCCGCACCGCAGCAAGCCGGGCCTGGTGGAGGCGTTCGACCTGATCATCAACGGCGTCGAGCTCGCTCCGGCGTACACGGAGCTCAACGATCCGGTGATCCAGCGCGAGCGGCTGACCGAGCAGTCGTTGCTGGCGGCGAAGGGCGACCCGGAGGCGATGGACCTCGACGAGGTGTTCCTCAAGGCGATGGAGCACGGCATGCCCCCGGCCGGTGGGATGGGGATGGGCGTGGACCGGCTGGTGATGCTGCTGACCGGCGCAGGCATCCGCGAGACGATCCTGTTCCCGCTGCTCCGCCCCGAGTAGCTCGGCGGTCGAGCCGCCCTCGGCGGTTGAGCCTGCCTGTCCTGAGGAGGGAGCGCAGCGACCGTCTCGAAGGGTCGAGACCCGGCCGACCGGGCGGAGGCATCAGGCAGATTAGTGCCCAATTGGGCGGTATGCTGCCCAGGAAGGGGGCGTCGATGGATCTCACACATCCGATCAGTTCCGTCGTGCCGAGCGCGCATGGGGCTGTGCTGCAGGTGTTGGCCCACACCACCGAGCCGCTGAGCGGGCGGAGGGTGGCAGAGTTGGCAGCCGAGAGGGTGTCGCGAAGGCGGGTGAACGACGTCCTGGCGGAGTTGGCCAATGCGGGCGTCGTGCTACGTGAGCGGCGACCTCCGGCCCACCTGTACCGACTCAATCGGGAACATGTTGCCGCGCCTGGTGTCATTGCCCTGGCGGGGATGTGGACGGAGCTGATGGTGCGCATCCGTGAGGAGTTGGCGTCCTGGGATCCGCCAGCGTTGGCAGCGTGTCTCTTCGGCTCTGCGGCGAGAGGCGACGCCACGACCGCGAGCGACATCGACATCCTGGTGGTGCGTGGCGAAGTTGCGGATGACGACCCTCGCTGGCACCAACAGATCGACCGACTCATCGGCCGGGTGCATGCGTGGTCAGGAAACGGGTGCGAAGTGCTCGACCTCGATGTGGAGGGTCTCGCTGCTGCGGAGGCCCGGGAAGATCGGCTGGTGCTGGACCTCCGGCGGGACGCCATCACCCTTGTTGGCCCGGACATTCGGTCGCTGCTCCCTGCCAAGGTGGCGGGGTGACTCACTCCGAAGCGCGTGCGCACTTGGCAAAGGCCCGTGAGTTTCTCGCAGCCGCAGTTGCGAGTCTTGAGGCCGAGCAGTTCAACGCTGCGACATCCAGCGCGGTCATCTGCGGGATCAACTCGAAGGACGCGATCTGTCTGCGATTGACCGGCAGGACCAGGAAACCTGACAGCCACCACGAGGCCGTGACGGAGCTCAGAAGTGCGGGACCTCCCGGTGCGATGCTCGCGCCGACGCTGGGTCGCCTGCTCAGACTGAAAACGAAGTCCCAGTATCAATCCGCGTCTATCGCGATGGGGGATGCGGCTAGGGCGGTCGAATGGGCGACCCGGCTATTGGAGAACGCCGAGGAGATCGTGTCGATCCGCTGATCCCTCGAGCCCAGCGCAGCCACTCATCGGAGACTCAAGACTCGACGCCCGCTGGTCGAGCCTGCCTGTCATGCGAGGCGGGAGCGCAGCGACCGTCTCCATGGGTCGAGACCTGGCGGAAACAAGCCACCCCCGGGCTGCCGCTGCAGTGCCCGAGGGTGGCTCGACCGTGGAGACAGGCCAGCGCCCGGTGCGTGACCGGGCGCTGACTGTCTTGCTCAGAGGTTGCGCGCCTTCTTGGCTGCGCCCTCCTCGGTCCTGGCGCCGGCGCTGATGAGCTCGCCGCCGGCGTTCTCGAGGTGTGCGCGGATGAACCAGTGGAACTGCTCGAGCTCAGCGGCGTGGCTGATCAGAAGGTCCTCGGTGACCGGGTCGAGCTCGCCGATCTCCTCGATCGCCTCGCGGACGTCCTTGATGACGCCGACGTAGACGAGGTTGAGGGCGGCGAGGTGGGCCGGCACGGTGTCGCGGTCGAGGGCGTAGTCGTCCCAGTCGCGGTCGTTCGTGATGGCGCCGACGGTGCCTCGCGGGCTGGAGCCCAGAGCCGCGATGCGCTCGGCGGTCGCGTCGGCGAAGCCGCGAACGGCCTCGACCTGCGGATCGATCATCTCGTGTACGCCGATGAAGTGCGGTCCGACGACGTTCCAGTGCACGTGCTTGAGCGTCAGGTGCAGGTCGTTGTAGGCGCTCAGACGCACCTGGAGGATCTTGGCGATCTTGTCGCCGTCTTCCTGGGAGAGTCCGGGGATCGAGTAAGTCATGACTGCAGGTTCTCCGTGCCCCAGGTGCCACAAACCTGGGTGGCGGCTGAGGAAACTGAGACTGCCGAGGGGTCGCGTGCGGCATCTTCGGGGCCGGTTTCGGCGCACACCTGCCGAAAGGCAGGCGACCCCCCACAGCGGCGACTCCCGGCTTTTCCTGTGGCCGCCGTCACGCGTAACTTGCGCGCGACCCGCTCGTGGTCACGCACGCGTGCGCCGGGCCCCTGACCTGCGGATTCCTCCAGGGAACGCCGCGACTGGCTCGGGCGAGGTGGACTTGGGAGCCGCGGGCTGAAATGCGCCCGCAGTATGCGGATTCGCATTGCAGGGTCTATATTCGTCCGAGCGCGTTTCTCGCGGGGGGAATCGAGAAGCAGCAATCCTCCGACTCGACTTTCCGAAAGTGATTCCTCATGGCTCAGCGCATCAATGTCCAGCTCGTAGACGACATCGACGGCAACGACGCGGTCGAAACCGTTTCCTTCGCCCTCGACGGTCAGCAGTACGAGATCGATCTCTCCGAAGAAAACGCCGCCAACCTTCGCGACGCGCTCTCGTTGTACGTCGCCAACGGTCGCCGCGTCACCGGTAGCGGGCGCCGCCGAGGCGCTTCTGGAGGCCGTACGACGGGTGGCTCGCGCAGTGGCTCCGACGGCCCAAGCGCTGCGGACATCCGCGCATGGGCGCGTGAGAACGGCTTCGACGTGCCGGACCGTGGCCGTGTCTCCGCCGAGGTCCGCGACGCCTACGCCGCCGCTCACTGAGACTTCCGCCGGTCGAGCTTGTCGAGACCCCCGTTGTTGGTTGAGGAGCGAGCGAAGCGAGCGTCTCGAAACCACCAACGGCACGACCGGCCGACGCGCCGCCGGTCGAGCTTGTCGAGACCATCTGGAAGTGACCCCTCGAAACCCGCACTCATCCCACGCCTGACCTGCGGATAAACCAGCATTCAGGCATGTTGCACATCTGGCACTTCCTGGTGTTAGGGTGCCAAAGGCATTTGGTCTGGACACTCGTCCGGACTGCCTCATCGGGGGAGTCTGTTGCTCCCCCCGAGATCGATTCTAGTGC
>JBHWSH010000363.1:0-13417 GCA_043427135.1 Marmoricola sp. | reverse complement strand
GCCGAAGCCGAGCGGCGGGTGAGTCTGCGGCCGGCACCGGATGCGATGACGATCCTGACCGGGTTGTTGCCGGTGGCCCAGGGGGTGGCGGTGTATGCGGCGTTGACCCGGCACGCCGACGCAGTGGCCGCGGCGGGTGATGAGCGCTCTCGTGGGCAGATCATGGCCGACACGCTGGTGGAGCGCCTGACCGGTCAGACGGTCGCGGAGGAGGTGCCGGTGGAAGTCAACCTGGTGATGACCGACCAGGCGTTGTTCAACACCGACACTCCCTCCGACGGCGCCGACAACCGATCTGATGCCGACACTGTTGGCGAGGACGCCGATGCGGGTGAGCCGGCCACGGTGATCGGCTACGGGCCGATCCCGGCGGAGCTGGCGCGGCGGATCGCGCAGCAGGCTGCGCAGGCCGACCAGCTGTGGGTGCGGCGGCTCTACACCGACCCCGAGACCGGGCAGCTGATCGCGATGGACTCCAGGAGCTGGTTCTTCCCGGCGGGGTTGGCGAAGTTCCTGATCCTCCGCGATCAGGTGTGCCGGACGCCGTGGTGCGATGCACCGATCCGGCACAGCGACCACGTCACCCCCGCCGAACATCACGGCCCGACGGCCCGACGTCCGCGGGCAACGGTCAGGGGCTGTGCGTGGCGTGCAACCACGCCAAACAGGCACCCGGGTGGACCAGCCGTGCCGGACCCGGCGGCGCTGGGGTCGAGGTCACTGTCACGCACCCACTGGGCATCGCTACCGGAGCCGACCACCTGCTCCGCCAGGAGCACCGAGACCGCAGCCGGCATTGTCGCCGGCAGAGCGACACCTCGCGGCGCTGCTCGATGCTGCGTGAGGGTGGTTTCGAGACGCGCTCGTTCCTCGCGCTCCTCAACCACCAGGGGGTGGCGGGGTCTCGACCGGCTGGACCGGTTACAGCTGGGCCCAGGCGTCGGTCAGGACGCCGCGGAGGATCTGCTCGATCTCGTCGAAGTGTGACTGGTCGCAGATCAGCGGCGGAGCCAGCTGGATCACCGGGTCGCCCCGGTCGTCTGCGCGGCAGTAGAGCCCGCCCTCGTAGAGCGCCTTCGACATGAATCCGCGCAGGAGTCGCTCGGACTCGTCGTCGTCGAACGTCTCCTTGGTGGCCTTGTCCTTGACCAGCTCGATCCCGTAGAAGTAGCCGTCGCCGCGAACGTCGCCGACGATCGGCAGGTCGGTCAGCCGCTCCAACGCGGAGCGGAAGGCGCCCTCGTTGGCGAGGACGTGCTCGTTGAGCTTCTCCTTCTCGAAGATGTCGAGGTTGGCCAGCGCCACCGCGGTGGAGACGGGGTGGCCACCGAAGGTGTAGCCGTGCAGAAACGTGGTCGTGTCCTTCAGGAACGGCTCCATCAGGCGCTCGGTGGCGATCATGGCGCCCAGCGGGGCGTAACCCGACGTCAGGCCCTTGGCGCAGGTGACGATGTCGGGCTGGTAGCCATAACGCTCGGCGCCGAACATGTGGCCCAGCCGGCCGAAGGCAGTGATCACCTCGTCGGAGACGAGCAGCACGTCGTACTCGTCGCAGATGTCGCGGACCCGCTGGAAGTACCCCGGCGGCGGCGGGAAGCAGCCGCCTGAGTTCTGAACGGGCTCCAAGAAGACCGCCGCGACCGTGTCCGGACCCTCCATCTCGATCGCCTCAGCGATCCGGTCCGCGGCCCAGCGACCGAACGCCTCGAGGTCGTCGGCGTGCTGCGGAGCCCGGTAGAAGTTCGTGTTGGGCACCCGGAAGGTCGAGGGCACCAGCGGCTCGAAGGGAGCCTTCATCGGCGGGATGCCGGTGATGGACAGGGCCCCTTGGGGCGTGCCGTGATAGGCGACGGAGCGGGAGATGACCTTGTGCTTGGTGGGCTTTCCGACGAGCTTGAAGTACTGCTTGGCCAGCTTCCATGCGGACTCGACGGCTTCCCCACCCCCGCTGGTGAAGAAGACCCGGTTGAGATCGCCCGGCGCCATGCCGGCGAGCCGCTCGGCCAGCTCGATGGCACTGGGGTGCGCGTAGGACCACAGCGGGTGGAAGGCCAGTTGCGCGGCTTGCTTCGCGGCGACCTCGGCCAGCTCGGTGCGGCCATGGCCTACCTGGGTGACGAAGAGCCCAGCCAGGCCGTCGAGGTAGCGACGGCCGCGGACATCCCAGATGTAGGCGCCTTCGCCGTGGCTGATGATCGGTACGTCGTTCTTGGCGTAGGCCGACATGCGCGTGAAGTGCATCCACAGGTGGTCGCGAGCCGAGCTCTGAAGCCGCTGGTAGCGCTCGTCGTCCATGGGGGCGGGGGGCTGTGCTGACGGCACGATCTCTCCTAGGTCCGGTCCCGCCATCTTGACCCGCCGGATGGGCCGAAAGCAAGTGATTCCGTCGCTGAAGGCTCTCTCGGTGCTCGTCCTCCGTCGTCAAGAGGATTCACCCCTTCGGATTTCGTCGGTATCGCCCCTTTCCAAGCGGACGTGGCGTGACTAAGGTCGCCCGCATGACCGAGACCTTCCGAAACCTGATCGACGGCGAGCTCGTCGACGCCGCCTCCGGTGCGACCTACGACGTCGTCAACCCCGCCACCGGCCGGGCGTACGCCACTGCTCCGGCCTCTGCGGCCGAGGACATCGACCGGGCGATGCGCGCCGCCGACACGGCGTTCGAGACTTGGGTCGACACCACCCCTGCCGAACGCCAGGTCGCGCTGTTGCGCATCGCGGACGCGCTGGAACGTCGCAGCGACGAGTTCGTGCGCGTGGAGTGCGAAAACACCGGCAAGCCCATCGGCATCACGGCGTCAGAGGAGCTGCCACCCTGCGTGGACCAGTTGCGGTTCTTCGCCGGCGCGGCGCGGGTGCTGGAGGGCAAGTCTGCCGGCGAGTACATGCGCGACCACCACTCGATGATCCGCCGTGAGCCGATCGGCGTCGTCGGACAGGTGACGCCATGGAACTACCCGTTGATGATGGCGATCTGGAAGATCGCTCCCGCCCTCGCGGCCGGCAACACCATCGTCCTCAAGCCTTCGGACACCACCCCGGCGTCCACGGTGCTGCTGGCCGAGCTGGCTCAGGAGTTCCTCCCACCTGGCGTGCTCAACGTGGTGTGCGGCGACCGTGACGCTGGACGCGCCATCGTCGAGCACCCCACCCCGCAGCTGGTCGCCATCACCGGGTCCGTCCGTGCCGGCATGGAGGTGGCCGGCTCTGCTGCGACACAGCTGAAGCGGGTGCACCTCGAGCTCGGGGGCAAGGCCCCGGTGATCGTCTTCGACGACGCGGATCTCGAGCAGGCGGTCGAGACGATCGCGACCGGCGGCTACTTCAACGCCGGCCAGGACTGCACCGCGGCCACCCGTGTGCTGGTCGCCGCCGGCGTACACGACGAGTTCGTCGCCGCCCTCACCGAGGCGGCGCGCAGCACCCGCACCGGCCGTCCTGAGGAGGACGTCCTCTACGGCGCGCTCAACAACGCCGACCAGCTCGAGCGGGTCGTGGGAATGGTCGAGCGCATCCCCGACCACGCGCGCCTCGAGACCGGGGGAGCTCGGGTGGGGGATGAGGGGTACTTCTACGCCCCCACGGTCGTCAGCGGCTTGAAACAGGACGACGAGGCGATCCAAGAGGAGATCTTCGGCCCCGTCATCACCGTGCAGAAGTTCGCCGACGAAGCCGAAGCGTTGCGGTGGGCGAACGGCGTGAAGTACGGACTCTCCTCCTCGGTGTTCACCCGCGACCACGGCCGGGCGCTGCGCATGTCGAAGCGGCTCGACTTCGGCGTCGTCTGGATCAACACCCACATCCCGTTCGTCGCGGAGATGCCGCACGGCGGCTTCAAGCACTCCGGCTACGGCAAGGACCTGTCGATGTACGGCCTGGAGGACTACACCCGGATCAAGCACGTCATGTCGTACGTCGGGGAGTGAAGACGATGTCCACCTCCGAACCCATGCGCATCCTCCTGATCGGCGCGGGCGGCGTCGGAGGGGCGTTCACCGCCATCGCCGCGCGGCGCGGCTTCTACGACCGCATCGTCATCGCCGACTACGACCTGGCGCGGGCCCAGCGAGCGGCCGAGATCGACTACCGCTTCCAGGCCGCACAGGTGGATGCCGCGGACGCGGACTCGGTGCGAGCGCTCGTCGAGGAGCACGGCATCACGCACGTGATGAATGCCGTCGACCCGCGGTTCGTGATGCCGATCTTCGAGGGGGCGTACGCCGGCGGCGCGCACTACCTGGACATGGCGATGAGTCTGTCCAAGCCCCATCCGACCAACCCATACGCCGAAGTCGGGGTCAAGCTCGGCGACGAGCAGTTCGCCAAGGCGCAGCAGTGGGAGTCGGCCGAGCGGCTGGCTCTGGTCGGCATCGGCGTCGAGCCGGGGTTGTCCGACGTCTTCGCCAGGTACGCCGCCGACCACCTGTTCTCCGAGATCGACGAGCTCGGCATCCGCGACGGGGCCAACCTCGAGGTCCGTGACGAGGACGGCAATCCGATCTTCGCGCCGAGCTTCTCGATCTGGACGACCATCGAGGAGTGCCTCAATCCACCGGTGATCTGGGAGAAGGAGCGCGGCTGGTTCACCACGCCGCCGTTCAGCGAGCCCGAGGTCTTCGACTTCCCCGAAGGCATCGGGCCGGTCGAGTGCGTCAACGTCGAGCACGAGGAAGTGCTGCTCATGCCGCGCTGGATCGACTGCAGACGAGCGACGTTCAAGTACGGCCTGGGCGAGGAGTTCATCACCGTCCTCAAGACCCTCCACACCCTGGGCCTGGACCGCACCGACAAGGTGCGCGTCGGTGGCGCGGAGGTGTCACCGCGCGACGTCGTGGCAGCGGTGCTTCCCGATCCAGCGACGATCGGTCCGCAGATGACCGGCAAGACGTGCGCGGGTGTGCACGTCACCGGCACCGGCAAGGACGGCCGGTCGCGGTCGACATACCTGTATCACGTAGTCGACAACGAGTGGTCGATGCAGGAGTACGGCCACCAGTGCGTGGTCTGGCAGACCGCGGTCAACCCCGTCATCGCCCTCGAGTTGCTGGCTGCCGGTGTCTGGCAGGGCGCCGGCGTGCTGGGCCCGGAGGCCTTCGACGCGGTCCCGTTCCTCGACCTGCTCACCGAATACGGCTCGCCCTGGGGCCTGCGCGACGACTAGATGCCGACCCACCAGCCGAGGTCCTTGGGTTCCTTGTCGGGTTTGCTGGTGTCCCAGCACAGCCAGCGCGGCCGCTCGACGGACTCGTAGGTGGTGGTGCGCCATTCGAGCCGGTAGGTGCGGTAGTTGGCGCCCGACAGCCGGTTGCACTCGGCCTCGGCCGCCTGCCTGAAACGCTCGGTGAGCGGCGGCCCGTAGAAGAGGTAGAACAGCGACGCGAAGACCAGCAAGGTGGCCAGCACATAGCGCAGCCGCAAGCCCCAGTCCACTTGACCGCTTGCGGAGACACCCATGTCCGACCCCCTCTCGCTGGGCAACTCGTCCCAGTATGCCCAGCACGTGAGTCACCCGTGGTCGACTGGGAGGATTGCTCGATGATGCACAGACGCGACGTGGTGGTGCTCGGTTCGACCGGCTCGATCGGCACCCAGGCGCTCGACGTCGTACGCCGCAACGCCGATCGCTTCCGCGTGGTCGGGCTCACCGCGGGGGGCAGCAACCCAGAGCTCTTCGAGCAGCAGGTCGCAGAGTTCGCGCCGGCGTACTCCGGTCTCGGAGAGGACGCCTCCGTCGAGGCCGCCGGCATGGACTGCGACGTGGTGCTCAACGCGATCACCGGGGCGGTCGGCCTCCGTCCCACGATCCGGGCGTTGGAGGCCGGCAACACGCTGGCACTGGCCAACAAGGAGTCGCTGATCATCGGCGGACCGGTCGTCACCCGCCTGGCCGCACCCGGGCAGATCGTGCCCGTCGACTCCGAGCACAGCGCGCTGGCCCAGTGCCTGCGCGGCGGACGCGCCGACGAGGTACGCCGCCTGGTGCTGACCGCGAGCGGCGGGCCGTTCCGTGGACGGGCTCGCGAAGAGCTGCACGACGTCACGCCCGCAGACGCCCTGGCCCACCCGACGTGGGCGATGGGCCCCGTCGTGACGGTCAACTCCGCAACGCTCGTCAACAAGGGGCTGGAGGTCATCGAGGCACACCTGCTCTTCGCCATCGGGTTCGACCGCATCGACGTCGTCGTCCATCCGACCTCCGTCGTGCACTCGATGGTGGAGTTCTCCGACGGCTCGACGCTCGCGCAGGCGAGCCCGCCGTCGATGCTCATCCCGATCGCGCTCGGCCTGGGGTGGCCGGACCGCGTGCCCGACGCCGCGCCCGCGGTGGACTGGACACGGCCGGAGGTATGGGAGTTCTTCCCGCTCGACGAGGAGGCGTTCCCTGCAGTGCGGCTGGCGCGCCGCGCCGGCTCGGCAGGCGGCACCGCGCCGGCCGTCTACAACGCCGCCAACGAGGTCTGCGTGGAGGCGTTCTTGGCTGGATCGATCCGGTTCACCGACATCGTGCCCACGATCGAGCACGTCCTGGGGGCGCACGACGTAGGCTCGGGGTCGCTGGATCTCACCGTCGACGACGTGCTCGCCGCCGATGCCTGGGCGCGTGCTCAAGCGCGGCTCCGGCTGGCGGTCTAGCGACGTGGTCGCTCCCGAAGGGCCGCCCTCCCCATGACAGTCGTCCTCTACATCCTCGGCGTACTTGTCTTCGCCGTCGGTCTGGCGGTCTCGATCGGGCTGCACGAGGTGGGGCACCTCGTGCCGGCGAAGCGCTTCGGGGTCAAGGTCACGCAGTACTTCGTCGGCTTCGGCAACACCGTGTGGTCGACCCGTCGCGGCGAGACGGAGTACGGCATCAAGTCCATCCCCCTCGGCGGTTACGTCAAGCTGGTCGGGATGCTCCCTCCCGGCAAGGACGCAGCTCCCGGCCAGGCCAGGACGAGCAACACGGGGTTGTTCACCCAGCTGATCTCCGACGCCCGGACCGCCGAGTACGAGCTGGTGCAGCCCGGGGACGAACAGCGCCTCTTCTACCGCCTGCCGTGGTGGAAGAAGCTGATCGTCATGTCCGGGGGACCGCTGGTCAACCTGGCCATCGCGTTCTTCCTCTTCGCCGCCATCTTCGGCCTCCACGGCGTACTCGAGCCCACGACGACCGTCTCGCGGGTGAGCGAGTGCGTCATCTCCGCGGAGGAGGGCGACCGGCCCTGCACCGCCGACGACCCGGCCGCGCCCGCGGCCGCCGCCGGACTGCTGCCGGGAGACCGGATCGTCAGCTTCAACGGCGTCGAGATCACCGAATGGAGCGACCTGGTCAGCCTCATCCGCGACAACGAGGACGGTCGCGCCGTCATCGGCTACGAGCGTGACGGCGAGCTGCGCACCGCGACCACGACCACGACCGTGCGCACGGTCCTGTCGCTGGACGGGGAGGAGCAGTACGTCGACGCCGGGTTCCTGGGCGTGGAGAGCACCACGGTCCGCGAGCGGCACGGGCTGCTCTTCACCGCAGACCAGATGCGCCTGATGACCTGGGACGTCGTCCAGGCGCTCGCGACCCTGCCGCAGAAGGTCTGGGGCGTGGCCAAGGCCGTCGTCGGCGTCGAGGAGCGCGCGCAGGACAGCCCGGTCAGCGTCGTCGGCGCGGGCCGGGTAGCCGGCGAGATCACCTCCGACCACGAGAGCCCGGTCGTGGACCGCATCGTGTTCCTCGCGAGCCTGCTGGCCTCGCTCAACCTGTTCGTCGGGATGTTCAACTTCATCCCGCTGCTGCCCCTGGACGGCGGTCACATCGCAGGCGCGCTCTACGAAGGCGTACGCCGCGGGCTGGCCCGGCTCCTCGGGCGACCGGACCCCGGCTTCGTCGACGTGGCCAAGCTGCTGCCCGTCGCCTACGTCATGGCCGGCGTACTGCTGGTGATGAGCCTGGTGCTCATCGTCGGCGACCTCGTCGCCCCTGTTCGTCTCGGCTGAGGACTGCTTCCGCGACGCAGATCGCCCCGGCCGGCTGGTGCCGACCGGGGCGATGCGGTGGTGCGAGTTGGTGCTAGGGGTCAGACCTTCTTGGTGGCCTTGCCCTTGGAGCCGTTGAAGTTGTTCTGGTTCTCCGCCTTGTTCCCGAGGTACTTGGCCACGAGGGTGTACTTGCCCTTCTTCGCCTTGGCGAACTTCGCGCTCGCCTTGCCCTTGTCGTTGAGCGTCACCTTCTCGGCGCCGACCTTCTTGCCGTTGCGCTTGACGACGAGCTTGACCACGCCCGAGGCGACCACGTTGGTCTCCGGGGTGACAGTGGCCTTGGCGACGATGCTCTTGCCCTTCTTCGCCTTCAGGGCAGCCTTCGTCTTGGTGTCGGCCTTCACCACGGTGAAAGCGCCGATGTCGACGGTCTGGCCGTCGTTGAGCTCGCACGGAATGTTGAACTCGCCGCGCTGGGCGCCGTCCTCACCGTAGGACCTGAGCACCGCGCGGAGGTCGACTGCAGCGTCGCCGTCTCCCTGCCGGTCGGCCGCGTCCACGTCGATGACCGATCCAGCGGGGACCAGGAAGTTCGGGTTGAGCGCCACTCCGCCCTGGGCCACGACAGTCAGAGGGCCGGACTGCGGGACAGCGGTGGAGGGGACAGTGCCCGGGACGCCGATCTCGACGAGACCAGCTGCGAGACCGTAAGCCGTGGCTTCGCCTTCGACCCGGCGCGTGCCGATGCTGTACAGCGTCTCCGACACATCGGCCGGAACGACGACCGTGGTGTCGACAGAGACGGTGCCGCCGTAAGGCACCGTGTCGGCCATCTTGTACGTCGCGGTGAACTCCTTGGCGCCGAGCAGCGGCACCTCACAGGTGTAGGTGAGCGCCTGGCTCTCGGCCGCGACGGCGGGGGAGGCGAGCAGCGCGCTACCTGCCGCGGCGAGCGCGAGGGCGCTGGTGGCCGCGACGGTGCGGAACGTGGGGGTGGTGATCATGCGTGGGGGTCCTCCGAAAAAGTGATGTGTCGATGCCGGCCCTCTTGAGCGTGGCCGGCAGGGTCAGTGGACCACACATCGGCCTCGGACACACCGGTACGATGGCATCGATGACAACGATTCTGTCGGGCCCGTCCTCGGACCAGGTCGACCTGGGCATGCCATCCGCCCCTCCGCCGGTCCTCGCGCCGCGTCGAGCGACGCGCCAGATCAAGGTCGGCAAGGTCCTCGTCGGCGGCGGCGCGCCGATCTCGGTGCAGTCGATGACGACCACGCTGACCTCCGACGTCAACGCCACCTTGCAGCAGATCGCCGAGCTCACCGCGGCCGGGTGCGACATCGTCCGCGTCGCGTGCCCGAGCGCCGACGACGCGGCGGCGTTGCCCGCGATCGCGCAGAAGTCGCAGATCCCTGTCATCGCCGACATCCACTTCCAGCCGAAGTACGTCTTTGCCGCCATCGAGGCCGGCTGCGCCGCGGTCCGGGTCAACCCCGGCAACATCAAGAAGTTCGACGACCAGGTCAAGCAGATCGCACAGGCCGCCAAGGACCACGGCACCTCCATCCGCATCGGCGTCAATGCGGGGTCGCTCGACCCGCGGCTGCTGGCGAAGTACGGCAAGGCCACGCCCGAGGCGCTCGTCGAGTCCGCGAAGTGGGAGGCCGGCCTGTTCGAGGAACACGGCTTCCACGACTTCAAGATCTCCGTCAAGCACAACGACCCGGTCGTCATGGTGCGGGCCTACGAGATGCTGGCCGAGGCCGGCGACTGGCCGCTGCACCTCGGCGTCACCGAGGCCGGACCGGCGTTCCAGGGCACCATCAAGTCCTCGGTCGCCTTCGGCGCGCTGCTCTCCCAGGGGATCGGCGACACGATCCGCGTCTCGCTGTCGGCTCCTCCTGTCGAAGAGGTCAAGGTCGGCCTGCAGATCCTGGAGTCGCTCAACCTGCGGCCGCGCCGGCTCGAGATCGTCTCGTGCCCGTCGTGCGGACGCGCGCAGGTCGACGTCTACAAACTCGCCGAGGAGGTGACCGCGGGTCTCGAAGGGCTCGAGGTGCCGCTCCGGGTTGCGGTCATGGGCTGCGTCGTCAACGGCCCGGGGGAGGCTCGCGAGGCCGACCTCGGTGTCGCCTCCGGCAACGGCAAGGGCCAGATCTTCGTCAAGGGCGAGGTCATCAAGACGGTGCCGGAGTCCAAGATCGTGGAGACGCTGATCGAAGAGGCGATGCGCATCGCCGAGGAGATGGAGCCCGTCGACGGTGCCGAGCCGTCGGTGTCGGTGGGCTGAGCGGCTCGACCGTCGTGCCGAAGCGCTCCTTGCGCCTGCTCGGGCCGGCGGAGTTCGGCGAGGTCACCTCGCTTCTCGCGCAGGACCCGGTCGTCAACGTCGTGGCCGACTACCGCGCCCGCACCACGAAGTTGCAGCCGCGCTGGCTTGGCGGACAGATGTGGGGCTACTACGAGGACGGCCGGCTCGACTCGGTGTGCCACTCGGCCGCCAATCTCATCCCCGTCCTCGCCGGCCCAGCTGCGGTGGAGATGTACGCCGAGCGGGCGCTGGAGCAGGGCCGGCACTGCTCCACGATCGTCGGTCCGCAGGAGGCCATCGAGGGCCTGTGGCGACGCCTCGAGCCCGCCTGGTCCCCGGCCCGCGAGATCCGCTCTGGCCAACCCCACTTGGAGATCGACGGCCCCTCGCGGGTTGCTCCGGACCCGATGGTGCGGCTCAGTCGCCCCGACGAGATCGATGTCCTCTACCCGGCCGCGGTCGCGATGTACACCGAGGAGGTCGGGGTCTCGCCCGAGGCCGGCGGGGGCGCCGCGGCGTACCGCGCCCGCGTCGCGCAGCTGATCTCCCGCGGCTGGTCGTTCGTCCGCATCGAGGACGGCCAGGTCGTCTTCAAGGCTGAGGTCGCCGCCGCGACGCCGCATGCCTGCCAGATCCAAGGTGTGTGGGTCGAGCCGGAGCGGCGTGGAGAGGGCTTGGGCCTGGCGGGCATGGCCGCGGTCGTCGAGCTCGCACTGCGTGACATCGCGCCGGTGGTATCGCTCTACGTCAACGCACACAACGCTGCAGCGCGTGCCGTCTACGAGCGCGTCGGCTTCCGTCAGACGGCGACCTTCACAACCATCCTGTTCTGAACCCCGGTGTCGTGCGCCGTAGCCTTGCGCGCATGAGCGTGCCCGCCGTCCTCCGGATGTCGACCCTGTTCCTGCGCACCCTGCGGGAGGACCCGGCCGACGCGGAGGTGCCCAGCCACCGACTGCTCGTCCGCGCGGGTTATATCCGTCGAGCCGCGCCCGGGATCTACACCTGGCTGCCGCTGGGTTACCGCGTGCTGCGCAAGGTCGAGGACGTCATCCGTCAGGAGATGGACGCGATGGGTGCGCAGGAGGTGCACTTCCCCGCGCTGCTGCCGCGCGAACCCTACGAGGCGACCGGTCGGTGGACCGAGTACGGCGAGAACCTCTTCCGACTCAAGGACCGCAAGGACGGCGACTACCTCCTCGGACCCACGCACGAGGAGATGTTCACGCTTCTGGTCAAGGACCTGTACTCGTCCTACAAGGACCTACCGGTCTCGCTCTACCAGATCCAGACCAAGTACCGCGACGAGGCGAGGCCGCGCGCAGGGCTGCTGCGGGGCCGCGAGTTCGTGATGAAGGACAGCTACTCCTTCGATGTCGACGACGCCGGACTTCAGGCCTCCTACGACGCGCACCGCGCGGCGTACATCAGGATCTTCGACCGGCTCGGCCTGTCGTATGTGATCGTGCGCGCGATGTCCGGCGCGATGGGCGGTTCGGCGAGCGAGGAGTTCCTCGCCAACGCCGAGGTCGGCGAGGACACCTACGTGCGCTGCACGCTCTGCGACTACGCCGCCAACGTCGAAGCGGTGCGCGTGCACATGCCCCAGCCCGCGACGTCGTACGACGGCCTGCCGGCCGCGCACGTCGAGGACACCCCGGACACGCCCACCATCGAGACCCTCGTGGATCTGCTCAACGAGCAACATCCGCGCCAGGACCGCTCGTGGACCGCAGCGGACACTCTCAAGAACGTGCTGGTCGTCGTGGTGCACCCCGACGGCACGCGCGAGCCGCTCGCGATCGGCGTCCCAGGAGATCGGGAAATCGACGAGAAGCGGTTGGCGGCGCAGTTCGAGCCGGCCGAGGTGGAGCCGTTCACCGACAAGGACTTCGCCGCTCTGCCGCAGCTCGTCCGCGGCTACATCGGGCCCGGTGTGCTGGGAGCGGACAAGCCGGCCGGGGTGCGCTACCTGCTCGATCCGCGAGTGGTGGCCGGCACTCGATGGGTGACCGGCGCCGACGAGCGCGGCAAGCACGTCCTCGACCTGGTCGCCGGTCGCGACTTCGATGGGGACGGCACGATCGAGGCCGCCGAGGTGCGGCCCGGCGACGCGTGCCCGGAGTGCGCGACCGCCCGCCGTGGCGGGACCTTGGAGTCGGCGCGCGGCATCGAGATCGGCCACATCTTCCAGCTCGGTCGCAAGTACGCCGACGCGCTCGACCTCAAGGTGCTCGACGAGAACGGCAAGCTCGTCACCGTCACGATGGGCTCCTACGGCATCGGCCCGTCGCGGGCAGTGGCCGCCATCGCGGAGAACACCGCCGACGACCTGGGTCTGGCCTGGCCGCGGGAGGTGGCGCCGGTAGACGTGCACGTGGTCGCCACCGGCAAGGACGCCGCGATCTTCGACGCGGCTGAACAGCTCGCCGCCGAGCTCTCCCGGGTGGGGGTCGAGGTGCTGCTGGACGACCGTCCGAAGGTCTCGCCCGGCGTGAAGTTCAAGGACGCCGAGCTGATCGGCGTGCCTACGATCGTGGTCGTCGGCAAGGGGCTGGCCGACGGCGTCGTCGAGGTCAAGGACCGGGTCAGCGGTGAACGCGTCGAGGTCCCGGTCGGCGACGCGGCCTCGCATGTCGCCGGCCTCGTGCGCGGCTGATCACCGGGATCAGCCGAGCTCGGGCAGACCCGGCCATGTCACCGGGTCACCGCCCAGCTCGAGACGCCGGACCGCTGAGTCCAGCATCGCCTCTACTCCCCAGGCCCGGTGTCGGCCAGACGTGGCAGCGACCGTCTGGGCGTAGACCTGCGTGCAGGTTGCCTCGACCTCCTGGGCCTTGCGGAGCAGCTCGCCAGGGCGCCGGGTCCTGAGATCCACGTCGTACGCCGCCGCTGCCGCGGCCGGCTCCTCGCCCAGTGCCGCCAGCGTCCCGCGCAGCGCGTCGCGGCGGCCCCGGTGCACGTCGTACGCCGCCCGCAGTCGTGCTGCCGGGCCGGGATGGTCTCCGGCGGCGACGCGCCCGCCGAGCACGCCGAGGACGTAGACCGCGGCGTGCTCGGCTTCGAGCGTCGCCTGCAGCGCCGCGACCGGCGTCACCGGGTGTCCGCCGTTCTCAGCAGTTGGGCCTGTTGGGCCGCAGCGGCTGCCGAGTC
>JBHWSH010000362.1:0-22160 GCA_043427135.1 Marmoricola sp. | reverse complement strand
TTAGTTCGTCATCGCCGAGGACGCCGAGGAGGGCAGGAACCTCGAGATCGCGTCGAGGTCGAGGTAGCTCAACGCCAGGCCCAGCAACGGCTCGACCAGGAACGCGATGAACACCGCGATGAGGATGGCCGCGATCTGGTTGCGGATGAGGGTGCCGATGCCCAAGCCGACGACGGCCCAGATCGCCACCGCCACCACGGCCAGGGCGATCGCTCGCCACAGTCCGTCCGCGGCGAGGCCGAGGTCGTGTCCGCGCATAAGGACGACGGCGCCGCCCACGACCAAGGCGGTCAGAACCGCAACCACGCCGTAGACGGCGCCGACGGCGACGTGGGCGACCGCCTTGGCCACGACGACGCGTGCCCGACGTGGCGTCGCCAGGAAGGTCGGAGTCGCGGTCTGGTAGCGATGCTCGGCAGTCATGCCCGTCACCCCGATCACAAGGGCGAAGAGATAGGCGCCGGCGAACGCGCCTGTGGCGTAGATGCTCCGGATCGCCTCGTCGGTGTCGAGGCCGGGCGTGGCCGGCTGACCGGCCCCGGGCTCCACACCGGCGAAGCCGGCGGACACGCCCGCCTGGATCGCGGTGTAGACGACGACACCGAGCAGGAGGCCCCACCACAGCCGGGTGCTGCGGACCTTGAGCAGCTCTGAGCGCAACAACGCCGCCATCAAGCAACACCTCCGGTGGTGAGGTCCAGGAAGAGTCGCTCCAGATCTCCTGGCTCGTCGGCGAGCTGGTGCAGCATGATGCCGGCCTCGAAGGCGAGGCGCCCGACCTCGACCGCATCCGCGCCCGTGACGCGCAGCGCGTCCGCGTCCACGCGCTCGACGAAGACCGGCTGCTGCTCGGGCGAACGAGCTGCGCTCAGCACGCCCGCCAACCGGTCGCGCTCCGGACTCCGCACGAGCACCCGCTCGCGCCCTGCCTCCAGGTCGGCGAGCCGACCTTGGACGACGAGCCGTCCAGCACTGAGTACGACGACCTCGTCCACGGTCTGCTGGACCTCGCTGAGCACGTGGCTGGAGATCAAGACCGTCCGGCCTTCACCGGCGAGCCGCCGCAGGAAGCCGCGCAGCCACGCGATGCCTGCGGGGTCGAGACCGTTGGCGGGCTCGTCGAGCACCAGCACCCCAGGGTCGCCGAGCAACGCCTGAGCGAGCCCGAGCCGCTGACGCATGCCGAGCGAGTAGCCGCCGACGCGGCGGTCGGCGTACTCCTCGATGCCCACCAGCCGCAGCACGTCGGTCACCCGGTCTTCGGCGATGCCGGCGGCGTACGCGAGGAACCGTAGGTGGTCGCGGGCCGTCCGACCCGGGTGGAAGCTGGCCGCCTCCAACGCAGCGCCGACGACCCGCAGCGGGTCGGAAAGGTCGGCGTAGCAGCGCCCACCGATGAGCGCCTGACCCGTCGTGGGCTGCACGAGACCGAGCAAACAGCGAAGCGTGGTCGTCTTGCCGGCGCCGTTGGGGCCCAGGAATCCGGTGACCGCGCCAGGACGCACGGAGAAGCTGAGGTCGTCGACCGCGGTGACCGCACCGAACCGCTTGGTGAGCCCGAGGATCTCGACCGGCAGCCCCGTCACACGGGTTGCAGCATGCGACATCGGCAAAGGACCCTCACCGCACCACGGCGACCGGACACCGCGCGTGCTGCAGCACCGACGAACTGACCGAGCCCAGCAACAACCCGAGGAACCCGCCGCGCCCCCGGGTGCCCAGGACGATCAGCGATGCGTTGACCGACGCGTCGGCGAGGGCGCGTACGGCGGGCACCGGCACCGCCTCCAGCGTGATCTCGACGTCGGGGTACTTGGCCCGTCGACCGGCCACCGCCTGAGAAAGCAGCCGCTCGGCTGCATCCATCTCGGCGGCCACATCGGGCGTCACGTCGACGTCGAACGGTCCGTTCATGGCGGTCACGCCACGACCGTGTACGACCACGACGCTCTGCTGAGTCCAGCTTGCGTGATCGAGGGCGAAGTCGAGTGCCTTGAGGCTGGTCTCCGATCCGTCCACGCCCACCAGCACGCGGCGGCTGCCCTCCTGCTCCACGCGGCGTACGACGACCACCGGGGACGAGGCGTGGCGCGTGAGGTGCTGGCTCACCGAGCCGATCACCATGCCGCCGATCACGCTGTGACCCTGCGCGCCGACGACGACCACGGCTGCGTTCTTGGAGGCGTCGAGGAGGTCGGGGACGACCCGGCCCGCGCTCGGTGTCGCCGTCCAGTCCTCCACTCCGGCCTCGCGCAGCCGCGCGCCGGCCCGGTCCAGCCATGCTTGGACGACCTCGTCCCGCTTGTCCGTCGTCCACTCCGGCAGGTACTCCAGGTCGCCCGAGGACGAGTAGACGTGGAGTGGCAGCCCTCGCAGGCGCGCATAATCCGCGGCCCACTCCAAGCCACGGTCGGCGTCCTCCGAAGCGTCGTACCCGACGACCACCGGCTGTGACGTCATCTCACACTCACTTCCTCTCCCTGTCCCTACTCAGCACTCTTCCGCCCGGCCAGGGCGCATGCAAGTCGGCGCGATGTCTCCCGCGCGTCGCGGCCGATGCTCCGTACGATCGCCGCATGGAGTTCACCGGCTTTCCTGTTGCGGCGCTGGACTTCTACGACGACCTCGAGATGGACAACACCAAGTCGTTCTGGGCGGCGAACAAGCACGTGTGGGAGGAGTCGGTGCGCGGCCCCATGGTCGCGCTCACCGAGGCACTGTCCGAGGAGTTCGGGTCGGCGAAGGTCTACCGGCCCTACCGCGACGTGCGCTTCTCGCGCGACAAGGCGCCGTACAAAACTCACCAAGGCGCGTTCGTCGCGGCCGGCCCGGCGACGGGATGGTACGTCGAGATCGGTGCGCCGGGCGTCCGCGTCGGGGTCGGCATCTATCACCCCGACGCGACGACGCTGGCGCGCTTCCGCGAGGCCATCGCCCACGACCTGACCGGTCCCGAGCTCGAGCGACTGCTCGCGGCTCTGCGTCGCAAGGGTTGGGACATCGGGGGCGAGAAGCTCAAGACCACGCCCCGCGGTTGGCCCGCCGACCATCCTCGAATCGAGCTGCTCCGGCACAAGTCGCTTCTCGCCAGCCGCGCCTACGGCTTCGAGTCGTGGATCCACACCGCCGACCTGCTCGACCACGTCCGACGCGACTGGCGGGCAGCGCGCGGGTTCGTGGAGTGGGTACGCCGGGCGACCGAGTGAGGCGACCGGGCTACTCCTTGCGAGCGGTCGCCATCGTGCGCTCGACCTCCCAGTGAGCCGACATCGAGCGCACCCGACCGTCCTCTGCCAGCCGGTAGACAGTGATCAGGTCGGTGTCGACGCAGGTGCCGTCCTCGAGCCAAGTGCTGAAGGTGGCGACGTTGGCGCACGCGTCGCCATTGGCGAACGAGTCGTGGACGGTGAAGCGGAACTCGACGACCGGAGCGATCGCCATGTCCCAGAACGCGCTTATCCCTTCTTTGCCGTGGTGACCGCGGCCCTCGGCGTCGAAGAACGACGGCCCGACAGGATCCTCCAGCACGACGTCGTCGGAGAACAGCGCGAGCCATTCGTCCTTGGCCTTGCGGGCCACTGCGGACAGCGAACGCTGGCAGGCCCGCCGGGCGGGGTGGTCGCCGTCAGGGGCGTTCCAGGTGATCGACTCGTGCAACTCCGCAGGCGTGGTCATGGCCGGAAAGTAACGGGTCGCACACCCCGCATCAACACTGCAGAGGATTGCCAGGCGGTCGAGCGGGTAGGTATGCAGGCGTCAGCGAAGTCGACAAACGTCAGGAGATGACTGCACATGGGTTTGGACGACAAGCTCAAGAACTCCACCGACTCGACCCTGGGCTCCGCGAAGGAGAAGATCGGCGACGCCACCGGCGACGACGAGATGAAGGGCGAGGGCAAGATGGACCAGGCCAAGGCCGACCTCAAGCAGGCCGGCGAGAAGGTCAAGGACGTCTTCAAGTAAGCAGCACCACCACTTCAGGAGCCGCGCTACCCCGACGGGCAGCGCGGCTCCTGCATGTCTCGCTCTGCTCGCACCGGCCGCCCGTCGCCGTCGCACAGTTGTCCCGCGCAGCGATCCGACGCATAATAGAAGTTACTGACGAGTAGCACGGGTGGCGGGTCTGCGCCCCCGTCGAGACGAAGGTGCACTGTGAGCCACTACAAGAGCAACATGCGCGACATCGAGTTCAACCTCTTCGAGGTGCTCGGCCGCGACGAGGTCCTGGGCACCGGCCCGTTCGAGGAGATGGACCTCGACACCGCGCGCTCGATCCTCGCCGAGGTCGACCGCCTCTCCCGCGAGGACCTGGCCTCGTCCTTTGAGGACTCCGACCGCAACCCGCCGGTCTTCGAGCCCGAGACCGGCACCGCCGACATCCCCGAGTCGTTCAAGAAGAGCTACCGGGCGTGGATGGACGCCGAGTACTGGCGCCTGCAGATCCGCGAGGAGCTCGGCGGCACCCCTGCTCCCCCGTCCCTGAACTGGGCGATCGGTGAGCTCGTCCTGGGCTCCAACCCCTCGGTCTGGATGTACGCCGCGGGCGCGCCCTTCGCGGGCGTCGTCCACCGCAACGGCAACGACCGCGACAAACGCATCGCGGAGATCATGGTGGAGCGCCAGTGGGGCGCGACCATGGTGCTGACCGAGCCCGACGCGGGCTCCGACGTCGGAGCCGGTCGCGCCAAGGCGTTCCTGCAGGACGACGGCTCCTGGCACATCGAGGGCGTGAAGCGCTTCATCACCTCCGCCGAGCACGACATGAGCGAGAACATCATCCACCTGGTGCTCGCTCGTCCGGCCGGCGTCGAAGGCGTCGGTGGCCCGGGCACCAAGGGGCTGTCGCTGTTCATCGTGCCGAAGTTCCACTTCGACCACGAGACCGGCGAGCTGACCGGCGAGCGCAACGGTGTCTACGTCACCAACGTCGAGAAGAAGATGGGCATCAAGGTGTCCAACACGTGCGAGGTCACCTTCGGCGAGAACGAACCCGCCAAGGGCTGGCTGCTCGGCGAGGTGCACGACGGCATCGCCCAGATGTTCCAGGTCATCGAGAACGCCCGCATGATGGTCGGCACCAAGGCCATCGCGACCCTGTCGACCGGTTACCTCAACGCGCTCGAGTTCGCGAAGTCGCGGGTGCAGGGCGCCGACCTCACCCAGGCCTCGGACAAGACCGCGCCGCGCGTCACGATCACCCACCACCCCGACGTACGCCGCTCGCTGATGACGCAGAAGGCCTACGCCGAGGCGATGCGCGCGCTCGTGCTCTACACCGCGACGTGGCAGGACAAGGTCATGCTCGCCGAGCACGCCGGCGAGCACGACGAGCAGGCGGAGCGGGTCAACGACCTGCTGCTGCCGATCGTGAAGGGCTACGGCTCGGAGCGGTCGTGGGTGCTGCTGGGCACCGAGTCCCTGCAGACCTTCGGCGGCTCGGGCTTCTTGCAGGAGTACCCGATCGAGCAGTACGTCCGCGACGCGAAGATCGACACCCTCTACGAGGGCACGACTGCGATCCAGGGCCAGGACTTCTTCTTCCGCAAGATCGTCAAGGACAAGGCGCAGGCCCTGGGCTACCTCGCCAAGGAGATCGAGGGCTTCATCAAGAACGAGGCCGGCAACGGTCGCCTGAAGGTCGAGCGGGAGCTGCTCGCGACCGCCCTCGAGGACGGCAACGCGATCGTGGCCACGATGATCGGTCATCTGATGTCGGCAGACGCCAACGCTGAGGGCGGCGACGTCCGCAACATCTACAAGGTCGGTCTCAACACCACCCGGTTGTTGATGGCGATGGGCGACATCGTCTGTGCCTGGCTGCTGCTGCGCCAGGCCGAGGTGGCGCTGGAGAAGCTGGCGGGCGACGCCAGCGCAGCGGACCGCGACTTCTACGAGGGCAAGGTCGCCGCGGCGCAGTTCTTCGCCCGCAACGTGCTTCCCCGCCTGACCGGGGAGCGCGCGATGGCCGAGGCCGTCGACCTGTCGCTGATGGAGCTGCCCGAGGGCGCGTTCTGATCCCACGCTGATCGGCGAACTGCCCTTCGCGCAGGCCCTGAGTCTGCACGAGGGGCGGTTCGGCTTTACGCTTCGGCGCATGACTCCCGTGGACGACAGCGCTCGACTCCGGCGGCTGATCGAGGTCTGGCAGTCGGCGGTGTCCGACGCTGTCGCCCTCCTGCGCGAGCTCGACGCGGCCGACTGGTCGCTCCCCACCGACCTGCCCGGGTGGGACGTGCGCGCGGTGGCGGCGCACCTGGCTCATCTCGAGTCGGAGCTGGCCGGGAACCCCCAGACCGACGTCGAGGTGGCGGAAGCCCCGCACATCAAGGGCCTGATGGGTCAGTTCACCGAGCGCGGACCGCTCGCCCGGGCGGACTGGCCGACCACCCGGATCGTCGACGAGCTCGAGCGCTCGGCGGCACAGCGCCGAGCTGCGCTCGAAGCCGATCCACCCACAGATGCCGGCGGGCTGGCGCCAGGGTTCGCCGGCGCCATCGGCTGGACCTGGCAGACACTGCTCACCAACCGGCCCCTCGACGTGTGGGTGCACGAGCAGGACATCCGCCGAGCGGTCGGCAGGCCGGGGAACCTCGACACCGCCGGCGCTCGGCACACCGGCGAGGTCTTCGCCGGCGCGCTCCCCTTCGTCGTCGGCAAGAAGGCCGGCGCAGCGCCGGGAACCACCGTCGCACTGTCCATCTCCGGCGGTCCGTACGCCGACGCCCCGCGCACCCTCACCGTGACCGTCGCCGACGACGGCCGAGCCCATGGGCTCGACGACGAGCCGGCGTCGACCGACGCCCGGATCGAGCTGTCCTTTGAGGACTGGGTCGTGCTGGCCGGCGGTCGCCGCGACCGGTCCGCCGTACACGCGACCATCGACGGCGACTCCACCCTCGCCGAGCGCGTGCTCTCCCACCTGGTGGTGACCCCGTGAGCGCCGGATGGACCTTGGCGGACATGCCGCGACTGGCCGGGCGGCGAGCCCTGGTCACCGGCGTCACCGCGGGCGGTCTCGGTGCTCATGTCGCCACCCATCTCGCCGGCGCGGGCGCCGACGTCGTCCTCGCCGGGCGCAACGCCGAGCGCCTCGAGGAGACTCGGAAGGCGATCCTCGCCGAGCATGCCGACGCGGTGCTGCACCCCTTGCCGCTCGACCTCGCGGACCTCTCCTCCGTACGCCGCGCAGCCGAGGAAGCGACCGCGGCGGGCCCGCTCGACATCCTCGTCAACAATGCCGGCGTCATGGCGACCCCGCGGGAGCGGACCGCCGACGGGTTCGAGCTGCAGTTCGGCACGAACCACCTCGGTCACTTCGCGCTCACGGGCCTGCTGCTGGATGCCCTCGTCGCCTCGGGTGGCGCCCGGGTGGTGACGGTGTCCTCGCAGATGGCTCGGCTGGCGCGCGGCGTGTCGTTGGACGACCCGCGTCGACCGCGCGATCGCTACGACAAGTGGCACTCCTACGCCCAGTCAAAGCTCGCGAACCTGCTGTTCACCTTCGAGCTGGACCGCCGAGTCCGGCAGCGAGAGCTGCCGGTCACCGCAGTGGCCGCCCACCCCGGTTACAGCCGCACGAACCTGGTCGGCTCCGGGCTGGGTCGTAGTGGCCGTGCCGGTGAAGGAGCGATCGCACAGGCCGTCACCCGCCTCATCGGGCAGAGCTCGGAGCGGGGCGCCCTCCCCCTGCTGATGGCTGCTGCCGCGCCCGGCCTGCGGGGTGGCACCTACATCGGCCCGCAGGGACCCTTCCAGCTGCACGGCGACCCGACCGTCGTACCGCCGCCGCGGCCGGCGCTGGACGAGTCCATGGCCGCGGGGCTGTGGGAGCTCTCCGAGCAGGCCACCGGCGTCGTCTGGCCCTGACCGTCCGGACAACGACGGGGGCGGACAACGGGCCGCGCGGACTCAGTCCTGGGGCGCGGAAGCCGCCGAGACCGACTCGTCGTGCACGGCGGGCTGGTGACCGTTGAGTGTCGAGCCGTCGATCTGGTCCTCGGCGATCTGGCGGGCGAGGTCGCGGGGGATGCGCCACGTCATCACGGTGCCGCCCTCGGCGAGCGGAGCCCAGACGGCCTCTCCGCCGAGAGTGGTGGCGCGGTTGCTGATGTTGGTGACGCCGCTGCTGCGCGGGAGCGGGTCGGGCATGCCGATCCCGTCGTCGGCGACCCGCACCTCGATGATGTCGTCGTCGGCGAAGAAGATCACCTCGGCCGAGCTGGCGCGGGCGTGCCGGGCGATGTTGGACAGCGCCTCCTGCAGCACCGAGGCCACATTGGCCACGATGTCCGCGTCGAGTCCGACGACGACACCCTGGACCGTGATGGACGGCGTGAAGCCCAGGATCCGAGAGGCACGCGTCGAGACGTCACGCACCACCTGCTCGATGTCGTCGTGGTCGGCGATGCTGGTCAGCTCGAAGATCGAGTTGCGCAGCTCGCGGATGGCCATGTCGAGCTCGGTGGCCACGGAGTTGAGGGTCTCGACCACGCGGGTGTCCGGCTCGCCGTCCGGCCCCACGAGCTTGCGAGCGACTCGGCCCGTCGACCCCACTTGCAGGCCCGCGGCGAAGATGCGCTGGATGACGCGGTCGTGCAGGTCGCGCGCGATGCGGTCGCGCTCCTCGAGGAGGGCGAGCTTGGTGCGCTGACGGTTGAGCTGCAGCGAGCGGGACCGGACCCGGTCCTCGAGCTCCTGGTTGACCCGGTGGAGCTCCTCGACGAGCTCGTCACGCTCGGCGTCGATCCGCACCGCCGTCCGCCCGGCGATGAGACCGACGGTAATGACCACGAGGGCCATGAACGTGACCATCAGCGCGGTGCCGAACGACGGGTCGTAGTAGCCCTGCTCCTCGCCCTTGACCCGGAGCCAGCCCCCGGTCGGCAGGACGATGAATGCCAGCGGGATCAGGATCCGCTGCAGGACGGCACCCGGGTCGCGCCCGAAGATGATCCATTGCAGAGTGCCTCGGGAGACGACCAGCAGCCCGAGCAGCGCGAGCGCGGCGATGGTGAGCGCGGTGTGCAGCGCCATCGAGGAGTAAGGGCCGATGCGGTAGAGGCCCGGCACGCCGTACACGTAACCCCACAGCGCGAGCGTCCCGGCGACGAGGGGGACGCAGTGGAGGTACTCCGGCACCTTGCGCCAGCCCATGCTCGACAACAGACCGCCGACGGCGATCACCGCGCTGCACAGAAGTGTGGTCTCCGAGGGGCGGCCCGGGTTGTCGGGGAGCGGTGCCACGTTGTCGGTCACCACGAGTTGATCGAGCCCGAGTGAGACTCCCAGCGGGTACTGGATCAAGAGCAGCACCGACAGGCCGAGGGCCGCGGCGAGCAATCCACGCCGAACGGTGGTGCCCCGCGCGAGATGGGAACCCGCGATCAGGCCGAAGATGAGGACCGAGTTGAACTTCATCGTCTGCATGCCCTCGGCGGGGCGCAGAAGCGCATCCACACCGGCAAGCCAGCCGAAGCCCACCACTGCCACCACGGCAAGCACGAAGCCCGCGCCGTACACCTCGATGCGGCGGGCACGCTCAGGCCATCGAGCGCGCACACGTGCCCGATGCGATGGTGCGGTGGTTGTGGTCATCGATATCCGTTCCTTCCCCCGGACGATTGTCTCGGTTCGGACAGGACTTCGGGCCACATTCGCGAAAAACGGACTGGCTCCCGACGTCGACCGGCCGGAGCCGCAGAGGGCGAGGCGCGCCGTACCCGTCGTTTCTCCGGGACCGGAAAGGGTACGGGTCCACGAGCAGCCCGGGCCGATCGGCGGGCTCCGGACAGTCACCGACGCGAGGAGACCACGTGCGAGCGCTGACCTGGCAGGGCATCAACAAGGTCGCCGTCACCGAGGTTCCCGACCCCGTGATCGAGCAGCCCCTCGACGCCGTCGTCCGCGTGACGTCCACCGCGATCTGCGGCTCCGACCTGCACCTGCTGGAGGCGCTGGCCCCCTACCTGCAGCCCGGCGACGTCCTGGGCC
The DNA here is from genome assembly GCA_043427135.1 of Marmoricola sp. Classification (GTDB taxonomy): domain Bacteria; phylum Actinomycetota; class Actinomycetes; order Propionibacteriales; family Nocardioidaceae; genus Marmoricola_A. Next base: position 12,170 of record JBHWSH010000362.1, on the reverse strand, counting down.
ACGAGTTCATGGGGATCGTCGAGGAGGTCGGCTCCGGCGTCCAGAACCTCGCGCCCGGGGACCGCGTGGTGGTGCCCTTCGTCATCGCCTGCGGCCACTGCCACATGTGCCAGCGCGGTCTGCACACCCAGTGCGAGACCACCCAGACCCGCTCGCAGAGCACCGGGGCGAACCTCTTCGGCTACACCGCGCTCTACGGCTCGGTCCCGGGCGGTCAGGCCGAGCGCGTCCGCGTGCCCCATGCCGACTTCGGCCCGATCAAGCTGCCGGAGCAGCACCCCGACGAGCGCTTCCTCTACCTCTCAGACATCCTCCCCACCGCCTGGCAGGGCGTGAAGTACGCCGAGGTGCCCGAGGGCGGATCGCTGGCCGTGCTGGGACTCGGGCCGGTCGGGCAGCTCGCGCTGCAGTCTGCTCGCTACCTCGGGATCGAGCAGGTCATCGGCGTCGACCTGGTGCCCGACCGCCTCGCCAAGGCGCAGGCGGCGGGGTTCACGACGCTGGACCTGCGCGAGGTGGCTGACGTCGCGTCCGCGCTGCGCGACCTCACCGACGGTCGCGGTCCCGACGGGATCGTCGACGCCGTCGGCATGGAGGCGCACGGCAGCCCGATCGCCAGCGGCTTGCTCTCGGCCGCCGTCCGCATGCCCAAACCCCTGGCTCGCAAAGCCATCGAGACCGTCGGCATCGACCAGCTCGCCGCGCTGCATGCAGCTCTCGACGCCGTCAGTCGCGGCGGCACCGTCTCCCTCAGCGGCGTGTACGGCGGAGCGGCCAGTCCGATGCCGATGATGCAGATGTTCGACAAGCAGCTCACCTTGCGCATGGGACAGTGCAACGTGCGCCGGTGGACCGACGAGCTGCTGGAGATCGTGTCCCGCGACGAGGACGTCTTCGGGCTCGAGGCACTCGCCACTCATAGGGTGAGGCTCGACCAGGCCCCGGAGATGTACCAGACGTTCCGCAACAAGGAAGACGACTGCCTGAAGGTCGTCATGACCCCCTGAGCCCTGCCACCGGGAGGTAGACCGCATGCGCCACGCCGCGACCCACACCGACGCCTTGACCCGCAGCACCGTCGACGGCGCCCCGCTCGACGAAGGGACGCTGCAGACTATCGACCGCTGGTGGCGGGCCGCGAACTACCTGTCGGTCGGGCAGATCTACCTGATGGACAACCCGTTGCTGCGTGAGCCTCTGCGACCCGAGCACGTCAAACCCCGCCTCCTGGGCCACTGGGGGACGACGCCTGGGTTGAACTTCGTCTACGCCCACCTCAACCGGGTCATCGGTGCCCGCGACCTCGACATGATGTACATCATGGGGCCCGGACACGGCGGTCCCGGCCCGGTCGCTGCCGCGTGGCTGGAGGGCACCTACACCGAGGTCTACCCCGACATCACCCGCGACGAGGCCGGCCTGAAGCGTCTCTTCACCCAGTTCTCCTTCCCGGGCGGCATCCCCAGTCACGTCGCGCCGGAGACGCCGGGGTCGATCCATGAGGGCGGCGAGCTCGGCTACGCCCTGTCCCATGCCTACGGGGCGGCATTCGACAACCCCGACCTCGTCGTGGCCGCGGTCGTCGGCGACGGCGAGGCCGAGACCGGCCCGCTCGCCACCAGTTGGCACTCCAACAAGTTCGTCGACCCGCGCCGTGACGGAGCGGTGCTCCCGATCCTGCACCTCAACGGCTACAAGATCGCCAACCCCACGGTGCTGGCTCGCATCCCTGAGGACGAGCTGCTGGCCCTGATGCGCGGCTACGGCCACACGCCGTACGTCGTGGAGGGCTCGGATCCCGCGAGCATGCATCAGGCGTTCGCCGCGACCCTGGACCGCTGCCTCGACGAGATCGCCGACATCCAGCGCGAGGCGCACGAGTCCGGTGAGCCGGCGACGCGGCGCCCGTGGCCGATGATCATCCTGCGATCGCCCAAGGGTTGGACGGGTCCGGCGGAGGTCGACGGCAAACCCGTGGAGGGCAACTGGCGCTCTCACCAGGTGCCGTTCGCCGACGCCCGCGATGACGAGGCCCACCGTCAGGTGCTGGAGGAGTGGCTGCGGTCCTACCGACCGGAGGAGCTCTTCGACGACGCCGGCGCACCGGTCGAGGCCGTCGCGGGGTTCAACCCCGGCGGCACCCGGCGGATGAGCGCCAACCCGCACGCCAACGGCGGCGAGCTTCTCGTCGACCTGCGGCTGCCCGACTTCCGCGAGCACGCAGTCGAGGTGGAGGCGCCCGGCACGGGCGCCGTCGAAGCCACCCGGGTGCTGGGGTCGTTCCTGCGCGACGTGATGGCGCACAACATGGACACGTTCCGTCTGTTCGCCCCCGACGAGAACTCCTCCAACCGGCTGCAGGACGTCATGCAGGTCACCGACCGCACCTGGAACGCCGAGATCAAGCCCGACGACGACCATCTCGCCCCCGACGGTCGGATCATGGAGGTGCTGTCGGAGCACCAGTGCCAGGGCTGGCTCGAGGGCTACCTCCTCACCGGCCGGCACGGCCTGTTCTCCTGCTACGAGGCGTTCATCCACATCGTCGACTCGATGTTCAACCAGCACGCCAAGTGGCTCAAGACCACCAATGAGATCCCGTGGCGCCGACCGATCGCGTCGCTGAACTACCTGCTGACCTCCCACGTGTGGCGTCAGGACCACAACGGGTTCTCCCACCAGGACCCCGGGTTCATCGACCACGTGATGAACAAGAAGGCCGAGGTCGTCCGGGTTTATCTGCCGCCGGACGCCAACACCCTGCTGTCGACGGCCGACCACTGCCTGCGCAGCAAGCAGTACGTCAACGTGATCGTGGCCGGCAAGCAGCCCGCGCTGCAGTACCTGTCGATGGACGAGGCGATCGTGCACTGCACGAAGGGCATCGGCATCTGGGACTGGGCCAGCAGCGACGAGGGCGCGGAACCCGACGTGGTCATGGCGTGCGCCGGTGACGTGCCGACGATGGAGGCGCTCGCGGCCGTCGACATCCTGCGCCGGGAGATCCCCGACCTCAAGGTGCGCTTCGTCAACGTGGTCGACCTGATGCGGCTGCAGCACCACGAGGAGCACCCGCACGGTCTGCGCGACGCCGACTTCGACTCCTTGTTCACCAAGGACAAGCCGGTCATCTTCGCCTACCACGGCTATCCGTGGCTGATCCACCGGCTGACCTATCGGCGTACCAACCACGCCAACCTGCACGTGCGCGGCTACAAGGAGGAAGGCACCACCACCACGCCGTTCGACATGACGGTGCTCAACCAGGTGGACCGGTTCAACCTGGCCATCGACGTCATCGACCGCGTGCCGCGGCTACGCGGCGTCGCCGCACACGTTCGGGAGCGCCTGAAGAACAAGCTCATCGAGCACAAGCAGTACATCCGCACCCACGGCGAGGACATGCCCGAGATCCAGGAGTGGAGCTGGTCTCGCACCCCCGGCCCGCAGGTCACGACCGACGACGCAGAGAAGGAGTCGCCGGAGGGCTGAGCCCGCACGGCTAGGGCGTGTCTCCTTATTGGCGCAGCCAAATGGTGATCGCGAGTAGGACGACACCTCGGCGATAGATCGAGGCGAGCTTGTCGTAGCGGGTCGCCAGCCCGCGGCACTGCTTGTGGTCGTTGAAAGAGCGCTCCACGACGTTGCGGCCCTTGTAGGTCGCGGCGTCGAAGCTCGGTGGCCGCCCACCGGCGCTGCCCCGGCGTTGACGGTGAGCGATCTGGTCGGCTGGTTGCGGGATGACGGCCTTGGTCCGCTTGCCGCGCAGCAGCTCGCGATTGGCCCGCGAGGAGTACGCCTCTTCCGCCCTGACCGCGGGTCAGGCCGGTGACTCCCGATGCTGAGGTGGCTGCTCGCCGACCTTGCAGTGCACCGGCTCGGCCCGGGCCGGCCGCGGACCTGCCCGGACGCGGTGCTGGGCGGGCTCGGCGGCCCGATTCATGTAACTCGACTCAGCCCCCTGTGTGGACCCCAGCCGGGCGCGCGACCCGGCTCATGTTCGTCGCGTGCTGGTGCGCCCGGTTCACCGTGGAGTCCACCGAGACCGTCATGTCTACCTCGCCGGCGGCCTCGGCCTCAGCCACCAACCGGGCGTGGATGCGGTCCCAGGTCCCGTCGACGGAGAACCGCTTGTGCCGCCTCCAGACCGTTTGCCAGAGCCCGAACCCGTCGGGTAGGTCACGCCAGGCAGTGCCCGGGCGGAGCCGATAGACGATCCCCTCGACCACCTGCCGGTGGTCACGGAAACGGCCGCCCCCGCTGGCCGTTCGAGGACGGCATCAACGGCTCGATCCGGGCCCACTGAGCGTCGGTCAGCACCGCGGTACACGACACGGGTCAACAATCAGCACCCGTCACGCCAACCTTTGGGAGAGACACGCCCTAGACGAATCGGTCCAGACCGCTTCCCTTCAATCTGCTCGACACGCCGCGGGACGGTTCCGATGAGACGGATCTGGCGGAGTTACTCGTTGCCAAGGCAGTGGACTCGAACATACGGTGGCGATGAGCATGTAATCGACATCACTTCTCAGGGGGCCAACATGCGTCGAGGATCGCAGTTCACTTTGTCAGCTTGCATGGCGGCGCTTGCAACGGCCGGAACGCTTTGGCTGCTTGTCCCCACGTCGTCCGCTGAAGACGTTACAGACATGCAATCACAGCCTGCCAGAGAAGCCGGAGACCTCGACGACTTCAAGGTGGGATCAGCCGACGTCCCAGGCCCGAAGCTCGACAAAGCCGTCACGATTGACGACGTCTACGAGGCTTTGAGGAAAGAAAGCAATCAAAGCGAACATCCCCACCGGATCGGCAGCGCCCCTCCTCCAGCTGATTTGGTGGAACTCTGCCGGGAGTCGCCGAGTTCTGACCCGTCATGCGGGGTGGTCCTGGCAATGGCCGATGGTCAGCTCGAACCGGGCGGCTATTCGGACGAGGAGCTCGCAACAGCGGTCGAGGCAGCTGGTTACGAATGGAGGCCGAGCTCATGACACCCAGAGTGTTTCGCGGGGACTAAGCACTTAAGGGCGTTGTATGCGGTATCGCGGTCGGCGCGCTGGTTGCTGGGCCCGCCGCATTCGCCGCAACGATCAATTGCAGCGGCGGCACGTGCAACGGGACGAGCAACGACGACACTATTCACGGGACCGCCTTGTACGACAATATTTTTGGAGGCGACGGCAGCGACGAGATCCGTGGTTACGAAAACGGTGACCACCTGCGGGGACAAGCTGGTAGAGACTTCATCGCAGGCGGGGGAGGGCCGGACGGCCTCGAAGGCAATGGCGATTGGGACTCTTTCTCCGACGCCGCGGGCAATGTTTACGGGATCACCGGTGGCGGCGGCAACGACGTGCTCTGGGGAGATAGTGGCAAGGACGCGCTCGCCGGAGACGACGGAGACGACACCCTGCGTGGGGGTGACGGCGATGATTACGTCCGCGGAGGCGCCGACGCAGATTGGATTGACGGCGGCGCTGGAACAGATTTCTGCTACGTAACTGCAGCCGATATCGCGGTCATCAGCTGCGAGTACCAGTATTGATCGAGACCCTCACCGGCTTCCCCTATTTGCGAAGGGCACGGGGAGCCCACACTCTCTGCTCCTCACCGAGGGTATGGGGCGCAACCTGGACCTCAGCTCAGCTCAGCTCAGGTGACGGTGACGCCGAACAGCACGCCGAACAGGTACGTCGCTCCGGCGGCCAGCGACCCGACGAGTAGCTGGCGGCCGATGCCGAGCAACACGGGACGTCCGTTGATGCGCGCCATCACCCCACCCACGGTGGCCAGAGCCAGCAGGGCAGCGGCGACCGCGAGACCCAGAGCCAGGTTGCCGTCGGTGAAGAAATAGGGGATGACGATCACCAGCGCGCCGACGGAGAAGGCGAGGAAGCTCCAAACCGCGGCCCCCCACGGGTTGCCGAGGTCGTCGGGATCCAGGCCGAGCTCCTCGCGCGCCATCGTCTCCAGCGCCACCTCGGGATCGGACATCACCTGCCGGGCAACCTCCTTGGCCGTCTGAGTGTCGATGCCCTTGGCCTCGTAGATCAGCTGTAGCTCGCGCTCCTCGTCCTCGGGGTGCAGCTCGATCTCGCGACGCTCGAACTCCAGCTCGCGCTCGAACGCCTCGCGTTGGTTGATCATCGAGATGTACTCCCCCGAGCCCATCGAGAAGGCACCAGCAAGCCAGCCCGCGAGTCCGGCGAGGAGCACGACGTCTCGGCCGACGGCGGCGCCGGCGAAGCCCATCACCAACGCGGTGTTGCTGACCAGGCCGTCGTTGATGCCGAAGATGGCCGCGCGCAGGGTGCCGGATTTGTCGGCGCGGTGCCAGTCCTCCGCCCCCGGCGTGGCCCTGGCGGGCGTGACGGCCTCGGCCATCAGCGCCTGGAGCGCCTCGGCGTGGCCCGCTTCGTCCTCGAGCATCGACTGCGGCGCCGCGGGCTCGCCCGCGTAGTCGTCGACGGCATCTCGCTCGTCCTGCTCGACGATGGGAAGGACGAGGTCGACCGAGTGCTGCCGGGCCTTGTCCAGCAGATCGCGGGTGCGCGCCGAGGGACGGAACGCGTCGTACGACGGAGGGGTGCCGCCGTGTCGGCGGATCTCCTCGGCCCAGAAGGCGGCGTGTTTGTCCTCGATCCCGGCGAGCTCCTGCAGCACCTCGCTGCGGCGGCCGTCGGTCAGGGCGGCCAACCCGCGGTAGAGGGCGGCGGCGTCCCACTCGGCCGTCACGTGCCGGGCGTAGCGCTCCAGATCAGCCTTTGAGGGTCGGTTGGGCATAACCCGAGTCTGCCCGATCAGCGCAGGGCATCAGCGAGCGCGCTGATCTGCTCGGGCCCGGGGTCGTAGCCGGGGAAGTAGGCGCAGACTCGGTCCGCCACGTCGCCGAAACGGCGGCGGATCTCCGCGGCGCATTCCTCGGGGGTGCCGCGCACGCCGATCGTGGAGAGCAGCTCGTCGTCGACCAGCTCGAACATCTCCGCGAAGGCGCCGGTCTTGGACAACCGGTTGAGCTCCGGCTGCAGCTCCCCGCGCCCTTCGACGTCGAGCACCGGCCGGTACGCCGGAGTCGAACCGTAGAACGCCAGCAACCCGCGGACACCGGCCTCCGCGGTGCGCATCTCCGCCTCGGTGCGGCCCATCGCCACGATGACCTGGGGCACGATCTCCAGCTCCTCGGAGGAACGGCCGGACATCTGGAGTCCCTCCTCGACAGCCGGAAGCGTCCGTTCGCGGAAGTGTCGCGCCGAGTTGAACGGCATCACGAGCAGCCCGTCTGCGACCTCGGCCGCGGTCCGCGTCATCACCGGCCCGAGCGCGCCGAGCAGGACCGGCGGCACGCCGTACGGATTGGGGCCGGGGACGAACATCGGCGGCATCAGCGTGTGCCGCGTGAACTCGCCACGGAAGTCCAGCCGGGTGCCGTCCTGCCAGCTGGTGAGGATCGCCTTGACCGCCAGCACGATCTCCCGCATCCGTGCGGCCGGACGGCTCCAGGTGGCGCCGTACCGCTTCTCGATGTGCGGCTGGATCTGCGAGCCCAGCCCGAGCCGGAAGCGCCCCTGAGACAGCAGCTGCAGGTCGTACGCCGCGTGGGCCAGATGCAGCGGGCTGCGCGGGATCGCGATCGCGATATTGGTCATCAGGTCGACGTCGACGATGGGGGCCGCGACCGTCAACGGGAGGAAGACGTCGTGGGGACCCTCGAAGGTGAAGAGCCCGTCGACACCGGTGGCGGCGAGCTCGCGCGCTCGCTCGGCGACCTGGTCGGGGCGGGCGTCCAGCTGGATGTCGAGGCGCACGCCCGCACCCTGCCACGTCCTTGGCCTCAACGCGCGCTATGGGGCCGATCCCAGTCATGTGATGACTGGGATCGACCCCATCAAACGAACTCGACCACCAAGAGCCAGGTCAGCGGGTGGTGCCGGTGTCGCCTTCGGTGTCGACCTCGACGTGCTCCTCGCGCACTTGCTCAGTGACCCGCTCGGTGTCGGTGACCTGCTCCTTGCCGACGCGGACCTCTTCGACTGCGACGGTCTCCTTGGCGACGACCGGGCGCTCCTCGCGCAGCGTGATCTCCTCGGTCTCGTCGACTTCGCCGATCGGCTCAGTGGTGCGCGTGCCCTCAACAGGGTTGCGCTCGACGACCAGCTTCTCCTTGGTCACCGGCACGTCGACGGTCTCGGTCTCGGTCGTCGTGTACTTGCGCAGGCGCGCCCGGCCGGCCTCCTCGGTGCGCGTGCCCACGTCGAGCCGCTCCTCCGAGCGCGTCACCGCGATCTCCTCGTCGGTGCCGACGTCCTTGCCGCCGGTCCCATAGGTGGAGGTGCCCTCCGTGCCCACCGTGCCGGTGGTGGTCGTGGTGGTGGCGTGGTCGTCCCAGCCCAGGCCGTAGTACTCGTAGAGCCGACGCTCCTCCTCAGGCGTGATGTGGCCGTCGGCGTCGACGCGCGGGGCGTCCTTCAGGCGGTCCTTGCTGTAGCCCACGTGCAGATCGTCACCGTCGAACCGCGCACCCTGCAGCGGGATGAACGACTCCGACGTGCCGAACAACCCAGTCTTGACCGTGACCCAGGTGGGCTCACCGGAAGAGTCGTCGAGGTAGACCTGGCCCACCTTGCCGATCTTCTCGCCGCTGTCGTCGTACGCCGTCGCGCTGGTCACGCGGTCGATGTCGCCTTGTCCGATCATGTTCACTCCCGAGGTAGTCGGTCTTGGTGGCGGCGTGGCGCCGCCTGGGAGATCTACCCGGCGTGGAGTACGCCACACGAGATCGCGCGCCATCAGCCCGATCGGGCTAGTCCGCCTGCAGCGGGAGGTTTCGGCTGCCCGTCGTGCGGCGAGTATCAGCTGATCGGAGGCGCTTCGAGGATCGAGTTGGGCACGAAGACGGGCCGATTGTCGACGTCGGCGGCGCCCGGGCGAACGAACTCGAATCCCCCCGTGGTCACGATCGACCACCCCGAGACCGGACCGGCCTGACCCAGCACGTCCGCCGCCCCGGCGTACTCCTCGAGCAACTGCTCGGCGCAGCCCAGGTGCGTCGGAGGGAAGTGGAAGGCGTTGCGGGCGACCTCGTCGGCGGTGCCGAGGAACGCGACCGGCCGGCCGAGGCCGGCGCCGCACACGCCGCAGACGCGGCTGAGTGCGCACTGGGTGACGCGCCGCTTGTCCAGGGACTCCGCCGACACGTGCCCGTCGGCCCCCGTGCCGCAGGCGAACGGGACCCGCCGACCGTGGACGTCTCGAGGAAGGTCGGCGAAGTCGCGGGGGGAGGGATCCATCAGAGCCCGTCCCTCAGACCCTGTCCGCTGGATGCGAGGTGCCTCGCGACCAGCCGCCGAGCTCGGTACGCCGCGGAGGCCGCTCCGCGTCGGACTTGCGGCGCCGGTCGCGAGACGGCTCGTTCGCGGTGTCGGGTCGCTCCGGCGGCGCGGGGTCGTCGCTGCTGGTCATGTGGTTGGGCAGTGACAGCTTGATGATCGTGCGCAGGGCCTGGCCGTACTGCTTGTAGAGCGGTCCTGTCGTGTAGGGGATGTCGTACTTGTCGCACAGCGCCCGCACCCGCTCGGCGATCTGCGCGTAGCGGTTGCTCGGCAGGTCGGGGAAGAGGTGGTGCTCGATCTGGAAACCGAGGTTGCCCGACAGGATGTGCAGCAGCGGGCCGCCGTTGAAGTTCGCGGCGCCGAGGATCTGCCGGAGATACCACTCGGCGCGGGTCTCGTCCTCGAGCTCCTCCTCGGTGAAGTGCATCGCTCCGTCTGGGAAGTGGCCGCAGAAGATGATCACGTAGGCCCACAGGTTGCGCGTGACGTTGGCGGTCGCGTTGGCGGTGAGCGTGGTCTTCCAGTTCTTGCCGGAAAGAGCCGGGTAGACGACGTAGTCCTTGAGGATCTGGTTGCGGCCCTTGCGCACGATCTGGCGCAGCTGGCGCTTCATCTCCTTGGGATCCTTCTCGCCCTTGCGGATCCGCTCGATGTCGAGATCGTGCAGCGCCACGCCCCACTGGAAGAGGGTGGCGAGGAGCGCGTTGTAGATCGGCTGGCCGATGTTGGCCGGGTGCCACTTCTGCTCGCGCGCCATCCGCAGGATGCCGTAGCCGATGTCGTTGTCGTAGCCCAGGACGTTGGTGAACTGGTGGTGGATGTAGTTGTGGGAGTGCTTCCACTGCTCGGCCGGCTGCGCGGTGTCCCACTCCCAGTTCGACGAGTGGATCTCGGGGTCGTTCATCCAGTCCCACTGGCCGTGCATGACGTTGTGGCCGATCTCCATGTTCTCCAGGATCTTGGCCACGCCGAGCATGGAGGCGCCGGCCACCCAGGCCGGCTTCTTGTTGCTGAACAGCAGCGTGACCCGGCCGGCTGCCGCAAGCCCTCGCTGGATCTTGATCATCCGCCGGATGTACGCCGCGTCGTCGGCTCCGCGCGACTCCTCGATCTCCGCGCGGATCGCGTCGAGCTCACGCCCGATCTGCTCGACCTCGTCCTCGGTGAGGTGGGTGTACTCCTTGACGTCCGCGATGGCCATGCCTGTGTCCCCTGTCGGTTGATCGAGCTGTCCTTCGGTGATCGAGCCTGTCGAGATCAGATGGTCGAGATCAGATGTCGAGTGTGCAGTCGCCCAGCGCGGCTGTCACACAGGTCTGGATGGGCTCGTTGGGTTGGGTGTACTCGTCGCCGTTGCGGAGGTCCTTGACCGCGCCGGAGACCATCGTGACCGTGCAGGTGTGGCAGATGCCCATCCGGCAGCCGTAGGGCATGCCGACGCCGGCCTTTTCCCCGCCTTCGAGGAGCGTGGTGGCGCCGTCGACCTCGATGGTCTTGTTGGAGTTGCGGAAGGTGAGTGTGCCGCCCTCGCCGCCGCTGTCGCCCAGAGACAGCGTGAAGCGCTCCAGGTGGAGCCGCCTGCGCGCCCCGGCGCGCTCCCAGTGCTCCTCCACCGCGTCGAGCATCGGGCCCGGTCCGCAGGCCCAGGTCTCCCGCTCACGCCAGTCAGGGCAGAAGGAGTCGAGCTCGTCCAGGTCGAGCATGCCCTCGTCGTCGGTGTGCCGCTCGTGGAAGTGCAGTCCGTCGTGCTTGCCGGACACCGCCAGCAGCTCGTCGCGGAAGATCATCCGCTCCTTGGTCGGGGAGCTGTAGTGCATCACGACGTCGGGGCCGCCCTCGCCGAGCTGCCCCCGCCGGTCCATGGTGCGCAGCATCGACATCACCGGGGTGATGCCGCTGCCCCCGACGAGGAAGAGCATCCGCGACGGTGGCGGGTCGGGCAGGGTGAAGTCGCCCTCCGGCAGCGCGAGGCGGACGATCGTCCCCGGCTCGAGCCCCTTGACCAGGTGTGAGGACAGCAGACCCTCGGGCATGGCGCGGACCGTGATCGCGATCGTGCGCCCTGAACGCTTGGGCGGTGAGCTGATCGAGTACGAGCGCCATTGGAAGCGGCCGTCAACGTCCACGCCGATGCCGACGTACTGACCTGGCCGATGGTCGTAGTGCCACCCCCATCCGGGGCGGATGACCAGCGTCGCGGCGTCGTCGGTCTCGGGGACGACCTTCTCGATGCGCCCCCGCAGCTCTCGCGAGCTCCACAACGGGTTGATCAGCTGGAGGTAGTCGTCGGGGTGCAGTGGCGTGGTGAGCTTGCTACCCAGTGAGCGGATGCGCTCCCAGGCCAGTGTCTGCGCCATGGGTCCCCCGGTCGGTGAGCTGGTGACGGCGTCTCCTGCCACGTCCCCCCTCGACTCCAAGTCAAACCTTCCGTCCGGATCGTGGCCGCGCCGAGCGTGCGGGCCGCCGTCCGCGCACCCGCAGCGGGCCGACCAGCCGAGGGCCCGCCAGTCTGTTCTCCAGCCGACGCGCTTCGCGACGCAGCGGCTGGGCGAGGTACTGACCGAAGATGACTCCGGCCGCGAGCGCGAGCGCGGTAGCCCCAGCGAAGCCGAGGTCGAGCATGCCGTCGGATCCGGCGACCAGATGCGTGAGCCCGCGGTAGATGGCCAGTCCCGGCAGCAGGGGCACCACGGCGGGAACGACCACCACCAGGGGAGGCACCCGGATGCGGCCGGCGACGGCGTAGCTCACCGTGCCGATCGCCACTGCCGCGGCAGCGGTCCCCCAGGTGGACCCCAGCCTGGTCTCGCCGATCGCCGAGAACACCACCTGCCCCAAGGA